>JADLFU010000222.1 GCA_020849655.1 Polyangiaceae bacterium | reverse complement strand
GACTCGCGCGATCCCGAGGTCGCGGCGCGCGTCCCCACGCTGTCGGCGGTCGCGGGCGCGCTCCTCGCCGCCGCGCCCGTCGCCGACGCGCTCGGCGTCACGCTCGAGTCGCTGCACACACCGCCGTGTACGCTGCCCGCGGAGCACCGCCCGCTGTGCAAGCCCGCCGCCGCGTGGCGGCTCGTCGTCGTCGACGCGTCCGAGCGGCCGTTCCCGCTCGCGGCCTCTCCGTTCGAGGGCGGCGCGTACGTCGACGCGTGCGGGCGCTGCGCGTGGCGCACGAGCTGTCCGGGGCCGCGCGCGGACTACCTCGCGATCCACGGGGACGCGGAGCTCGTGCCAGTCGAGTGATGAGCGGGCCCGCCGGTTTCAGCCGCGCGCCTTCGCCGGCTTCTTCGGCGTGGTCTTCCTCGCGCTCGCGGCGGCCTTGCGGGGCACGGGCTTCGTCGACTTCACAGCCTTCGTCGTCTTCACAGCCTTCGCCGACTTCGCGGCCTTCGTCGACCTCGCGGGCTTCGTCGACTTCACAGCCTTCGTCGTCTTCACAGCCTTCGCCGACTTCGCGGCCTTCGTCGACCTCGCGGGCTTCGTCGACTTCACAGCCTTCCTCGCCTTCGCGGGCTTCTTCTTGGTCGCCTTCCGCCGCCCCTTCGCCGCGAGCTGGAGGACGGCCGCCTCGCGGTTCCGCCTCGTCTCCTCGAGCTTCGACGCGAACCTCGGGTGCCCGTCGGCGATCAGCTTCTCGAAGAACGCGATCGACTCGTCGTAGAGCCTGAGGGCGTCCTTGCCCAGGTACTCCACGGTGTACCGGGTCGAGAGCAGATCGTGTCCGCGGAGCGTGTCGCTCGCGCGGGGCCAGCTCTCCACGAGCGATCTCTCCGCGGCGCGGAAGCCCGCGGCGTCCACGCCGTCGGCGAGCGCCCGGAGCGCCGCGACGCGGTCGCGGTCGAGGTGGGGTTCCAGGATCGACAGCCAGCTCCGCAGATCCGCCAGCACGAGGTCGCGGGCCTCGCGATCACACCAGGCGCCGTGGAGCAGCCAGAGTCGCTCCAGGCAGCGGGCGAAGTCCGGCGCGAAGTACTCGGCCTCGGTGCTGTCGTGCGGGCACAGCAGCACGGGCGGCTCGGGGCCGTCTCGCCACGGCAGGTACCAGCAGTACGCGTCTCCGCCTCCGTTCGCGGCGAACCTGACCAGCCCGGGCAGCGTGTCGTCCGACTCCGGGCGCGCGGTGATCTCGGCGGGGCTCCGGGTCGGGTCCCACTCGATGGCCTCAAGCCACAGGACCTGGCTCCGGCGCTCGGCGTACCGGGCCACGCGCTCGTCGGCAGTCATCGAGCGGTAGGGGACACCCCAGTACTCGAAGCGGCCGGCGTCGAACAATGCGGCGTAGGACCGCGGGACCTCGAACGTCATGTCCTGCATGTTGCCTGAGTTCTCGGGGGTGGGGTTGCCGAGTGCGCGTGGGGCACGCCGCTCACGTGGCCGGCGCGCCGGGGCCCGGCAGCTCGCGCCGGATGGGGCGGACGAGATCCTCGGGGCTGACGAGCCACGTGGGCTCGGGGACGTCGTCGAGCTCGTAGAACCCTCCGCAGAACACCGCGCGCGGGCACGCCTCGCACACCGGCTTCTTCGTGCGGCGCTCGCGCAGGTACTCGAAGAGGTTCACCTCGTCGTTGTTCACGAACAGCATGTGCCGCTCGAGCTTCAGCAGATCGCCGAGGAGGAACTCCTCGTAGCCGGGCATGAAGCAGAACGGCAGGTTGATGACCTGGAATTTCAGGCGATCGCGGAACTCGTCGATCACGCGCATCGCCTCCTTCGCCGCCTCCGCGGTGTCGGGCGCGACCGAGCTCGTCGCGCGGCCGAACGGCGTGAGGAACTGGAGGTTGAACCACCCGAGGCCGAGCGAGCAGACGAGCTCGGCGACCTGGCGGAGCTTCTTGTGGTTGGACTTGGTGAGCGTGATGTTCGCGCCGAGCTCGACGCTCGGCGGCGCCTCGGCGACGAGGTTGCGGGCGCCAAGGCAGGTCTGGTCGAACGCCTCGGCGACGCCGACGTTCTGGGCGTGGGTCTGCGCGTCGGGGCCGTGGAGGGAGACGAGGACGGACGTGACCCCGCACCGCGTGAGCTTGTGCGCGTAGTCGCGGTAGCTCGCCATGCGCGCGTTGGTGGTGACGTTGACCTTCTCGTAGCCGAGCCGCCGCGCGTGGCCGACCAGCTCGAACAGCCGCGGGTTCAAGGTCGGCTCGCCGCCGTCGAGATCGAGCAGCTTGACGCCGAGCGCGCGGTACTTCGCGAGCAGCTCGCGCTGCCGGTCGTGGTTGCCGTCGAGCTGCGTGCGCGTGCCGGTCGCGCAGAAGGTGCACCGGTTGTTGCACCGGTACGTCACGTTCATGATGATCTTCTTCGGGCCGGCGCCGGCGCCGAGGCGGGCGTCGAGCGTCCAGAGGAACTCCCCCACGTCGACGCCGCCCGGCAGCGCCCGCGCGCGCGCCGAGAGGCCGTGGCGATCGACCGCGGCGACGAGCCGCTCGAGCGCGCGGTTCACGTCTGCCTCGCGCTGATCGGGGCCGCCCACGTCGGCGACCACGATCAGCGGGACGGCGCCGGCCCGCTCGACGAGGCCCGCGAGCGCGTCGACGTCGCTGGTCGCCGTGATCGCGAGGTGCTGCTCTCTCAGCGCGAGGCGCCTCAGCGACTCGTCGGACACCGCACCCGCGTCGACCCCGTCGCGCGTCGCGAAGTCGAAGCCTCGCGCGTGGCACCGCGCGATGGCGTCCTCGACCGCGGCGGCGCCGAGCGTCGCCGTCGGGGACGTGATGACCACGCTGGTCGCGCCGAGCGACGCGGCGCGCCCGAGCTCGCGGTCGAGCTCCCCTGACGACCACCCCCCGGCGTCGCGCGCGTCGATGGGCAGCGCCGCGGGCGACCACGCGTCGCCGTCGTGCAGCGCGGCCTGCGCGGCCGCTCTTGCCGCCAGATCGAGCGCCTCCCACGCGGGCGGCGTGTGAGGATCGTGCGGTGGCAGGCCTCGCGTGATCCGCGCGGCGGGGGCCGCCGCGGAGAGCGCGTCGACGAGCGCGTCGAGGGTCTGGCGCGCGAGCGGGTGGGGGGCGACGAAGATCTCGTCGTCGCCGGCCGGGAGGCGCGCCGCGAGCGCGTCGTCGCTGACGCCCACCGTGATCTCGCCCCCGCCCGCGTCGGTGACACGCGCCCCGAAGGACGCGAGCGCGTCGAGCACGATCACGTCGTCGCCGCGCGCCCGGAGCGCTCCTGCGGCGCGGAGCGCGGCGACGTCCTCGTAGCGCGCCCACGCGAGCGCGCGCCGGGGGACGATCAGCGAGGGGAACACGATCGCGAGGGTCGCCACGCCGCGCAGCCTACGGGGCGGGGCGCCGTCGAGCAACGTGCCTACGCCAGGCCCCTTCGCTCCGCGCCGAGCCTCGCGCCCCAGGATTGACGGCCCCGCGGGCGTACCGCATGATCCAGGTCACGTGACCGAGCTCTCGATCACCGAGCGGCTGGAGCGGCGAGAGCCGCGCGTGCACCTGTCGATCGGGCCGGTCTGCAACAACAACTGCGTCTTCTGCATGGAAGAGGACCGCGACGGCCGGTACGTCAACAACTCGGCGATGACGCTCGAGCGCGTGCGGTGGGTGCTCGAGGAGCGGCGCGGCGCGGAGGAGGCGTGCTTCACGTCAGGCGAGCCGACGCTGCGCGAGGATCTCCCCCAGATGCTCTCGATGGCGCGCCAGCTCGGCTACCGCAAGCTCAGCATCATGACGAACGGCCGGCGCCTCTCGCACCTGCCGTACGCGGCGGCGCTCGTGAAGGCGGGGCTGAACCGCGTGTACGTCTCCATCCACGGCCACACCCAGAAGCTCCACGAGGGGCTCACGCGGACGCCGCAGAGCTTCGCGCAGACGGTGGCGGGCATCGAGAGCGCGGCGAAGCTCCGCCGCTACGGCGTCGAGGTGCACACCTCGACCGTGCTCACCGACCGCAACCTGCCGCACCTGCTCGAGATCTATCGCTTCCTGCGCGGCCTCGGCGTCGAGCAGGTGGTGTTCAACGTGATGCAGGCCAACGGCCGCGCGGACACCTACTTCGAGCAGATCTTCCCGTCGTACACCGAGATCGCGCGTGAGTTTCGTGAGTTCCTCGCGGCGTCCGGCGAGGCGCGCCCGCAGGCGTTCCTCGTCGACATCCCGCTCTGCGTGACGGAGGGGATCGCCGACTACCACCGGGGCTTCGTCGAGCGCTACGAGCACTACGAGCTGCTCTCGGAGAACAAGCTCCCCGGGCTGGATCTCGAGCGCCGCGCGCCGCGCGAGGGCAAGGGCAAGGGGCTCGTGCTCGTGGCGCGCGAGGACCTCGACGTCGCGATGCGGACCAAGCGTCCCGAGTGCGCGACCTGCCGCTACGACCGGAGCTGCGAGGGCGTGTGGTCGAACTACACACGCCGGCGCGGCTGGGACGAGATGGCGCCCGTGGCGCCGCGCGAGCCCGCGACGAGCGACGCCCGCGCGGCGGGCTGACGCCTAGCGCGCGCCGAGATCGGCCTCCAGCTTCGCCACCTGCGCGCGCAGCTCGGCGCGGTCGCGCTCGAGCGCCTCGACGCGGTCCGCGAGGCGGCGGAGGGCGTCCTCCGGGGCCGTCGAGAGATCGCGCAGGGCCTCGCGCAGGCGCCGGCGCACCCGCGCCTCGCGCTCACGCCCGAGAGCGCGCGAGAGCGCCTCGGCGCTCGACGCGTCGCCCAGCTCGACGAGCGCCGCCGTCACCTCGGCCCGCACGTGAGGATCGGGATCGTCGAGCAGCTCCTCGAGCGACTCGCGCACGCGGGCGTCCCGGCCGAGGCGGGGCAGCGCGCGGATGGCCGCTCGCCGCAGCCTCGACGGGGTCTCGGCCGAGACCCGGGCGAGCAGCGGCTCGACCCCCCGCGGATCGCGCAGCGCCGCGAGGCCGTCGACGGCGCCCGAGGCGACCGTCTCGGCCCAGGAGGCGCGACCGAGCGCGGCGGAGAGCGTGTCGAAGCACTCGGTGACGCGGCTCGCGCCGAGCGCCCGCAGCGCGTCGGCCTCGACCAGCACGCTCGGGTCTGCGAGCGCCGCGTCGAGCACGGCCTCGCGAGCCGCTTCGCCCCGCCACTTCCCGAGCGCCGCGATCACGGCGCGGCGCACCTTCGGGTGCTGCGTCGGTCGCGCGAGGAGGAGCGCCGACCG
>JADLFU010000221.1 GCA_020849655.1 Polyangiaceae bacterium | reverse complement strand
TCAGCCCAATTCGGCTCGAATTCCGCTTCGGACTCCGACGCTTGCTCCTTGGGCTCCCGAAATCCATGCTGAGTGGGTCATCGGGGCCCCGACGTTCGCCTCCGCGAAGCACAGCTCGGGATGCACCTCTCGCACGACGCCCTGGGACGAGGAGGAGGAGCGGCCGTGAAGCTCATCGTCTCGAGAGCGTGCCATCGCGAGTCAGCCCTTCGACCACGAACCGCCAGGAGCGCCTGGTTGTACCAGACGACCCCTCGACCCCCCACGACACGCTGGACCGCCTCCTGGCCCCCGACGGCCCCTCGCTCCCATGAGTTGCCGCGAGACGGCCCAGATGCGGCGGGAGACGGCCTTCACGGCGGCCGTGGTCCGGAGCCAGGCCCACGCGAACTCCTCGTCCTCGGTCGTGATCGTTCGCCCGGTCCGGACCGAGAGGGCCGCACGCGAAGGTCGTACAACAACCAGACGGCCTCGACGCCCAGGAGCCCCCCCTCAGCGGCGTAACCGGCAAGGGCAAGCTGGGAGAGCGGTTGGGAACGGTAGGCCGCGAAGATCTTCCCGGTGACGCGCCCACCGGAGGAGCCGATCGTCTCGATCGAGATGTTCTCGATCTTCATCCCGAGCACGTAGCCGGCGACCGCATGCCCGGCCTCGCTGGGTGGCGGCTCGTTCGAGTGCGCGTTGTCGGCGGGTCGGGGGCATCCGAAAGACGACCTGACGTCCTGACGACCGTTCAGGGAGTAGCTGTTCCCCGTCTCAGACCGACAGGGCACCCGTCGCCACACTGGTTCCGATCGCCCACATCGTGGTGATGGGAGCGACAAGAAACAGTCTTGCCACTTTGAGTGCTGTCACTGGCATTGATTCAGTCTTTCCATCCGGACCTCCTTTGATGTTTCATGGTCAAGGATGGAGACAACTGCGTGAATTACGACAAGTGTGACCACGAGGAGGACGAACCAGAACCAGTGTGAGCCAGGGGAGTTGAACCCCGCGCTGCCGACCCCTTGCGGCCTCGGCCGGCGAACTGAGCCATCATGTGACTCCGGGCCTGAAGGGTCAAGGCCGGCGCTGGCCTCACAAGCGGCGAGATCGGCCGCTTCTCCTCGAGGTGGCCGCGCCTACCATCCCGGCCCACCTGGGTCGGAGGACGCCCCTCAGGGCCGACCACAACTCGATGAAGTCGTCTCGTCGAGACGGCCGGGTGCCATCTCGCAGGGAAATTCCCAGGACGCCGGCGCGGAAGCCGGCTCGTGACACCGCGTGATCGACGGCCACGTCGGGCGAATGCCCCAGAAATCCGCGGAGAACCCGGGTCCGCGCCGCGGCCAGGGGGAGGGGCGTGTCCACGATGTTGGGGCTATTGTCATGAGGACTTGGCGACGGAGGCCGGCTCATGCCCCTCGCGCGGCCGTCGCGAGCCGGCATGGCGTCCGGTTCGTCCGGTGGCGCGGTCTTGTACTTCAGGTGCGCTTCCCCTGGCGCTCGACGCCCAGCAGCATGCCGCAGGAGCAGCAGCGCCATTCACGTTCGCCCGGTCGGTCATGTCGGTCTCTCGCCGCGGCAGCGCGCCGTCGACGAGAGCCAGTCTCCGGATCGGGAGGGACGACGGAGGGCGAAGCGAGGGCGGAGGGAGGGATCGGGCGCCATCGGGCGCCAGCCCGGCCGTCGAGCCCCGTGGCTTCACCCGCCAGGTCGACTATGATCGGGGTATGGGTCTGCCGGCGTTTCTCAAGCCATCCGAGCCCTCGGATGAGGGGGTGCCCGATCTCGCCCCTGAGGTCGACCACGCGTGCTCGGCGTTCTGGGCCCAGGCACGTGCGGCCTGGGCCGCGCGTCCGCAGGAAGGCTCCGCGGAGGAGGACGTCGCGCTGCGGACGACGTTCGACCTCATGATGACGGTCGCCAAGGCTCTGGCCGCGCACCCGCAGGCCGCGCTGCGCGCCTACGTGAACGAGGGGCTGCGCCGCGTCGTGCGCGAGCAGCGGAAGACGGCCGAGGACGACCGCACGTACGCGCTTCGCCAGCTCGAGCAGGCGCTCGAGCACTACGGCGTCGCCGTCGAGACGCTCGCCGCCCTGGGCGGGCTCGACGAGGTCTTCGCGCAGGCCATGGAAGTCGGGGACGACTTGGCGGGCCCGATGCCGAGGGAGCTGCGACCGCTCTACCGGGCCCATGGCGCTCTGTTGATGGCGTTCGACGAGATGGCCTCCGAGCGCACCGACGAGTTCCGGTACTGGGCCCGGAAGGCCGTGGAGTGTTGGCGCGGCGTCCAGGCGGGGCTGCCCGCGCTCGGGATGTTGCTTCGCGGCGCGCGCGCGCGTCTTCGCGCGCGGCGAGCCTGGGACAGCTGGACCGACGAGGATCGCAGGGCGGAGAGGGAAGCGTGGAAGGCGCTGCGCTAGCGGTCACCGACACGGGTCCGCTCATCGCGCTCCACGCCGTCGACCTCCTCAGCGTCCTGTGTTCACGCTTCGCCGAGGTGCTCGTGCCGCTCACCGTCTGGGGCGAGCTCTCGGCGCTCCTGGGCGCGCCGGAGCCCGCAGCCGTGGGGCGTCTTCCGTGCGTTCGGATCGTGCCCGATCTGGATTCGCTGCCGCCCGCTGTCGCGGGCCTCGATCCCGGTGAGCAACAGGCGTTGGCGATCGCCCTCGCTCACCCGGGCGCCGTCGTGCTGGTCGACGACGGCGACGCGCGTCGCGTCGCGCGCGCCGAACGGCTCCCTCTCCTCGGGACCATCGGCCTGATCGCGGGGGCCAAGGACGCCGGCCTCTGCTCGAGCGCGCGCGAGAAGTACGCCCTCCTACTCACGACGCGGTTTCGGATCGACGTCGGCATCGTGAACGACGTCCTCCGAGACCTCGGCGAGGTGGAGCTGTCGGAGTAGGGCGAGCTGTTGCAGAATCTGCACCAACTCGCCGAGTTCGTCAGGGCGGCGCGACCACGGCGAACAGCACGCCGTGGCACTCTGGGCAGCGGGTGCCTGAGGCACCGCAGCGCCGACGGCAAGCGGGTCCACCGGGGCAAAGCCGAACCCCAGGTCAACGTCCACGAGGACGCGATCCTGGAGCAACTCGCCGGGGCCATCGACCTCATCACCGTCGGCGAGAAGCTCGCCCACGCCGTCGCCGACGAGCTTTCGGCGACCCACGGAGAGGCCGCACGAGCGAAGGCCCGCATGGTGGCCGGGTACGAGGCCGAGGTGCAGGAACTCCGAACCAAGGAGAACGGGACCTTCGATCGCTTCTACGCCGGGGCGATCGACCGGGAGATGTACGACCGTCAGGTCGCCCGCGTCCGGGCGGGTCTCGACGGCCGATCAAAGTTCGACGCCGCTCAGCACGCCGAGGACGACAGGTACCTCGTGACGGCCGCCCGTGTCTTGGAACTCGCGAAATCGGCCAAATTCCTGTGGGAAATGGCCAGCCCGGAGCAGAAGCGCGATCTCCTCGAACGGCTGGTCTCGCACCCGCGGCTCGATGGTCGAACCGTGCGATACGACTTGCGAAAGCCCTTCGACGTGCTCGCTAGGAAGCGCGGAGTCGGGGGATGGCGTCCCCAGCGGGATTCGAACCCGCGTTGACGGCGTGAAAAGCCGCTGTCCTGGACCGGACTAGACGATGGGGACGGAAAACGGGCGCCGCTCATAGCGAACGGCGCCCGCCCTCGCAAGCCGGAACGTCAGGCCGCCTGCGCGCCGCCGCGCCCGCGGAGCGCGCGGCCTCGCCCGGACGAGCCCTCGACGCGCGTCACGCGAGCGGCGCGGCGAGCGCCGCGAGCTCACGCCCGTAGCCCTCGCTCTCGAGCAGCTCCGCCGCGTAGCCCCGCTGCTCGTCGAGGATGTCGGCGAGGATCTGCGGGCTCGTCAGCGGGTTCGCGAGCACGACGCGCAGCACCGTCAGCACCCGGCCGTCGTACCGCGCGACCTCGAACCGCGTGCGCGAGACGAACGTCTTGCCGCGGGCGCGCTCGCGCTTCTGGATCGACTCGGTGAGCTCGTCGAGCACGGCGTTCGCGGCCGCGCGCGCCGCGACGTCGCCCCGCGCGAGCACGCGCGCCGCCGCGGGGGGCAGGAAGCGGTAGGTGAGGATGTTGAGCTCGGGCTCGCTGATGAGCTCGAAGTCGTCGCTCTCGCGGATGACCTCGGCGAAGTGCGCGGCGCGGCCGATGCCGAGGTCGATCAGGAGCTCGTACCCGCGCCGCCCGAGGATGCGCAGCCCCGAGTGCAGCAGCATCGCCATCCCCGGCCGCGACCCCTCGAGCGTGTGCTTGCCGATGTCGCGCGAGCCCCGGCGGATGATGTAGTTGGCGTTCGTCTCGATGGTGTTGAGCGCCGCGGGATCGCGGAAGAGACACGCGCCCGCGCCCATCGGGACGTACAGCTGCTTGTGCGCGTCGAGCGTGACGGAGTCGGCCCGCTCGACGCCGCGGAGCAGGTGCCGGGACGTCGACGAGAACAGCGTCGGGCCGCCCCACGCGGCGTCGACGTGGAACGAGCACCCGAGCTCGGCGGCGAGATCCGCGAGGCGAGGGAGATCGTCGACGCTGCCCGTCTCGGTCGTGCCCGCGATCCCGACGACCGCGACGACGCCCCTGCGCCGCGCGCGCTGCTCGAGGGCGAGGCGGCGCATCTCGTCAACGTTGACTTTGTGATTTTCGTCGACCGGGACCGCGATGAGCTGCTTGCGCCCGAGGCCGAGCAGATCGGCCGCCTTGCGGAGCGAGTAGTGGCCGCGCTTCGACACGAGCACGACGAGATCGTCGTAGCCGTGCGCGCGGAGCGCCGCGGGCAGGCCGTCCTCGGAGACGCTGGTGAACTCGCCCCTCGGCGGGAGCAGCCGGTTGCGCGCGACCCACAGCGCCGTGACGTTGGCGATGGTGCCGCCCGAGCAGAGGTTGCCGAGTGACTGATGAAAGTCCTGGGTCCACCGCTCGTAGAAGGCGTCGTCACACGGCGCCGTGTCGCCGTAGACGAGGCGGTGGAGCATCCCGATCACCTGGCGCTCGAGCGGCGTGAACGCCTTCGACGTCTCGATCTTCACCAGGTTCTGGTTCAAGACCACCATGATCTTGGCGAGCGGCACCATGAAGTACGGGATGGCCGACGTCATGTGACCGACGAAGTACGGGCTCCACGTGTGCACCGACTGCGAGACGACCTTCGTCAGCAAGAACTCGGTCTGCTCCGCGACGAAGGTGGGGTCGTCGGGGATGCGCGTGTCGAGGAAGTCCTGCTCGAGGTTCGCCGGCGCGATGTCGCCCGCGACGATGCGGTCGCGGAGGAACCCGACGAGGTTCTCCGAGATCTCGCGGTCGAGCTTGGCGAGGGTCGAGTCGTCGCTCTCGGGAAGGGTGAACACCTTCCGCATCGTCTCGAGCGTCGCCTCGGCCTTCTTCGGCGGCGGGTTGGTCCGTCGGGTCAACGTGCGGCTCCGGCGTGGCGGGTCGCGGGGACGGCGGGCTAGCGCCCGAGCGCGGCGTCGAGATCGGCGTCGATGCCGGCCTCGTCGCCCGGCTGGAAGCTCTCGCGGATCTTGAGGATCTTGCCGTCTCGCCCGATGAGCACCGAGTACGGCGCGCTCGACTTCTTGTTGAACAGATCGGTCACGCGGCTCTGCTGATCGTGCGCGACCGGGAAGGTGAGCCCGTGCGAGCGGACGAACGGGACGACCGTGGCGGCCGTCTCGGGCGGGTCCATCGACACGCCGAGCACGACGAGGCCCTTCGCGCGGCGGGCCTCGTAGGCCTTCTGCAGGTGCAGGAGCGAGCCCACGCACGGCTGGCAGAACGTCGTCCAGAAATCGACGACCACGACCTCGCCCTTGTGATCGGCCAGCCGGAACGTCTCGCCGCCGAGCAGATCGACGGTGAAGTCGGGCGCGGTCGCGCCCGCGGCCTTGATGGGCGAGGCCGCCTGCTGCCCCGACGGGCCGCACGCGGCGAGGGCGAGGAGCGCCGCGGTGGCGAGCAGCGCGGCGCGAGCGGCCTTCATGAGCATGCGCGGAGGGGTACGACCACGCCTCCAACGGGTCAACCGGGATCACCTGCCGCGAGGGTGCATCCGCGTGAGCTCGTCGTCGTCGTCGGCGCCCACGGCCCAGACGTCCTCGCGCAGCTCGACGCGCGACAGGTGCCCCGTGAGCGGCGGCGTGGCGCGCGAGAGCATCTCGCCGAGCGCGACCGCGGCGGCGGCCACGCAGAGGAGCGACGACGTGCCGAGGAACACGCCCTCCACGCTGCTCGCGTGCGCCTGCCAGAGCACGCGGTCCTTCCACATCGTCGCGCCGACCTCGATGGGGCCGACCTCCACCTCCGCGAGGTGGTCCAGGATCATCGGAGACTGCCGCGCGGCGCGCAGGCCGGACGCCCTCGCCAGCACGAGCGCGCGGCCCTCCTCGAGGTCCGGGGATCGGACGGCGCTCACCGCCGGGCCCGACAGCCACAGCTCGCAGCGCGCGATCGTCGCGGTGACGTCGGACAGGCGGGTGTGCAGGCCGGTGCGCCGCGCGATCTCGACGTACGCGCGCTGGAAGAGGCGGGAGTTGAGGCCCTCCGACAGCGCGCGCAGCACCCAGCGGTCGAGCGGCTCGATGCGCTCCCACAGCCCGGGCGGCGCGGAGAGCGAGGTCAAGAGCGCCTGGGTGCGCTCGCTCGGCTTCGGGTTCGGTCGCGAGCGCTCCACCATCCGCACGCGCCGCATGTCGACGCCGCGCAGGCAGTCCTGCACCTGGTCCTCGGCGAACGCGCCCTCCGCGCCGAGCTGGCAGAGCCGCGTCCGCGCGTCGATCGTCATCGCCGCCCACCCCTGGGGAGACAAGGCGACGCCGACGGCGCGCAGCGCGCGGAGCACCGCGAGGGGCTGCCGGCCGAGATCGATCCCGATGTCCTCGAAGTGGTAGATCCTCATGGGCGCCCAGGCGAAGACACGCACGCTACCGGAAAACCGCGCGAGGCGTGCGCCCGTTCGTCGCAGAAAACCTCGAAATCTGCGCGGGATCGTTGCTAGGTTCCGCGCGCCCATGATCCCCGGCCTCGGCAAGCAGACCATCACGCTCGGCAGCGCGCCCTCGTGCGACGTCGTGCTGCAAGGCCCTGGGGTCGCCCCAGAGCACGCGCAGATCGTGCATCAAGGCGGCGGGCGGCTCGTGTTCATCGATCTCGGCGTCGGCGCGTCGTCGAAGAACGGCGCCCAGCTCCCGCCCCGCGCGCAGGAGCCGTTCGACTTCCGCACGACGTTCGCGTGCGGCCAGGTGCCGGTGCCGCTCAGCCACCCGGCGATCGTTCTCATGCTGATGTCCGCGGGCTCCCTGCCGTACACGCCGGGGCAGCTCGTGATCGGGCGAGACGCGGCGCGGGCGTCGCTCGTCGTCTCGCAGCCGTCGGTGTCGAGCCAGCACGCGACCGTGACGCTCGACCGCATGATGGTGCTCGACCACGGCTCGACGAGCGGCACGTACGTGGGCGGCGCGCGCGTGGCGCCGGGCACGCCCACCCCGATCGATCCGAGCGGCGTGCTCGCGTTCGGCCCCGTGCCGATCCCGGTCGCGGTGCTCGCGCAGATCGCGCAGGCGATGGCCGGCGGCGCGATCTCCGGCCCGCCGTCCGTCGTCGCGGGCCCTCCGTCGTTCGCGGCGCCTCCTCCGCACGTGGCGCCGCCTCCGCCGCCCGACGCGCCGCACCCCGGCCCGCAGAAGAAGAACCAGACCGTCGTCGGCAAGCTCGACTTCGACGGCGGCTCCAAGGATTTCAGGAGCATCGGCCGCACGCCCGACAACGACATCCGCCTCGAGCACCCGCAGGTGTCGAGCCGCCACGCCGTGCTGATGAAGCGCGGCGACAAGATCTTCATCGAGGACAGGCGCAGCGCGAACGGCACCTGGGTGCGCGGCCAGCGCGTGCAGCCCGGCGTGCCCGTCGAGGTGCAGAACGGCGAGAAGGTCTTCATCGGCCCGATGCCGCTCGTCATCCAGATCGAGGCGGGGGGCGGCGGCGGACAGATCATCATCGAGGACGTCGGGCAGTGGGCGGGGCGGCCGCTGTTCGAGGTCGAGGCCTGGCGGCTGCGCGTCGACGTCCCCGACCGCGAGGACCCGAGCGTCACGCGCACGCTGCTCGACGACGTCTCATTCAAGGCGGTGCCCGGCGACATGATCGCGCTGATGGGCCCGTCCGGCGCCGGCAAGACGACGCTGCTCCTGACGCTCAACGGCTACAAGCCGCCGACCGGCGGCATGGTCCGCGTCAACGGCGAGGATTTCTACTCGATCTACGACGTGCTGCGCGGGTCGATCGGCTACGTGCCGCAGGACGACATCGTGCACCCGGAGCTGACGGTGTTCGAGGCCGTGCGCTACTCGGCGAAGTTCCGCCTGCCGCCCGACTACAGCGACGACGAGATCGACCAGCGCGTGATGATGACGCTGCAGGCGCTCGGCCTCGAGAGCGTCGCGAACCTCGAGATCGGCAAGCCCGAGAAGAAGGTGCTCTCCGGCGGCCAGCGCAAGCGCGTGAACATCGCGCTCGAGCTCGTCACCGATCCGGTCATCCTCTTCCTCGACGAGCCGACGAGCGGCCTCGCCGCCGACGACACGACCGCGCTCATCTCGCTCCTGTCCGACCTCGCGCGCTCGACGGGCAAGACGGTCATCATGACCATCCACCAGCCGGCGAAGGACGAGTACGAGAAGTTCAACGTCGCGCTCATCCTCGGGCCCGGCGGCGTGCCGATGTTCTTCGGGCCGACGGCGCCCGACTCGTACCGGTTCTTCGGCGGTGAGCTGGAGCGCCAGGGCAAGCGCAACGACGTCGACAACCCGCGCGACATGTTCGACATGTTGCGTTTGCGCGAGGCGGCCGTCGGCGACGAGCTCCGCCAGCGCGACCCCAACATCCCCCGCGGCGTCGTGCGCAACCACGTGGCGAAGCTGTGGTCCGCCGACTTCGCGCAGAGCGAGACCTACCGGAAGATGTACTCCGGCCCGCGCGCCATCGGCCAGGAGGGCGGCCGGCGCGGCGTGCCCGACCGCGCGCCGCCGACGAGCGGGCAGCTGGGGCTGCTCCTGTCCCGCTACTTCAAGGTCAAGGTGCGCGACCGGATGGGCACGGCGATCATGTTCCTGCAGGCGCCGATCATCGGGGCGCTCTTGGCGATCGTGTTCGGCGGCCAGAAGAACGCGGTGCCGTTCTGGTGCATCGGCGCCTTGCAGGAGATCGCCCGCAAGTACGGCCAGCCGGCGAGCTCGACGGGCGACGCGCTCGCGGCGCTGCAGCCGACCAGCGATTTCACGGCGGCGATGTTCTTCGTGACGGTGTCGTCGCTGTGGTTCGGCACGTCGAACGCGGCGCGCGAGATCGTGAGCGAGCGCGCCGTCTACCTGCGCGAGCGCATGGTGAACCTCGGGCTGCTCAACTACGTGCTCAGCAAGTTCATCCTGCTCTGCCTGTTCTGCGTCGTGCAGTGCGCGACCTTGCTCGCGATCGTGTTCTTCGCGCTCGGGTTCCACGGCGGGATGCAGGCCTTCGGGATCGAGCTCGCGAACCTCGTCGCGGTCGCGTGGTGCTCGGTGGGGCTCGGCCTCTTGCTCTCGTCGGTCGTCGAGAGCAGCGAGGCGGCGATGGCGCTCACGCCGATCGCGCTCATCCCGCAGATCGTGCTCGGCGGGCTCATCGTGCCGATGACGAGCAACCCCGCGCTGAAGTGGCTGATGTACTTCGTGCCCGCGCGGTGGGGGTTCCAGGGCGCGGTCGCCGAGGAGCGCAAGGCGATCGAGACGGCGTCGGCGTGGCTCATCGATCTGAAGAACCCGGGCGCGAACTCGCCCGACGACTTCATCAGCGCGGGCAAGTTCAAGTGCGCGGTCGCGCAGCTCGCCTCCGAGAACTACAACGGCGCGTGGGGGTTCTCGCAGTACGGCGACATCTGGATGCCGTTCGCCGTGCTCGGGGGGATGACCCTGGGCTCGCTGCTCGTGCTTCTGGTGTTCCTGAGGCGCCGCGATCCGGTGTAAGGCGGGCGGGCGATGGCGAAGACGGCGGGCGACGCTTTCAAGATCGACTACGTCGACCGGCGCACGGGGGAGCTGCGCGCCGAGACGGTGATGGGCGTCGCGTTCGTGCGGTACGTCTACGAGCGCGCGCTCGGCCGCGCGGTGCGGCGCGCGATCCTGACGCGGCCGAGCTTCAGCAAGGTGTACGGGCGCTACCAGAGCTCGCGGCTCTCGCGGCGCAACATCCCGGGGGTGATCTCGTCGCTGTCGATCGACATGGACGACTACGTCGAGCCGCCGGGGGGCTTCGTCCATTTCAACGACTTCTTCACGCGGCGGCTGCGGCCGGGCGCGCGGCCGATCGATCCGCGCGACGAGCGGCTCGTCTCGCCCGCCGACGGGCGCCTGTTCGCGTACACCGACGTGCGCGGCGACACGCTCGTGCCCGCGAAGGGCCGGCGCGTGTCGATCGAGGCGCTGCTCGCGAGCCCGGCGGACGCCGCGCGGTTCCGCGGCGGGACGGTGCTGATCGTGCGTCTGTGCCCGTCCGACTACCACCGCTTCCACTTCCCGTGCGCGGGCGTGGCGTCGCGGGCGCAGCGGGTCGCGGGCCCGCTCGAGTCGGTGAACCCCGGCGCGCTCGCGAAGGGCCGGCCCATCCTCGATCGCAACCAGCGGGAGGTGACCTACCTCGACACCGAGCGGTTCGGGCGCGTCGCGTACCTCGAGGTCGGCGCGATGTGCGTCGGGAGCGTGGTGCAGCGCTACGCGGCGGGCGCCGTCGCGAAGGGCGAGGAGAAGGGGTACTTCCAGGTCGGCGGCTCGACGGTCATCCTGGTGCTCGAGCCCGGGCGGATCGTGGTCGACGACGACCTCGTCTCGCACACCCGGCGCGGGCACGAGACGCTCGTGCGGATGGGCGAGGGCATCGCGACCGCGGCCGGGTGAGGTTTGCGCCGGGCGGAGAGTCTGCAAGGGTCTCGGGATGCTCGGTCGCATGCAGCGCGCGTCGCTCTCGACCCTCCGCGCGAGGCTCGACGAGGCCGCGCGGCTGCGCGAGGCGAGGCTGGCGGACGAGCAGGCGGCGGCCGCGGGGAGGCGCGCGGCGGAGGCCCGCGCGGCGGCGCGCGCCGCCACGGACCACGCGACCGGCGCACAGGACGCGCGACGTCGCGCGGCCGCGCGCGGCGTGACCGCGGGCGCGCTCGCCCGCGCCTCCTTGCTCGGCGAGGAGCTCGAGGCCACGCGGCGAGCGGCCGACGACGCGGCGCGCGCAGCGGACCACGCCGCGGGCGCGCGCGCGACCGAGGCGCGCGGCGCCGCAGCGGCGGTCGTCGAGGCCCGCGCGACGCGCGAGGACCTCCAGGCCGTCGACGCGGCCACGCGGCGGGACAGCGCGCGCGCCCGCGACGACGAGGAGCACGATGATCGGGCGTCCTCGCGCGCGACGAGGTCCGGGTGACGAGCCGGAGCGGCGAAGTCGCCGTCGTCCTCGCCCTGCTCGCGGCGGGCTGCGGGTGCAGCGGCGCGCGCCAGGGTGCGCCGGCGCCCTCCCCCGCCCCACCGGGCGCGTCGATCGATCCGGCCGCGCTCGAGGAGTCCGCCGTCGCGCCCGCGCCGACGACGGCGCCCGATCCGTGGCGCCCGGTGCTCGCCGATCCTCGCCTCGCGGCCGCCTCCGCGCTCGCGGTCGCCGGCGATCCCGCGCGCGCCGCGGACGCGCTCGAGGCGGCGCTCGCGCAGACGGAGCTCGACGCGGAGACGCGCGCAGGCTGGTCGTTCCAGCTCGCGAAGCTCCACACCGAGGCGCACCGCCCCGAGGCCGCGCTCACCGCCTACCTGCAGGCCATCGTGCCGGGGTGGGCGCTCGCGCCGTGGGCGACGTGCCTCGCCGCGAAGACGGCGGTGCGCGTCGGGCGGCACGACGAGGCGCTGCGGCTCGTCTCGACGCTCGGCGGGGACGGCGCGTTCTCGTCGACCTGTCGACTCGCAGCCGCCGAGGCCCACGTCGCGAAGCGCGAGCCGGCGCTCGCCATCGCGCTCTACAGAGCGCACCTCGCGTCGTCTCCCCGCCCGGCGCGCGCCGACGAGGTCTCGCTCTCCCTCGCGCGGCTGCTGCTCTCCGCGACGCCCCCCGAGGCCGACGACGCGCTCGCCCTCGCGCGGCGGGTGGCCGTCGAGCACCCCACGGGATCGCTCGGCGCACAGGCGGCCGACCTCGAGGACCAGGCTGTCGCGAGGCTGTCGCCCGAGGCACGCACCGCGCGCGCGTCGCGCAGCCTCGCCGACGAGGTCACGCGCGCCTCTGCGCTCTTCGAGGCGGGCAAGCCAGGGGACGGCGCGGCGCTGGCCGAGGCGCTCTCGTCACGCCTCACGCCGGACGCCCTCCGCTCGCCGGAGGGCTGCAAGCTCACGATGCTCGTCGCCCGCGGGCGCGCGCAGCAGAAGGCGCGGGCGCAGGCGGCCGACGGCTACGGCGAGGCGATCTCGCGGTGCGCGGGCGACGATCGCGCGTGGGCGCTCTACCGCGGCGGCGTCGCGAGCGCGGCGGCGAAGCGGCCGGCGGAGGCGCTCGCCAGGTTCGAGCAGCTCGAGCGGGAGCAGCCGAAGCACCGGCTCGCCGACGACGCGCGCGTCAAGGGCGCCGACGCCGCGCTCGCGCTCGGGGACGAGGCCCGGTTCACGGCGGGGCTGTCGAGGATCGCGGACGACTACCCCGACGGCGATCTCGTGAGCGAGGGGCTCTTCCGGCTCGCGCTGCAGCGCATCGATCGCCGCGACTGGGCCGGCGCGGTCGCGCCCCTCGAGATCAGCCTGCGCGCGCGCCCGGACGAGCGCGACTACGCCGTCGCGGGTCGCGCAGCGTATTGTCATGCGCGGGCGCGCCTCGCGACCGGCGAGCGAGCGCGCGCCGTCGAGGAGCTGTCGCGCGTCGTCGTCGAGCACCCGCTCGCGTACTACGGCGTGATGGCCCACGCGCGCCTGGCGGAGCTCGATCCGCCCCGCGCCGCGGCGGCCCTCGAGCAGGCGAAGCGCGCGGCGCTCCGCGATCCAGCGCGCCCGAGCGACGCCGCGCTCACCGCGTCACCGGCCGCCGCGCGCGCCGTCGAGCTCCTGCGACAGGGAGAGCTGGAGCTCGCGCGGCTCGAGCTCGCCGCCGCGGGCCTGACGGGCAAGGCGGCGTCGCCAGCGGCGGAGTGGGCGCTCGCGCGGCTCTACCTCCACACCGGCCACGCGGTGCTCGCGCATGGCATCCCGCGATCGCGCGTCACCGACTGGCTCACGCACTGGCCCGAGGGCGAGTGGCGCGCCGCGTGGGAGCTCGCCTATCCGCGCCCGTACCTGCCGATCGTCACGCGCGAGGCGGCGCGCTCGGGCATCCCCGTGTCGCTCGCGTACGCGATCATGCGCGAGGAGAGCGCGTTCGATCCCGGCGCGCTCTCCGGCTCCAACGCCGTGGGCCTGATGCAGCTGATCCTGCCGACGGCCAAGACGCTCTCGAAGCGCGCGGGCGTGACGGCGACGATGGAGACCCTGCGGACGCCAGCGGTCAACGTGGCGCTCGGCTGCCTCTACCTCGGCGATCTGCGCGAGCGCTGGTCGCAGCAGCCGCTGCTCGCCATCCCCTCGTACAACGCCGGGCCCAACGCGCCCGCGCGCTGGCTCCGCGCGAGCCCCGCGATCGAGCTGGACGTGTTCGTCGAGAAGATCCCGTTCGACGAGACGCGCGCCTACACGAAGCGCGTCGTGAAGAGCTACGCCGCCTACCTCGCGCTGTACGAGCCCGAGCGCCTCGACGAGGTGCTGCGCACGCCGCTGCGGGCCGATCCGTCGACGGCCGCGCCCGCCGCCACCGAGCCTGCGCCGTGACGTCGGACGCGTCGCGGATGGTCGGCGCGCGGCTCGCCGGGCGCTACAGGCTCACGCGGCTGCTCGGTCAGGGCGGGATGGGCGCCGTGTTCGAGGCGCAGAACGCCGACGGCACCGCCACCTGCGCGCTGAAGGTGCTGAACCCCGAGTTTCGAGACGATCCCGACGTCAAGGGGCGCTTCTTCGACGAGGCGCGCGCGGCGGCGCTGCTGTCCCACCCTGGGATCGTGCGGGTGTTCGAGTCCGCGCTCGCCGAGGACGGCACGCCGTTCTTCACGATGGAGCTCTGCGCGGGGCGCTCGCTCGCCGAGGTGATCGCCCAGCGCACCGCCATGGCGCCCGCGGAGGTCGTCGCGCTCGGCCTGGCGACGCTGTCGGCGCTCGGGCACGCGCACGAGCGCGGGGTCGTGCACCGCGATCTGAAGCCCGAGAACGTGTTCTACGGCGGAGATCCGCTGCACCCGGACGTCACGCTGCTCGACTTCGGCCTCGCCCGGGTCATGGACGCGGCCGGCGGCGTCGGTCGACGCACGCGCACCGGGATGCTGCTCGGCACGCCGGGCTACATCTCGCCCGAGCAGCTCGGCGACGCGCGCACCGCGGACGCGCGGAGCGATCTCTACAGCGTCGGCGTGATGCTGTTCGAGCTCTTCTCGGGGCGCGATCCCTTCCCCGCGGCCAACCCCTTCGAGAAGCTCACCATCATGCTGACGGCGGAGGCGCCGCGGATCGCCGACGGATCCCCGTCGCTCGCGCCGCTCGACGCGTTCTTCCGCCGCGCGCTCGCGCCCGAGCCGCGGCTGCGGTTCCCCTCCGCGCGCGAGATGAGCGCAGCGCTGATTGCGAGCGCAGGGCCGCTCCTCGCGGGCGCGAGCGCTGTCCCAGGCGACGTCAGCGGCCCCGCGACGATGGCCTCGGCGCGCCTCGTTGCGACGACGCAGCTCTCGACGCTCACGCACGACACCGGGGGCGCGGCGCCGCCCAGCGTGCGCGTCGTCTCGCAGCGCGACCTCGAGCGGGCGCGACGCCGACGCCTGCTGGCCATCGTCGCGGCCGTCGCCGCCGCGCTGACGTTGCTGACCGGCGCCGTCCTCCTCGTGGCGCATGTCAGCTGAGCGCTCCGCCAGCCACCTCTCCCTCGCGATCGTCGCGGCGGCCGCGGCGCTCGCGGCGGCCGCGCCCTCGGCGTCGGCGTCGCCGACCTTCGGCGTCGTCGATCTGCACGTGGATCTGCCGTTTCAGGCTCAATTTCGCGGAAAATCACCGCTCGACCAGGGCCAGGCCACGACGCGCGCGCTCCTCGCCGGCCACGTCGAGGGCGTCGTGTTGCCGCTCTTCGTCCCCGAGCGGCTGGGCGTCGACCCCGAGCAGCTCACCGCGGTGCACCGCGCCGCGCTCGCGCTGCGCGCGCGCCAGCCCTTCGCGCCGCTGCCGGGTGAGGCGGCGCCGCGCACCCAGACGTGGCTCTCGCTCGAGGGGGCGCGCACGCTCACCGGCTCGCCTCGCGACATCGCCGCGTGGGTCGCGAGGGGCGTGCGCGTCGTCGGCGTCATCCACTCGTCCGACAGCGCGCTCGGCGGCTCTGCGACCGGCAACGCGCGGGGCGGGCTCACGCCGGCGGGCGCGGAGCTCGCGCGGGCGGCGCTCGAGGCGGGCGCGCTGCTCGACGCATCGCACGCGTCGGACGCGGCGTTCGACGATCTGCTCGAGCTCTCTCGGGCGCGCGGCGTGCCTCTTCTCGCGACGCACTCGAGCGCGCGCGCGCTCACCCCCCACCCGCGGAACCTCGACGACGAGCGGCTGCGCGCCCTCGCTGCGACGGGCGGCGTCGTGGGCGTCAACTTCCACGCGCCGTACGTCTCGCGGAGGCCGGGGCGCGCGACGCTCACCGACGTCGTCGCGCACCTCGAGCACCTGGTCGCCGTCGCGGGCGAGGACGCGGTCGCCATCGGCAGCGATTTCGACGGGGACATGCGGCCGCCGGTCGGCCTGGCCTCACCCGCCGATTTTCCCGCGCTCGCGCGCGCGCTCCTCGCGGCGGGCTGGAGCGAGGCGCGCGTCCGCAAGGTGTTCTCGGTCAACGCGCGCCGCGTGCTCGGCCCGCCGCGCTAGGCACGACGCCCCGGAGGGGTATCCTCGGCGCGGATGTCGCGCGACGCGCTCATCGGGGAGGTCGCGGGGTTCCGCTTCGCGCGGCTCGGGCGCACCACGCTCGTCATCCGCGGCGACGCGGCGCGGTTCGTGCCCGGGTCGTATCGAGTCCTCCTGGCGCGCATCGAGGGCGCGCTCGTGCGCACGCGGCTCGCGCCGGAGCAGGCCGTGTTCTACCTGCCGGAGCTCATCGGGATGAACAACCCGTTCGACATCGGCGGCGCGGCCGCGTCGTACGCGCAGCGCCACCCCGAGCTGAAGAGCGTCTACGTCGTCGCGCCGAAGCGGGGCGCGATCACGGTGGTGATCGACGCCTTCGCGCGCGCGCTGCCGTCGTTCGACGTGCGGCTGTTCCGCGAGGTGGACGAGGCGACCCGGGCGCTCCGCGCGCGGGACGTGGAGCTGCCGCTCGACTGGCCCGAGCGCCTGCCGGTGTTCCTGCCGGATCCGTTCGAGACGGGCCGATGAGCCCGCGTCGAACGGTGGTAGAGACGCGCCCCCATGCGCCGACGCGCCGCACTCCTCGCCGCCTCCGTCCTCGCGCTCTCGGGCCACGCGCGCGCCGACGGGTGCGAGCCTCACAACCGGCTCTCGACGTGCGTGGACTCCGACACGCTGTGGCCACGAGCAGGCTCCGGCACGTTCGCGCAGGTGGGCGGCGCGACCCTGCTGCCGCCCGCGCGGCTCGGGTTCGGGGTCGTCACGGCCTACCAGAAGCGCCCGATCGTGCTCACGCTCCCGTCGACGGATCCGCGCGGCTCCGAGGCCGCCGCGATCGACGATCAGCTGAACGCGACCTTCCTGTTCTCCGCGGGCGTCCTGCCGCGGCTGCAGCTCGACGCGGCCGTCCCCTTCACGCTGTGGCAGACGGGCGTCGGCGACAGCCCGCTGAAGGAGCAGCAGCCGGGCGCGATCGCGCGCAGCGTCCCGCGCGATCCGCGCGTCGGGCTGACGGCGGGGATCCTGCCGCGCCCCGCGACGACCCGCGAAGGGCTCGCCGTGGTCGCGCGCGCCGACGTGGTGCTGCCCTTCGGCGACGAGAGGCTCTACGCGGGCCAGTCGGGCTTCGGGTTCGCGCCCAGCGTCGCCGGCGAGTGGCGCCGCGGCCGCTGGCTCGTCGGACTCGATCTCGGGCTGCGCGCTCGCAGGACGACCGAGCTCTCGGGCACGCGGGTGGGCTCGCAGCTGGTCGAGGCCATCGGCGCGGCGTTCGACGTGCTGCCGGACGAGCGCCTCGCCGTCACCGCGGAGGCGTTCGCGCTGCAGGGCCTCGCGAAGCAGAGCGTCGTCGTGCGCGACGGCGCGGGCGCGCTCGTCGACGGCGGGTCGCGCGCGTCGCACATGCCCGCGAGCGTCCTCATCGGCGCGCGCAGCTCCCCCGCGTTCGCCGGAGATCTGTCGTTCTCGCTGTCGGCCGGCACCGCGCTGCCGCTCTCCGACAACGACGCGACGAGCCCCAGGCTGCGCGTCGTCGGCGCGATGCGGTACGCGCCGCTCGGGCGAGACCGCGACGGAGACGGCGTGCTCGACCGCGACGACCGATGCCCCGAGCAACCCGAGGACAAGGACGGCTTCCAGGACGACGACGGCTGCCCCGATCCCGACAACGACGGCGACGGCATCCCCGACGCGCGCGATCGCTGCCGCGACGCGCCCGAGGACAAGGACGGCTCCGAGGACGACGACGGCTGCCCCGATCCGGACGACGACGGCGACGGCGTGCTCGACGCCGACGACCAGTGCCGCGGCGAGCCCGAGGACAAGGACGGCTTCCGCGACGAGGACGGCTGCCCCGATCCCGACAACGACGGCGACGGCGTCCCCGACAAGGACGACAAGTGCCCGAACGGCCCGGAGGACATGGACGGGTTCCGCGACGAGGACGGCTGCCCCGACCCCGACAACGATCTCGACGGCATCGCCGACGAGCTCGACAAGTGCCCCAACGAGGCCGAGGACAAGGACGGCTTCGAGGACGACGACGGCTGCCCGGAGCCCGACAACGATCTCGACGGCGTGCCCGACAAGCAGGACAAGTGCCCGCAGGAGCCCGAGACGATCGACGGCGTCGACGACGACGACGGCTGCCCCGAGCCGGGCGGCAAGCAGCTCGTGTCGGTCGAGAAGGGCAAGATCGTCTCGTCCGTGAAGCTCATGTTCCGCGCCGGCCAGGCGAAGCTCACGCCCGAGCTCGAGCGCGGCCTGCGGATGGCCGCGCAGCGCGCGCGGGGCACGCGGGAGCTCGGGAGCGTGATCGTCGAGACGTTCGGCGATCCGGGCGCCCCGCCCGCGCGCGCCGAGAAGCTCGCGCTCGATCGCGCGGAGGCCGTGCGCGCCGTGCTGATCAAGCTCATCGACCCCGAGCTGCTGACGGTCGCGGCGGGCGACGTCGGCCAGCGGCGCGCGCCCGGCGCGGCGCACGTCGAGATCACGGTCGCAGCGCGGCGGCCGAAGAAGCCGCAGAAGGCCACGAAATGAAGCTCATCGAGATCGAGCCGGGCGAGGACGTCGTCTCGGCGCTCGCGGCGCACGCGGGCCACTGGGCCGCCGCGAACGGCCACGTCGAGGGCGTGGAGCTGCGTGTGCCGTCCGAGTCCTCCGACGTGACGCGCGCGCTGCGCGGGAGGTGGACGCTCGTGAGCCTCGCCGGCGCGCCCCCCGGCCCGCTCACGGCGTCGCTCGCGCGGTCGAGCGACGCGGGCCTGCTCTTGCTCGGCGGCGTGCTCGTGAAGGCCCGCTCCGCCGGCGTCACCGCGGCGCTGCTGCGCGCCCTGCGCGACGACGGGGAGACCGCGCGGGAGCCTGGCCCGGCGCGGCCCCGACGTGACGTGCCGGCCGCGCGGCCCGACGCGCCGAGCCCGGCCGCGACCGCGTGGTCCGAGGTGGCGGCCGCGAGCGACGCCCGCGTCGACAGCGATCCGATGGGCGACGATGAGGACGACGGCGACGACGTCCCGCGCGCCGGCGACCGCGTCGATCACTTCTCCTTCGGCGTGTGCGAGGTGCTGATGAGCGACGGCGAGCGCCTGAAGATCCGCGATCTCAAGGGCCCCGGGCGCGTCCGCGAGATCGCGCTCTCCGCCCTCGTCGTCGAGCGCACGAAGAGCCAGGGCCCGAAGCGCGGGTTCCGGCTGCTGCGCCGCACGTAGCCGCGCGCGACGACGCCGCTTGCCCCTCGACGCCCGGAGGCGCAACCTCTGCCGCGCCCCGTGACGCCTCTCTTCGCCGAGCTCCCCGCCGAGGTCTCCATCTACGAGGTCTCCCCCCGCGACGGCCTGCAGAACGAGTCCGCGTACGTGACGACCGACGGCAAGCGGCGCCTCGTCGAGGCGCTCGTCGCGGCGGGCCTGCGGCGCGTCGAGATCTCGAGCTTCGTCTCGCCGCGGTGGATCCCGCAGCTCGCCGACGCCGAGGAGCTCGCGCGCTCGCTCGAGCGCCCCGACGGCGTGACGTTCTCGGCCCTCGTGCCGAACGCGAAGGGGCTCGGTCGCGCGCGCGCCGCCGGCCTGCGCGAGGTCGCGGTGTTCCTCTCGTCGAGCGAGACCCACAACAAGAAGAACATCGCGAAGACCATCGACGAGACGCTCGCGGTCTACCGTGAGGTCACCGCCGAGGCGGCGCGCGAGGGGATGCGCGTGCGCGCCTACGTCTCGACCGTGTGGGGCTGCCCGTACGAGGGCCACGTCGACCCCCGACGCGCGCTCGCCATCACGCGCGCGCTGCTCGAGATGGGCTGCTACCAGGTCTCGATCAGCGACACGATCGGCGTCGGCACGCCGCGGCAGACGCGCGACATCGTCGAGCTGTTTCTCGCGGAGTTCCCGGCGTCGCAGCTCGCCCTGCACCTGCACGACACGCGCGGCACCGCCCTCGCGAACATCGTCGTCGGGCTCGAGCTCGGCATCCGCGATTTCGACAGCTCGGTCGCCGGCGTCGGCGGCTGCCCGTACGCGCCCGGCGCCGCGGGGAACGTCGCCAGCGAGGACCTCGTCTACATGCTCCACGGCATGGGCGTGAAGACCGGCGTCGATCTGCCGAGGCTCGTCACCGCGGGCAAGGTCGCCGCCGCCCTGCTGCACCGCACGCTGCCCGGCAAGGTGCACCAGGCCGGCGTCGAGTCGCTGAAGGCGTGAGCGCGAGGTGCACCAGGCCGACGTCGAGTCGCTGAAAAACGTGGGCGCGGCTACTTGCGCAGGCGCGCCTCGACGAGGCCGAGGCGATCCTGGCCCCAGAACAGCTCCTCGCCGTCGACGATGAAGGTCGGCGCGCCGAAGACACCGCGCTTCGCCGCGTCCTCCGTCGCCGTCTTCAGCGCGTCCTTCACCTCGGGGGTCTGCGCCCTCGCGAACGCCGCGTCCGCGTCCGCGCCGAGCAGCTCGCGGAGCACGCCGTCGTCGGTGATGTCGCGATCCTCGGCCCAGTACGCGGTGAACACGCGCCCGCGGTACGCGTCGCGGCGCGCCTCGGGCAGCGCGAGGTACAGGCGCAGCGCCTTCAGCGAGTTGGTGGGGAACCGACTCGGGAACCTGAGCGGCACCCCCCAGTGCTCGGCCCAGCGCATCATGTCCTTGAACGTGTAGAGGCGCTTCGCCTCCGACCACGTGTTGAGCGGCACGTCGACCTGTCCGATCGCCTTGAACAGCCCGCCCAGCAGGAACGGCCTCCAGGTGACGTCGCAGCCCGTGCGCGCGGCGACGGCGTCGACCTGGGAGCAGCCGAGGTACGCGAACGGCGAGGAGAAATCGAAGAACACTTCGAGCTTGTGCGGCACGGTGGGCCTCCTGGTGGTGGGTGGGGTGAGCTCGACGCGCGCGCCGGTGAGCGCCCGCTCGACGAAGGGGAGCCTGTCCTGCCCCCAGAAGAGCTCGTCACCGACGACGAGCGCGGGCGCTCCGAACACGCCCTTCGCGAGCGCGCGATCGGTGCGCCGCGTGAGCTCGTCGCGCGCGTCCCCGAGGCGCCCGACGATCGACGCCGCGTCGTGGCCCGCGGCCGAGAGCACGTCATGGAGCGTGTCGGGCGCGGAGACGGGGCGCCCGCCGACCCAGTACGCCGAGTAGAAGCCGTGGATGACCCGCGGATCGCACCCTGTGAGCAGCGTCGCGCGCAGCGCCTCCACCGTGCGGAACGGGTGCGCGTCCGGCATGCGCAGCGTCACGCCCAGCTCGTCCGCCCACCGATCGAGATCGCGCGCGTTGTGCTGGGCCTTCTGCGCCGACAGCGTCGCGAACAGCTTCTGCGGAGTGCCGACCGCGCGGAACACTCCTCCCAGCAAGAAGGGCTGCCACGACAGCTCGGCCCGCGCCCGCGCCGCCAGCGCCTCGACCGCGGAGGCGGCGAGGTAGGCGTACGGGCACGAGTAGTCGAACCAGAACTCGAGCGTCACGGACCGGACCGTACCCGACCGACCGCCGCGCCGTTCAGTTGCATGCGCACGACGGGGTCGGCGCGCCGACGGCCTTCGCCTTCAGCGCGAGCCAGGTCTTCGACTTGCTGTCGCCGCTGACCTGCACCTTCTCCATGGTGAACTCGTTGACGCCGCTGGTGAACACGAAGTCGTTCAGCTTGAGCTTCTGGGTCGTCTCCTGGGGCACCGGCGTGCCGTTCGGCAGGCCGCCGAGCGTGCACGTCCCGCCGGTGCACGTGACCTCGCCCTTCGTGTGGTACGGGTCGAGGCCGGGCGCCATCCACGTGGCCTTGCCGGACGCGAACGCTCCCTGCGCGCCGCTGCAGACCGGCGGCGTGACGTCGACGAGCAGATCCGTGTGAACGGTCGCGCCCGCGGGGGTGACGGTGAACTCGAGCACGAGATCGAAGTCGATCACGTCGACGCGCCCGGTGTCGGCGGTGCCGCTCGGCGCCGCGAAGCGCAGCTTCATCGTGCCCGGCCCGATGTGCTTCGGATCGGTGTACGGCTGCTCGACGGTGTTGACCTGGTTGCCGGCGCCGATCGGGGTGTCGGTGATCTCGAACGTCGAACCCGTGAGATCGTAGACGACGTCGACCGTCGGGCTGCAGCCGCCCGCGCCCGCGCTCGTCGTCCCGCCCGCGCCCGCGCTCGTCGTCCCGCCCGCGCCCGCGCTCGTCGTCCCGCCCGCGCCCGCGCTCGTCGTCCCGCCCGCGCCCGC
>JADLFU010000220.1 GCA_020849655.1 Polyangiaceae bacterium | reverse complement strand
GCCCGCTACTTCAGCGGCGCGCCCGACGAGCGAGAGGCCGACGTCGCGTACTGGACGGACTGGGTCGCTCGGCGCATGCGGCACGTCCGCGAGATGAGCGAGCTGGTCGACGTCTTCATCGCGCCCGCCCGCTACCTCCACGACCGGTACCGAGACGCCTTCGGGGTACCCGAGGCCAAGCTCGTGTACCTCGACTACGGCTTCGCTCGTCCACGCGTGAGTGAGCGCCAGCGCACGCCGGGTGAGCCGTTCACTTTCGGCTACATCGGCACGCACATCCCGGCGAAGGGCATCCATGATCTCATCCGCGCCTTTGGACGGATCCAGGGCGGCGCGCGCCTCCGGATCTGGGGCCGTCCGCGTGGCCAGGACACCGCCGCGCTCAAGGGCATCGCCGCCGGTCTCTCCGCCGGCGTCGCCTCGCGCGTCGAGTGGCTTCCCGAGTACAAGAACCAGGAGATCGTCAGCGACGTCTTCAACCGCTGTGACGCGATCGTCGTCCCCTCGGTCTGGGTCGAGAACTCGCCCCTCGTGATCCACGAGGCCCAGCAAGCTCGTGTGCCGGTGATCACCGCGAACGTCGGCGGGATGGCCGAGTACGTCCGACACGAGATCAACGGGCTGCTCTTCGAGCACCGTTCGGTGGACGCGCTGGCGGACCAGATGCAGCGCTTCGTCGACGCCCCGGCGCTCGCCGCTCGCCTTGGCGCGCGCGGGTACTTGTTCAGCGAGTCGGGCGACATCCCCAGCGTCGCGAGCCACGTCCGTGAGGTCGAGCGCCTCTACGAACAGGTCCTCCAGCGCCGCGCCTCAGCGCGTGTCGAGCGAAGAGATGGTCCGTGGCGCATCACCTTCGACACGAACCCGGACCTCTGCAACCTGAGGTGCATCATGTGCGAGGAGCACTCGCCCCACAGCCCGTTGCAGCTCCGTCGCAAGGAGGAAGGTCGACCTCGCCGCCTGATGCCGCTCGAGCTGGTGGAGCGCGTCGTGGCGGAGGCCGCGCCGCGAGGCTTGAAGGAGATCATCCCGTCGACGATGGGCGAGCCGCTGCTCTACGAGCGGTTCGAGGGCATCATCGATCTCTGTCGTCGCTACGACGTGAAGATGAACCTCACGACGAACGGCACGTTCCCGCGACTGGGCGCGGAAGCGTGGGCGAGGCTCATCGTGCCGGTGACGTCGGACGTGAAGATCTCGTGGAACGGCGCCACGAAGGCGACGCACGAGAGCATCATGGTCGGCAGCCGCTGGGACGAGGTCGTCGACAACACGCGCGCGTTCCTCGCCTTGCGTGACGCTCACGTGGTCGGTGGCGGCCATCGCTGCCGCGTCACGTTCCAGCTGACGTTCCTGGAGAAGAATGTCGGCGAGCTCGCGGACATGGTGCGGCTCGCCCTCGATCTCGGCGTCGACCGCGTGAAGGGACACCACGTGTGGGCGCACTTCGACGAGCTCCAGCGTCAGTCGATGCGCCGCAGCCCGGAGGCCATCGCGCGGTGGAACGAGGCGGTGCTCGCCGCGCGGGCGGTGGCTGCCGAGCGGCGCCTGCCGAACGGCGAGCACGTCCTCCTCGAGAACATCTTCCCCCTCGACGCGACCGCGACGGAGGATCTCGCCCCGGGTGGCCCCTGCCCGTTCCTCGGGCAGGAGGCATGGGTGAGCGCACAGGGGCGCTTCGACCCCTGCTGCGCGCCAGATTCGCAGCGCCGCACGCTCGGCGAGTTCGGAGACCTCCACCAGCAGGGCTTCATGGATGTCTGGGGCGGAGACAGGTACCGCGAGCTGACGGCGACCTACCGAAACCGCCGCTTGTGCCTCGGCTGCAATATGCGCAGGCCCGCGGGTGGGGCCACCTGATGGAACGCCTTCGCGCTCAACTTTCCCAGGAGGGCTTCGCGACGGTGCAACAGTGCGTCGACGCCGAACTTCTCGAGTCCGTGGACGCCGCGCTCACCCACGTGCTCTCCGGACCGGGGAACTCTGACATTCTCCTTGGCGCGACGGGGCTGCCCCGCAAGATCACCTACCCGCTCGCGATGGATCGGCGCTTCCTGGTGGCGCTGGCGCATCCCAGCCTGATGCGCCTCGCGATCGCGATCAGTCCGGATCCCGAGGAACTCGTGCTCACGTGGGAGGACGTGCTCTACAAGCCGCCGCTCACGGGAGAATGCGTCCCGGTGCATCAGGATCATCAGGATCTGGCGTTTCAGAGCCTTGGCGGGCCGGTGTACAGCCTCGGCGTGCACCTCGACGACGCGGGCGCAAACCCCATCTTCTTCCTTCCAGGCATCCATCGGCTCGGACCGCTGACGCCGAGCGAGGTGAAGGCGCTGCGGACGACCCGCGAGTTCGTCTCGGTAGCGCCGAGGGCAGGCGACGTGGCAATCCACGACGTTCTCTGCGTCCACTACTCCGTTGCAAACCTTGCTCCGGCGCCGCGCCGGACGTGGTACCTGGAGTTCAGGACCACCAGGCAGCTCGCCGAGGATGGGCGATGGCCCGCGACGTGGGCGCGGCGACGACGGGCCCTGCTGTTCCACGCGTGCGCAGCGCGCCTCGCGCTGGGGTTGACCACGGAGTGGCCTCCGCTGGGAGCAGGCGAGACCCGCGAGCAGTGGTTGGCAGAGCCCTTCGTTCCCCGCGTCCCGCATGTCAGTCACGGCGTCGAGTACGACCTCACGAGCCCGTGGTTCCACTTCGCATGACGTCACAAGTCATGAGGTGGCAGCGCTTTGGTGTCTCGCCTGACGGCACCCACCACGTCGACGAGCGCGGTGCTCCAGCGTACAGCGAGCGCTTCGATGAGGTCTTGAAGTTCCACGCTCCGGGCCTCGCCCCCGTTCGTCGCGGCGACCTCGCCTGGCACATCACGGCGCACGGCGACCCCGCGTACGCGCGGCGCTTTGCACGAACCTTCGGCTACTACGAGGGGCTCGCTTCCGTTGTCGACGCCGACGGATGGCACCACGTCCGCGTCGACGGCCAGGACGCCTACGCGCAGCGCTACGCGTGGACCGGGAACGTGCAGGGGGGCCGCTGTCCCGTGCGCGAGGAGGACGGCTCGTACCTTCACATCGACGAGCAGGGAGGCGCCGCCTACGCCGCCCGCTGGAGGTACGCCGGCGACTTTCGCGAGGGGGTCGCCGTCGTGCAGGCGAGCGACGGGCGCTCGACCCACATCGGTCCTGACGGCGCGCTGATCCACGGCCGGTGGTTCGTCGACCTCGACGTGTTTCACAAGGGCTTCGCCCGGGCGCGCGACCACGGCGGCTGGACGCACGTCGACGTGCACGGACGACCTCTCTACGGGCGGCGCTTCTCTGCCGTGGAGCCGTTCTACAACGGACACGCCAGGGTCGAGCGACTCGACGGTGGGGTCGAAGTCATTGACGAGACCGGGAAGCGCCTCATCGAGCTGCGGTCTGCGCGGCGGAGCGAGTTCGCCGCGTTGTCCAGTGACATGGTGGGCTTCTGGCGCACGGAGGCGATCGCAGCTGCGGTCGGCGCGGGCGTCTTCGAGATGCTTCCGGGCTCTACCGAGGATCTCGCGAGCCGTCTCGGGCTCAGGGTCGATCGTCTCGGCGCGCTGCTTCGGGGGCTCACCGAGCTGTCGCTGCTCCGGCGAACTGGCGGCACGTGGTCGATCACCGAGCGCGGTAAGCTGCTGCTGGCGGGCGATGCGCGGTCGCTCGCCGACGCAGCGCGCGAGTACGCCGGTCCGATGCGGCGTTTGTGGGCTCGGCTGCCCGAAGCCCTGCGCGAGGACGCATGGCACGCGCCTGATGTCTTCGGGGACGTCGCTGCCGATCCCGACCGCGTCGTCGCTCACCACCGGATGGTGAGGAGCTACGCGCGCCACGACTATCCCCTCGTTCCGCCTGCCCTTGGGCTGCGCGGCGACGAGCGCGTTCTCGACGTCGGGGGCGGCCTCGGCGTCCTCGCAGGTCTGCTGCTGGACCACTCGCCGGACCTCGATGTCGTCCTCCTCGATCGGGTCGAGGTCGTCGTCCAGGTGCCTCCGCGCCCTGGACTCCGCGCCGTCGCAGCCGACTTCTTCGAACCCTTGCCGCTGGACGCCGACGTCGCGGTCCTCGCGCGCGTGGTCCACGACTGGGGCGACGACGATGCCGTCCGCATCCTCCGTAACGTGCGGCGGGCGCTGCCGAAGGGCGGGCGCGTGTTCCTCGTCGAGATGCTCGTCGACGAAGACGGCACGTTCGGAGGGCTCTGCGATCTTCACCTGCTGCTCGCGACGGGTGGGCGAGAGAGAACGGCCAGGGAGTACGCGGCGTTGCTGGATGGGGCCGGGTTCGAGCTCGGCGAGGTGCGCGCCATCAACGCGCTCCCTTCGGTGCTCGTCGGCGTGGCGCGATGACAGAGATCGCCTGCGCCATTCAGCCGCCGTCGCGCGCGTGGATCGAGCAGGCTCTGCGCGATCCGGTCGACGCGCTCCCGCCGGAGATGCGCCAGGGGAGGCTCGAGCGCTCTCGCGCGACCACCCGCTTCGACCCTCGTCTCGCCGAGGAGGCGTCGTGCCGACCGTGACTGTCGAGCCCATTCGGCGCGTGGGCATCCTCGGCTATGGCTATGTCGGCCGGGGCACGGCGCATGCGCTCGGCGCGGTCGTCGACGTCGGCTGGCACGATCCCTCGGTCCCGGGCTCGCGTCCGCTGGCCGAGCTCGCACGCTGGGCTGACGCGCTGGTCATCTGCGTCCCGACCCCGATGAGTAACTCCGGCGCGGCCGACTCGAGCATCGTGCGCGAGGTCGCGGAGCAGCTCGCGGGCCTGGGATTCGCCCGGCCTGTGATCGTGAAGAGCACCGTCCCGCCCGGGACAACCGACGACCTGGCGCGTCGCTGGCCCCTCCTCGCCCTGGTGTTCAGCCCCGAATTCCTCCGCGAGCGCCACTACCTCGAAGACGCGGTGGCGCCGGCCCGTGTGGTCCTCGGGTGGTCGCCGACGATCGACGGGCCTCGGCGCGCCCAGGTGCGCGACCTGTTCAGGCGGCGCTTCACCGACGCGCCTCTCGTCGAGCTCACCACCGTCGAGGCGGAGTTGCTCAAGTACTCGGCGAACGCGCTGTTCGGCGTGAAGGTAGCTCTCGCCAACGAGCTGGCTGAGCTCGCGGCTCGACTTGGCGCGTCCTGGGACGCAGTCCGGGCCGCGCTCGTCCTCGACCCACGCGTCGGCGACGGCCACCTCGCGGTGCCTGGCCCCGACGGGAAGCGAGGGTTCGGTGGAAGTTGCCTGCCCAAGGACATGGCCGCCCTCCTCAGCGTGGCGACCGATCAACACGTCGACCTCGAGGTCGTCGCCGCGGCCGTACACGCCAACAGGAGACGCCGCCCACCGGGTGGATGAGGATGAATCAATCGTACCGAGCGTGCCCGTGTCGCGGGGTGTACCGCGAGCCCGCGTGGGACGAACTCGCCGAGCGGGGGCTAGGCGCGTCACACCACGATCCCGCGAATGGACTCGTCGTTCACGACGCCGCCTGGGGAGCAGGCCCACCCCCCGCCCGGGCGCCCGACGCTTGCGATCGATCACGGTCCGACTAGAGTGCGCCGGGTTGTCGTCCGTCTGGCACCGCTCGCTCGT
>JADLFU010000219.1 GCA_020849655.1 Polyangiaceae bacterium | reverse complement strand
AGAGACCAAACGGATGCGTCGGCGAACGCCCTGAGCAGGCTGTGGACCCCGGGCAGCTGCCGCAGGTACCTCCGCAGAAGGGGGCGAGTCCCGCTGTCGGGCAAGGGAGCGTGTCCGAAACAGGCTCTCCGGTGTAGTCCGTCGTGTCTGTGTAGAAACAGCCCTTTGCGCCTTTGTCGACCAAGACCTGACATGCTTCGCGGGGTCGACAAGTGAGATACGAAATTCCCGTTGCTAGCAGCGCACATGCGGCGGTTTCGCCGCATGCCGTGCACGTCTCCACCTCAGAGATCCCTACCGACTTTTCGTCCTTACAGTACCTTCCGACGTTCCGTTCGGTCGTTGAGTTGATGCTGATTGAACACCCCCCGACGACACAGGTGCCTTCACAGGGGCCATCCGCACACGAAACAAGCCCGTTCTCTCGGCATGCCTCGGGGACTGGCTTGCTGTAGTAGCCCCCCGCTGCGCTTGCCCCGTTGCCACCACCACCGCCGGCGCCAAAGCCCGCCTTCCCACCGTTGTCGCCGCGCCCGGAAAAATCGATCGCGCCAATATCACCACCGCCGCACCCCGCGGCGGTGACAAGAAGCGCGATGACGTAGGCTGCGGATTTCATGGCTTGATGTCCGGAGGAATGCACGCAGGCTTGAGCGTTGGCGCGCACGAGACAGAGCCCACGCCTGACTGAAACGCGACAGACATCTGGCGAGTTGTAACACCCCCCTGCGCGTGAGAAATGCGATCGGGATCGCACGTTGCGCGGGCCGTCGCATCGGCGAGGCCTAGCAGTTCCATTACGTCATGTCCGTCCGCCGATTGGTTCTCGCGAAATACGAACTCGAATCCGTCCGGATACGTATTGACGTGTTCGACGGGCAAGACGATCTTACACAAGCCATGCGCCATGTCGGGCGCTGTTTCGTCGAACGTCGGGTTCGGTTCGCAGACGAAGTCGCTCTCTCTCAAGTCGCTGAACCAGGCTGCTCGCCCCGCTGCCGTGAGCGGCTTCGGCGCCAGGGCGCCGACCGCGACATCGAGCGTTCTTTTGGCATTGAGGTAGCACGCGTTGACGTCGGAAGGCAGGCTCGGGTTGCACGCACGCGGAGGCCCGCAGGCGGGCTTACCGTCACAGTTTGTGCCGCCGATGAGGAGTTGGTCAGCATCAGGGATTTCCTGCTGCAACTTGTGGTTGATACCGCAGGTGAGAGACCGCGGAATGTCCCCCACAACGGCCTTCCCGAGAGCGGATTCGAGTTGAGGCGTGGTGGCGAAGTACTCCGGAAAGTACGTTCCGGATTCAGTGACCACGACCCCATTTTGGACTGCGTTCGGGAGGATGTTGTAGAAGCCGAGGGCGGACCCATCCAGGTTCACTGCTCCGAAGGGCGTCTGAATGTGGGTGTTGAATAGGAAGGCGAATCCTCCCGCCAACCAAGGCGCTCTTCCTTCGGACGTGGCGAAGAACTGGTCCTTTTCGAAGATGGGATACGCAACTCCTCGCGTAGACGCGCCGATTGCGCCTTGATCCTTAACCGAGCAGTCGATCGCCGATCCAACGCTCTGAATCAATTCACCGAAGAGATCCGTCCAGGGGACGAAGTTCGAGCATCGGCCACGTCGCGCCACCGTCATGCTCTTCGTATTGTTGTTGAAGAACTGAACAATTTCTGTCGGAGCGTCAGTGTACGTGTACTCTTCTGCAGTAAATTGCGGGGCGGCCGCGTTGATATCGGCCAGCCAGGAGGTCACACCGCCGCCGTTGTCGTAAGGGAATGTGTAGTTGTAGCCTTTAATCGCAAGCGCATCCGCTGCCGCGAACAGGTCGACGCGATAGGCGTCGACTTCGGTGTTCCAGCTGAGGTTCTGACGCGCGGTTGCGGACGCGGTCCCTCGTCGAAGCGCCAAGCTTCGTGAGACCGGAAGGGCGGTCGAGAGAATCGTACCGCCGATGCCTTCCTGGCTCGGTGGGAGAAAGATCGCGGAGCGTTTCCCCGTTGTTTCGCCGGGAGGGGTGTCGAGGTTGAAGCGCCACTCGCTCCGTCCGCCCGCACGAAGCTCCATGTTCCCCGGCGCCGGCCCTGACGGCTCGCACGTGGCGCCGATGAACGTCGACCCAAGAACGGCTACCAACACCAAAATCGAGCGATTTGACTTGGACATGATCTTCTCCGAGCGCGAGGGTCTTCCTTTTACTACTACCTAACACAACTCGCAAGCACTTCCCGGGGCTACGGCGCGACGATGCCCCACAAGCGCTGTCGCGGTTTGGGCCAATCTGTGCCGCGGCCACGATGACACTTCCTTGAATCGGCACGACTGTGAGCACGGCGATGTCATGAGCAGGAACCATGCCGATCGGGAGTGCAGGGATCTACGCTTCGCCGATTCGACGAACCGTGCGATGTGCGCACAAAGAGAGCGCACATGTGCCCGGCTGATACAGCTTGTCCAACCAAGGCTTACGTTTCCCGTGCCACTGCAATAAGAAAGAGTGCATAGGAATATCACACGCCCGCCGAGGCGTGGCGGAGGGGGTCGACGTGAGCCGGACGACGGCAGAGCCAGGCCGTCGCCCCCCGCTGCGCAGCCGGCGCAGCCGTGACGACGGCCGACGAACGGGCGGGGCAGGGCGAGCTCGCGAAGAACGGCGTCATTTCGCAGACGGTATCACACGTCCGCCCCACGACCATCGCCGCCGATGTCGTCTCGCTGGTCCGCCCCACGACCATCGCCGCCGATGTCGTCTCGCTGCTCACGCCCAGGCGTCGTCGTCGCCGCCGCCGCCGAGGGCCTTGCGGCGCAGCACGGTGCTCTTCCAGTACGGCGGGCCGCGGCTGGGGCTGCGCTCGGGCGCGTCGGAGGGCTCGCCGATGCCCCGCAGGTAGGCGCGCACGTTCTTCGGATCGGTGACCATCGCGACGAGCTTCCTGCGGCCGCTGCACCTGGGGCAGGCGAGCACATCGATCGCAAAGGTGCGCGCGAGCAGCTCTGCCCAGAGTCGACGTACACCTCGGCGCTTCGGCTTCTCGCGTTGCTCGAGCGGCTCCTCCGCCTGGGCAGCGGGCTTCTCCGGCGGCCTCTCCGGCGCGATGCGCGCACGCCACCTGTGCGCCGACGCGAGCACCCCAGCGTACTTGACGGTGTGGAACCGCGGCGGCGGCACCGCGGCGGCGAGGCGCGCGACGAGCGACAGCGGGTCCATGTCGACCGCCACCGTGCCGTCCCCGAACGCGCGCTTCAGCGTGATCCGCACGAGGCCGTCCGGCCGCTGCTCGACGCGCTCCTGGGCGATCGCCGGGCGCAGCACGTAGCGCAGCAGCGCCTCGCGGCCCTGGAAGTCCTGTGCGCCGGCGCGGGTCGCGGCGTGCAGCGTGAAGCCGTCCATCGACGCGCACAGGTGCTTGTCGAGCGCGAGCGGCTTGCCCACCAGCTGCGGGAGGCCGCGCTGCCAGCTCGGACCGGCTGGCGGCGTGCGCCCGGACACGGCCGACGCGACGAGGTTGGCCTCCTGGTCGGCGCCGCCGTCCTGGTCTGCATCGACGAGACCGTCGCTCGCGGGCAGCCCGCCGCGACGACGCAGGTGGCGGTCGATGCGGCGCAGCGTCGCTTCGAGCGCGCTGGCCACGTCCTCGGTCGTGAGCCTGGGCAGCTCGCGCCACACGAGCTCGCCGTCGCGCTCGCGGTACGCGCCGTCGAGAAACACCACGTGCAAGTGTGGGTTGAGCCGCAGATCCGACGACGTGCGCTGCACGACGGTGATGGCGCCAGTCTTCGCGCCGTCACCGCAGCGTGACGTGTAGAGGTCGCTCACCGTGTCCACGAACACGCGCGTCAGCGCCGACAGCAGCGCCCCGTCGTGCGCCAGCCTCGCGCGCCAGTGGAACGGGAAGGTGAGCACCCACTGCCGCAGCGCCACCTCGGGCAGCACGTCTTCGATCAGGTGCGCCGCCGTCGCACACATGCGTCGCCCCATGCAGGAGGGGCAGAAGCCCCGGCCCTTGCAGCTGAACGCCACCGTCAGCGACTCCGGACAGCACGCGCAGCGCAGCCGCGCGAAGCCGCGACACAGCAGCCCACAGTCGAGGTACGCCTCCAGCTCCTTGCGCGCGTGCTTCGGGAGCTTCACGGCGAGCGCGCCGTCGTCGATGGCGCCGTACAGCGTCTCGAGGTTGTCGCGCACGACCTCGTACAGCGCTGTCGCCTCGGGGCGGCGCCGTCTGTACGTGCGCGTCGACGGCTGCGCGCGGGCGACGAGCGGGAGGGCCATGCCCGGCTCGCTTGGCGAAGGTCGTGCCGGGGCTCGGGGGCTGTGATTTGCAGTGTTTCGTGGTCACCGGGGGGTGGACGTGGCCACCTCCTGGCTGGACATGTCCGCCGCCGGGCGCTGCGCGCGGCCGCAGCTCACGTCGATGAGCGTCGAGCGGACGTCGCGAGAGGCCGGGCAGACGCTCGTCGCGGTGTGCCGCCGCGCTTGACGGGGCCCCGCGCGGGTCGCGTATCGTCGTCCCCATGTCGCGCTCTTGGACACGCTGGGCTCCGTGGTTGTGCGCGACGCTGCTCGCGTGCGGTGGCTCCGCGCCCCCCGCGGCCTCGCCGGCCCAGCCGTCGGGGTCCGCGGCCGTCCTGCGGCCCGGCGAGGCCCCCGCGGCGCCTCAGCCGGTGGAGTCGCCGTGGGAGAAGATCCGCGAGAGCGACGGCATCGTCATCCATCGACGAGAGGTGCCCGGCAGCCCGCTGATCGCGTTCAAGGGCGAGGGCTCGAGTCACGCTACCCAGTGACTGGTGGCGGTGTCTATTTGATGCGCATCGCGATCTGGGAGGGATCGTCGAGTCCTTGTAGCGGGGGATGTTGGTGGTCGTGTGCATGTAGATCTCCGAGAAGCCGACGCGCGCTTCAGGAGCGCAGCCGGCGAGGGGTGGCCGCCCCCCGCCGACGCGGGATCGCGTCGCGGGAGCGGGAGCACGTCAGGCGAAGCCGAGCTCGACGAGGATGTCGGCGAGCAACATCGGGTACGGCGACGCAGCCCGAGGCGGAGGCGGCGCCACCACGGCGGTGTCGGTCGCGACCGGCTCGGCCTGGCGGACGAGCGGCACGAGAAGCACGAACTCGCGATCGCGCGGTGCGACGAGCTGCGGGTGGTAGCGCAGGTGGCCCTTCCCGCCGCGCCAGCGGAAGTGCAGGCCGCGCGAGTCCACGAAGCACGTGACGTCGGGGAACCGCGACATCACCCGGCCCGTGT
>JADLFU010000218.1 GCA_020849655.1 Polyangiaceae bacterium | reverse complement strand
GGCGGCGTCCGGCGGTCGCGCGAGCATCCCGCCGCCCGCGATGTCGCCTGGCATCCCGGTGCCCCCGTTCGCCGCGGCCGCGCCGCTCGACAACCCGTTCGCGCCGAAGGCCCCCGCCGCCCCGCCCGCGCCGCCGCCGAAGCCGGCGGAGATCAAGGTCGAGGTCGGCGCCGAGGCGGTCGAGGCCGCCAAGAAGAGCCGCAAGTTCATCGGCGTCGCCGGCGCGGTCGGCGTCGTGCTCGGCGTCGGCATCGGCTGGAGCTTCGGCGGGAACGCCGAGCGCAGCCGTCGCGAGGGCGTCAGCATCCAGGGCGCCGCCGAGCTCGTGAAGGACGTCGAGGCCTCGAACGCGAAGGTCAAGGAGCTCGCCGAGAAGATCAAGGCGGCCGGCGACTCGCTGAAGCAGAAGAAGTTCCCGGAGACGTTCGTCACCGAGCTTGGCGCGCTGAACATCCCGTTCGACGGCGACAAGTTCCAGGGCAAGGGCGTCGGCAGCTTCGACCAGAAGACGCTGAACCTCGTGTTCCAGTACACGACCGACGTCGCCGCGCTGAACACCCGCAAGGACGCGCTGAAGAGCCTCTTCTCCGGCCAGAAGAAGGCCATCATCGACGTGCTCGAGGCGAAGCCGATGGTGAAGTACTCCGTCCTCGTCACGAAGGGCCCGAAGGGCGCGGCGGCGAGCCTCGTGCCGATGTCCGAGCCCTTCCTGCTCAGCGGCGACTGGCCGAAGGACTACAAGGCGCAAGACCTCGTCAACCGCCAGGTGCTGTCGCTGTCGCGCTACGACTCGGGCGAGCCGTTCTCGACCGCGCAGAAGCAGTACGGCATCCCGCTCGAGCCCGTCAGCGTCGGCGCCGCCTTCCCGAACGACATCTCCACGCGCGTGCTCAGCGAGCTGTCGAAGACGGCGACCACGTTGAACGGCGTGAAGGCCGCGTCGCCCGACGAGGAGGATCAGGCCGGCGTCATCCGCAACGGCGAGCTGCTCGTCGAGGCGCTGAAGAAGATCGCCGCGAAGAAGTGAGCGCCGGGCGCGCGTGGCGCGCTCGAGGGCACGATGCCGAGCAACCAGGATCCCGCGCTCCCGCTGTCTGCCTGCGTGGGCGGATTCCAGGTCGCCGATCTGCTCGTCTCGGGGACGCGCGCGGTGTGGCTGCGCGCCCGCAAGGACGGGAAGCTGTACGTGCTGAAGGTGCCGACGCACGGCTACGCGCGCGACGATACGTGGCGCCGGCGCATGGCGCGCGAGGCTGACCTGCTGCAGCTGCTCGCGGGCGGGCCGTTCCCGACGCTCATCGCCGCGGGCGTGTACGACACCACCGACGCGGCCGACATCCCCTACGTCGTCACGGATCTGCCAGACGGCCTGCCGCTCCCCGACGTGCGCGCCCGGCAGGCGAGCCCAGACGTCGCGCTCGCGGTGCGCGTGCTCTCGGGGCTGCTGGAGGCGCTCTCGTTCGCGCACGCGCGCGGCGTCGTGCACCGCAACTTGAAGCCCGACAAGATCACCCTGCTGCGCGCGGGCACCCTGCGGATCGAGGATCTTCAGCTCGGGCTCGGCGCCGCGACGCCCGCGCTGACCAGGCAGGGCAGCTTCGTCGGCTCGCTCGACTACTCCGCGCCGGAGCAGCTGAGCGACGCGCACAGCGTCGACGGGCGCGCCGATCTCTACGCGGCGGGCCTCATCGCGTACGAGCTGATGACCCATACGCACCCGTACGCGGGCGCGTCGAACGAGCGCGACGCGATGTTTCGTCGCAAGCTCGACCACCCCGAGTCCGCGAGCCGGCGGAACCCCGCGGTCGGTGAGCCCCTCGCGAGCGTCGTCTCGAAGCTCGTCGCGCACGATCGCGACGCGCGCCCCGCCACGGCGGACGCGGCCCTCGCGGCGCTGCGGTTCGCCGCCGGTTGAGCCGGGGTCGAGCGCTCCCCGCTCAGCGCGCGGTGCCGAGCACCCTGTCGAGCAGCCCGAGCGCGGCGAGCGCGGCCAGCGTCGCGGCCAGGAGGCCGAGCGACGCCATCAGGTAGCGCCCCGCGGGCAGCTCCGGGCCGACGCGCGGGGGCGGCGCGAGCGCGACGGGCGCCGACGTGGGCGCCTCGCGGAGCGGCGCGCGAGCGGCCTCGGCGCGGGGCGCGGCCCGGTTCACGAGGCCGACGCGGTTCGAGCGGTCGACGTCGTCCTTCCAGCCGTCGTCCGTCGTCCGCGCGCGCTTCGGCGGCTCGGGCGGGCGCAGCGACGGCGGCGACAGCGTGGGCACCTCGCTCCGCGGCGTCGCGTCGGGCGGCGGGGGCGGCGCCGAGGTGCGCGCGCCCGTCGCCGAGAGGAGCGCGTCGGCCATCGCGCGCGCGGACTCGAACCTCCCGAGCTTGTCGCGCGTGCACGCCTTGAAGAACCACTCGTCGACGGCGCGAGAGAGCTGAGGGTTCGCGCTCGACGGCGCTGGCAGATCGCTCGTGTGGATCTCGAGCACGAGCGCGCCGAGCGTCTCGCCCTCGACCGCGCGCCGCCCCGTCAGCGCCTCGAACGCCACCATCCCGAGCGACCAGAGGTCCGAGCGAAAATCGACGTCGCGCGCGCCGATCGCCTGCTCCGGGCTCATGTAGTGCGGCGTCCCGAAGAGCGCTCCCTGCGTCGTGCCGGAGGTCGCCGACACGTCGTGGCCGCCCTTCGCGATGCCGAAGTCGAGGAGCTTCACGAACACGTCGCCGCCGCCCGCGTCGACGAGGAAGATGTTGTCGGGCTTGATGTCGCGGTGGACGATCCCCTTCTCGTGCGCCTTGCCGAGCGCGCGCGCGACCTGCGCGACGACGCGCGCGACGAAGGGCGGAGGCAGCGGCCCGCCCTCGAAGCGGCGCGTCAGCTCCTCGCCGTCGAGCAGCTCCATCACGAGGAACGGGAACCCGTCGTCCGTCACGCCGTGGTCGAGCATCTGCACGACGTGCGGGCTCTTGACCTGGGCCGCGGCGGCCGCCTCGCGCGAGAAGCGCGCCACGCTCGCCGGATCGGCCGCGAGCTCCGGCGACAGGAACTTGACCGCCACCTGCGTCGCGAGCCCCGCGTGCTCGGCCACCCACACGCTCGCCATCCCGCCCTTCCGCAGCGGGCGGACGAGCGTGACGTTCGGCGAGATGCGCACCCCCGGCAGCAGCGGCACGGGAGCGCGGTATCACGGCCGCGGGGGCGGCGCGACACCCCGCGTGTGACCGACGTCGGAGGCGTGGATGGGATTCGAACCCACGTGTGATGGTTTTGCAAACCATTGCCTAACCACTTGGCTACCACGCCGTACCGGTGCGCGCGTCCGGGGCGCGCCTCGGGGACCTCTGCTGTCAAGCCGTCGACGCCGGGCTGCCGTCGAAGGGCGAGCATTTGGGCACGCGCGGGCGCCCGCGTCAAGCCCGAGTCGCGCGGCGCCGTCGGAGCACCAGCGCGAGCGGCAGGAGCGCGATCCAGCCTGTCGTCGCGCGCGGGGCGACGCGGCAGCCGCAGCCCCCATCGTCGCCCTCGGGAGCAGCAGCGCCCACAGCGCCCGCGCTCGCTCCTGCCGTCCCCGCGCCGCCTGCTCGCCCTGCTGCTGCGCCGCCCGTTCCGCCTGCGCTCGGGGCGCCCGCCGTCGCCGCGCCCGACTTGCCCGCGGCCGAGCTGCCTGCGGAGGGGGCGCCAGCGGCCATGCTCCCACCCGCGCTCGACCCACCCGCGCTCGCGCCGCCTGCGCTCGACCCGCCCGCGCTCGCGCCGCCTGCGCTCGCGCCGCCCGCGCTCGACCCGCCTGCGCTCGAGCCGCCAGCGCTCGAACCTCCCGCGCTCGAGCCGCCCGCGCTCGAGCCGCCCGCGCTCGACCCGCCCGCGCTCGACCCGCCTGCGCTCGATCCGCCCGCGCCTGCGCCTGCTGCGCCGCCTGCTCCGCCCGCCGCACCCTGGACCTCGTACGCGCCGGCGTCGGGGGCGCCGTGGAGCACGCGGGGCTCGGACGAGGTGGGGTGCACGTACTGTCGCGTCGGCGTGAGCGACACGCCGCCGCTCGACGTCCCCGGGTCCACCCCGAGATCGATCGCGGGCGAGCCGGGCAGCAGCCGGTAGTCGAACTTCGCCCGGTCGACGAGCAGCGGATCGCCCTTCGTGAGGTTGCCGAGCGACGTCGCGCCCGCCTGGTTGGTCGGCGTGCCGGGCCCGACGAAGACGTTGTTCACGAGGCGCAGCGGATCGGCCGCCGCGCCCATCCTCACGAACGTCGCGTTGCCCGCGTCCGACACGAACGTGTTGTGCACGACGTACAGATCGTGGCCGGGGTTCTTCGCGTGCGCGCCCTCCGCGAGGTACGAGATCATGCTGCTGTTGTCGGTCGTCGCGCTCTGGTGGAACAGGTTGCCGATCACGTACGCGCTCCCGCCGTTCGGCAGATCGAGCTCGTAGCTCGCGGTGCCGCCCTGATCGGTGAGGCGGCTGTACGTGACCCACGTCTCCTTCGCGCGGGACTTCAGCAGGTGACCGATCTTCGCGTCGTGCGACCAGCACTCGGTGATGACGAGCTTGTCGACGTGGTTGACGTAGAGATTGTGACTATACCCGTCGCCCGCGCCGTTGTGCGAGAGCTCGCAGCGCTCGAGGGTGATGGTGCTGCCGTCCTTGTCGCCCGCGAGCAGGCCGTCCTGGTTGTGGTGCAGCCACGCGCCGCGCAGCGTGAGGTTGCGCCCCTCCTGGCGGATGGCGGCGCCGTTGTCGTCGGGGACGACGCACCCGGACAGCTCGACGTTCTCGATGACGGTGTCGTCGCCCGCGACCACCCAGATGGCCTTGCCCTGGCTGCTCTTGCCCGCGGCGTCGATGTGCGGGCGCCCGTTGACGCCGCGGATCGTCAGGCCGCTCGTCGACCACGCGCAGACGTCGCCGTCGTAGCTGCCCGCGGCGTCGATCTCGATCGTGTCGCCCGCCTTCGCCGCGGCGATCGCCGCGCAAGGCTTCGCGTAGGCCTTGCCCGGCCCGACCTCGAGGGTCGCGGCGAGCGCGGGCAGAGCGCTGAAGGTGACGGCGAGGCAGGCTGCGAAGGGAAGGGAGCGCGGGCGCATGCGGCGACCGTACCGGGTGCGGCAGCGCTGGCGCGGACAAACCGCCGCGCGTGACGGAGGCGCTTGCGCTCTCGGGGGGCGATGAGGTAGAGAGGCGCCGCTTCTCGCGAAGATGGCGGAATTGGCAGACGCGCTGGATTCAGGTTCCAGTGGGTAACACCGTGGGGGTTCAAGTCCCCCTCTTCGCACGGCTCTGAAATCACTGGCGCTTCCACACAGGCCCGCCAGCCGCTGGTCGAGAGCGCCGCCCGCGGTTCGGCTTGCGATCGCCCGGCTGCCGGGCCTCCCTCGACGCGTGGGGGCCTCGCCCCCGGACGGCTGCGCCTGGCGGCGCCGGAGGTGCCGGCGGCCCTCCCCCCGGCGGCTGACGAGGAGGGCGCTCGCGGCGTGATCTCACGCCGCGAGCTCGGGTGTGCCCCTCCGGGCTGCGGTCAGACCTTCTGCGTGATGGCCTTCTGCCACGACGGGCGCGCGCTCACGCGGGCCCACCAGGCCGCGACGTGGCGGCGCTCCGTGACGCCGCCCGCGATGCCCATGTCGTGCAGGTACTGGAGGTACGGGGCGTAGGCGATGTCGGCGAGCGAGAACGCGCCGCAGAGGTGCTCCTTGTCGGCGAGCGCGCGGTCGAGGACGTCGAGCGCCGGGACGATGCCCGCGACGCCCGCCGCCACCACGTCCTTGTCGGGCTGGCCGCCCTTCAGCGACGCGAACCAGATGTTGAGGATCGCCTTCATCGCGCTCGGCGTGAAGTACGAGGACTCGACGCTGATCCACTGCTCCATCATCGCGCGCTGCTTGGGATCCTTCGGCGTGAGGCTCGCGCCCGGGAGCACCTCGTCGAGGTAGCGCGTGATCGCGCGCGACTCGTACAGCGTGAACCCGTCGTGGTCGATCGAGGGGATGACCCCGAAGGGCTGGCGGGCGACGTGCGCCGGCGCCTTGTGCTCGCCCTTCGTGAGATCGACGTTGACGAACTCGTAGGGCGCGCCCTTCTCGTGGAGGGCGCACAGCACCGCGCGCGTGCAGGTGCTCCCGGGGAATCCATAGACCTTCAGCATATGTGTTCTCTCTCTCCGTCGCGGGCGAGGCTGCCCGGCGCGGCGAGATAGCGCGGGGGAGGCGGTCGGTCGACCCCGGGACTACTCGGCGGCGGCGCCGCGTCGCGGCGGGTGCGCGGCGGCGTACTCCGCGGCCGCCTGCTCGAGGTACCACTCGGGGTAGAACGTCTTGCACCAGCGCCGGTACACGCCCACCGGGCCGTCGCCGTCGCAGAGCAGCGGGCGCTCCAGGTAGACCTTGTTCTCCCAGATGGGCTTGTCCTCCTCGAGCTGCCGCGCGACCTCGTGGATGAACGCCTTGCCGACGCCCTTCGCGACGTCGGCGCCGTGCTCCTTGTGCACGGCGAACGAGAAGCGCACGTCGACCAGCTCGTCGTCGATGGGCGTCACCGACGCTATCACCGTCGTGCGCACGAGCCCGGTGAACCGGCTCGTCGAGAACCCGAACCCGAGGCAGTCGACCGCCAGCTCGCCGCCGACGTCGCCCGACGGCGTCTCCATGATGGTCTTCGTGACCATCTTGAGGTGCGGGCTGTTGGCCTCGACGATGTGCGGCTCCGGCTGGATCTTCATCCCGTGCACGTATTTGAAATGTGCGGTGTCGACGACGTTCTCGGCCATCTCCTGGTTGTGTGTGCGCAGCTGCCAGCGACGCCGCCAGAACGGCGTCCACTCGTCCTGGTTCGACTCGGGGACGACCGGGACGTGCCAGGTGGGCGCCGCCTTGTCGACGTCGTGCCACACCATCACGAGGCCGTTCACCTCCTCGACGGGCCAGCACGCGACGCTGGCGCGCGGCGGGACGCGCGGCGCGTAGGGCACCTCGACGCACTCGCCGCTGCCGGCGAACTTCCACGAGTGGAACGGGCACACCAGCGTCTCGCCGTCGACCTTGCCGCCGTGCCCGAGGTGCGCGCCGAGGTGCGGGCAGAACGCGTCGAGCACGCTCAGCTGGCCCGACGCCGCGCGGAACGCGACCAGATCCTTGCCGAAGTACTTGAGCGGCACCACCTGCCCGACCGGGATCTCGTCGGAGTAGGCGACCTGAAACCAGCCGCGCGGGTAGCGCGGGAACGGGAACCGAGGCGTGCGCGCGTTCATGGGGCGCCGGCCGCTGCAAGGCCGATACCAGATCGGTCGCACGATGAAACGTGTTTCATTTGGCACGCGCCCGAAGCTCTTGCGCGGTCGCCGCGCAGGGCTTGCGGTCAGCGCACCACGGCGAGCGAGACGCGCTTGCGGGCGGCGGTGTCGCGCAGCTGGCCGCGCCTGGCCGCGACGATGGGCGGCTCGTCGGCGAGCTCGCCGACGAGATCGTAGTCGCTCGCCTGCGTGACGCGCACGCGGCGCAGGTCGCCCGCCGCGCACTCGCCGCCCGAGAGGTACACCTGCCCGTCGATGTCGGGCGCCTGCCCGGCGTGCCGGGCCATCATCACGTACTCGTGCTCGTCGCTCGTGCCCTCCACGAGCACGTCGAGCGTCTGGCCGACGAGCGCGGCGTTCTTCGCGTGGGCGATCTTGCGCTGCAGGCTCATCAGCTTGCGGTGGCGCGCGGCGGCGGCGCGGGCGGGCACCTTGTCGCTCTGGGTGAAGCTGCCGCTCGTCGGCTCGTCGGAGTAGCGGAACACGCCGACGCGATCGAGCTCCGCCCACGCGACGAACTCGCACAGCTCGTGGAAGTGCGCGTCGGTCTCGCCGGGGTGGCCGACGATGAAGGCGCTGCGAAACACCAGCCCGGGCACGCGCTTCCTGAGGCGCTCGACGACCCGTCGGATGCGGTCGCCGCCGTGCCCGCGCTTCATCCGCCGCAGGAGCTCGTCCGAGACGTGCTGCAGCGGCATGTCGACGTAGGGCAAGACGCGCGGGTGCGACGCGAGCAGCTCGAGCAGCGCGTCGTCCAGAGCCTCGGGGTAGAGGTAGTGCACGCGCGTCCACCGCACGCCGGGCACGTCGGCGACGCGCTCGACGAGCGACGCGAGGCCGTGGCGCGCGGCCTTGTCGAGGTCTCGCCCGTACGCGACGGTGTCCTGCGAGACGAGGTTGATCTCGAAGACGCCCTGCGCCGCCAGCTCCTCGACCTCGCGCACCACGTCGTCGGCCGAGCGGGAGCGCTGCTTGCCGCGGAGCTGCGGGATGACGCAGAACGAGCAGCTGCGGTTGCAGCCTTCGGCGATCTTCACGTAGGCGCTCGCCTTGCCGGTCGTCACGGTGCGCGGCGAGCTCGCCTGCACGAGCCAGTCGGCCGGGTTGCCGACGAGCATCCGCGCAGCCTTGCCCGCGAGGACGTCGCCGAGCCGCAGCATGTCGCTCGAGCCGAGGAAATGGTCGACCTCGGGCATCGCGTCGGCGAGCTCGGTCGGGTGGCGCTGCGACAGGCACCCCGCGACGACGAGCGTCTCGCACGCGCCCGACTCCTTCTGCTCCGCCAGCTCGAGGATGGTGTCGACCGACTCCTTCTTCGCGCTGCCGATGAACCCGCACGTGTTGACGACGATGACCTCGGCCGCGCTGGGATCGTCGACGAGCTGGTAGCCGCTCGACTCGGCGACGCCGAGCATGACCTCGCTGTCGACGCGGTTCTTCGGGCAGCCGAGGCTGACGACGTACAGGCGCTTCTTCACGCGCGCGCTCTAGCTCGGTTCGCGCGTCGGCGCAGCACTACCGGCCGATCGTCGCCTTGCCGATCGCGCCGCTCGCGTCGGACACCGTGCCCGCGCCGAACGCGCCGTTCGCCCACGGGAAGCTGAACGTCGTCGCGCCCGCGGTCACGCGCAGCGCGCCCTGGGTGAGCTTCTCGCCGTACACGTCGAAGCTCGCGGTGACCGCGACCTGCTCGAACGACTTGTCGGCCGTGGACAGCGTCCCGGTCAGCCGCATCGAGCTGGTCGAGACGCAGAGCGGGTGCGTCAGCTCGCGGTTGCCGCAGCTCGGCTGCGCGCCCGGGGGGGCGTGGTCGAGGTGGAGGTCCAGCGTGGTGCTCGGGCGCCCCGCGAGCGTCGCGGCGCCCTTGAAGTCTCCTGCCGCGACGGCGCGCACGTCCGCGGCGGTGTACTCGTAGGCGTCGCCAGTCGCTGGGGTGGAGCTGTCGTCCCCGCCGCACGCGGCGAGAGAGAGCGTGGCGACGAGCAGGACGGGGAAGGGGAGGCGGAGAAGACGTGGCATGGGGCCAGCATACCCCGCCCGCCGTCGCCGCAGCTCGCCACTGTTGTCTGAAGGTGTGAATTGTCAGGCTATGAGAAATGGTCGAGAGTTGTGAGTCGCATGCTGATCAAGTGGCGACACCTCGGGGGGGCTTCCTGGTCTCCTCTGCGGCTTGACGGCGGTGGCCGCGCGGCCGAGGGCGCTGCGCTCGGCGCCGTCGCCGTCGACGAACCGGACGTCGGCGCGCACGAGCGGCAAGAGCTGGTGTCCGTCCTCAGGTGATGGCCCCGCCGCCTCGACGTGCGTCTCTGCAGGCGAGCGGGGTCGGGCACGTGTCGCACCTGGCGGAGACGCCCGAGCCGCTCATCCGATGGTGAGCGTGGCCCTCGCTCCCCACGGGCACCCGAACTCCGCCCCCGGCGTGAGCACCCACAGGACCGGCAACGCAGGCGCCGCCTCGGGCCACGGCCCGTCGCCGTCAGTGAAATACACGACGCCGTCGACCGCCAGCGGCCCGAGGAACCGCGGCTCGAAGGCGGGGCGCAGATCCGTCCCGCCTCGCCCCGCGACGTCACGGAGCACACCGTCGAAAGGCCCCACGCGCGCGACCTCCACGTCGATCTCCGCCACGACGAGGTCAGCGTGCGCCGAGATCTCGCGCAGGTGCCGCGCGATCTCGGCCAGCGTCGTGTCCGGGAGGCTCGCGGAGGTGTCGAGCGAGATGAGCAGACGAGGCCGCGCGTTGCGGCGCGAGACCCAGGCCCGCCCCGGGATCTCCCCGATCCGCGAGGGGAACCTACGGCTGGGGCGGCTCCAGCTGTGCTCGGGCGCGCGCCGCGCCGCGACGAACATCGCGAGCGCGGATCGCCAGTCGAGTGGCGCGGCAGGTGCGCGCGACGCGCCCTCGAGCAGCTCGAGCAGACGACCGGGGTCTCGCCCCGCGAGCGTCGCGCGCTCGGGCGCGCCGCCGTCGATCTCGCGTCGGTCGCCCACCGCGGCGATGGCGTCGCGCACGAGCGCAGGCGTCGGATCGGCCGCGGGGACCGTGCGCGCCCCGCCTCGCGCCTGCGTCCGATGATCGTCGACGAACCGCGGCGCCGCCCGGAGCGCGTCGCCCTCGCGCTCGCGGGCCGCGACCAGGCGCAGGTAGCGCTCGCGCGTGCTCTGCCCGCGGCGCACGCCCCACCGCTCGAGCGCGCGGACGGTGATGGGATCGGGCAGCGGCTCGACGATCCACTCGTTCGCGGACGCCTCCTTCGCGAGCTCCATCAGGTCCGGGTGCGCGGGCTCCGCGAGCGCGGGATCGGTCAGGTGACCGAGCACGACGTGGTGGACCTCGTGCAGCAAGATGCCCAGCGTGAATTCGGGCCGTCGCGCGAGCGCCTCGGGGTTGACGTGGAGGTAGAACCTCCTGCCGTGCAGGGAGACGCCCATCGACTCGACCGTGGGATCCTCGACCACGTCGAGCCTCGCGAGCACCGCCGCGTAGTACGGGTAGCGCGCGAGCAGCGCGGGCGAGCGCGTGACCTCGCGCGCGTCGATCACGCGGGCCGCACCGGCGTGATGCCCGCGCGCTTCAGCACCTCGACGAGCTCGAGGGCCCAGGGTGACGGGCCGCCCTCCGCCATCCGCGCGAGCAGGTGCCCGAGCGCGACGCGCGCCGGCGTGCTCTTGCGCACGTCGCTGCGTCGCGAGGGATCGTCGAGGTGCGCGGCGAGCGCGCGGACGACGAGCCCGAGCCGGTGGTGTCGCGCGGGCTCGCGCGCGAGCGCGGTGACGGCGGCGTCGGCGCGGCTGTTCGCGAAGTTCTGCAGGAGGTCGCGCGGCTTCGGCGTGACGAGCGGCAGCAGCGTCGGGTTGTCGGCGACGGCGCGCTGCAGCCGCTCGCGGTGGTCGCCCGGGAGCTTCGCGAACAGCGCGTCGAGCGCGTCGAGCTCGAGCTTGCCGCTCGCGGCGAGCACGCCGGCCTCCGGGCCCGACAGCAGCGGCGCGAGGCGGTGCGAGAGCTCGTCGAACAGATCCGTCCGCCCGGCGCGCGCGGCGTCCGTCAGCGACGCGACGGCCCGCGCGCTCGCCTCGCCGCGCACGAGCAGCGCGCTCACGTCGAGGCCCACGCCGGCGTCGGCGAGCTCGCGGCGCGCGAGCAGCGTCTCCGTCCACGCGCCGGGCAGGTAGCCCCCGAGCGCGTCGCGCAGCAGCGCCTCGTCGCGCGCCTCGTCGGGCGAGAGCGTCGCGAGCAGCTCGGAGACGTACACCCATGTCCGCGGCGGCACGTCGTCGAGGGCGCGATCGTGCGCCTGCACCAGCGCGACGACGGCCGGGTGCACCCTCGCGCCGTGCGCCCACGACAGCCAGGCGCCGCGGTCGGCGCGCACCGACAGGTGGAGGAACCTCGCGGCCAGCGCCGGATCGAGCGGCGTCACCTGGTAGCTGCCGTCCTGGGGGTTGATCGCCGCGAAGCACACCCACCCCTCGGGCAGCCGATACTCATGCAGCGCGCGCGCCGTCAGCAGCTGCAGCGCCGGCTGCTGGATGTAGCGCTCGGCGCGGTTCAGCTCCTCGAGCAAGAGGATGCCCGCGCCCTTCTCTGGCAGGACGGCCGGCGTCGCGTAGCGCGTGCGTCCCGCGTCGATCACCGGGAGCCCGACGAGATCGGGCGGCTCGAGCAGGCTCAGATCGAGCACCGCGAGCTCGACGCCCAGGCGCGCGGCGGTCTCGCGCACGACGTCGCTCTTGCCTATCCCCGTCGGCCCCTCGAGGAGCGCGGCGCGGCGCGCCCGGTACGCGAGCGACAGCACCCGGACGACGCGGTCGCCGAGCGGAAGCGACGCGCGCGGGCTGGCTGGCGTCATCGCGCGCTCCGTCGGCATCGGCGGGACTATGCTCGAAGCCGCGCCTCGTGCCCAGCGGTCCGCAACGGCGTGCGCGACCTCGCAACAATGTCTGGCCGCGGCGCCGCGCGACCGAGGACGGCGTGTCTCAGCATGGATTTCGGGAGCCCAAGGAGCAAGCGTCGGAGTCCGAAGCGGAATTCGAGCCGAATTGGGCTGAAATCCGCGCGCAGGCGTGGCCGTGCCACGTCGAGCACGGTTTCACCCAAGACGG
>JADLFU010000217.1 GCA_020849655.1 Polyangiaceae bacterium | reverse complement strand
GTCACGGTGACGCCGCTGTAGTCCATCGCCTCGAGGAGTTGGCCGACCAGCTGCTCGAACGCGTAGGGGTTCATGCTCCCGAGGATCCTGTGGAGTTCGCGCCGGACGCCGGCGCGGTGCTCCGCTGCGAGCGTCAGCAGGCCGCCAAGCTGTGCGGATGGGGCGCGGGCCTCATCTGCGCGCCCGACACGCTGAAGGTAGGTGAGCCCGGCGGCGCTGATGCTGTACTGCGACGCCGAGCGCGAGATGAGGCCTCGTTCGAGCAGGTTCCGGATCCTGCGGTAGAGGCTGTCTCGGATCGTGCTGTCGCTGCGGAACCCAGAGTACCGCTTCAAGAAGTCGGCCCACCCGACGAGCACGTCTCGTGCGCCAGCGGGGGCGCGCTCGGCGACGATCGAGAGCAGTTTGACCAGGCCCTCTCCTTCGTCGACGGCCGCTTCTGCTTCGCCCGACTCCTTCACGAAGTCCTGGCCGCGCTTCGTGAGCGTGATCGGACCGCTGTCGGGGGGAGTGATGAGGTCGTAGTTCGTCGCGAGCAGCCAGTGCCCGTAGACCCTCCGGGGGTTCACCTTCCGATCGGTGCCCTCCCAGATGGCGAGGGCCATCTCGCGGTCGGTGCCGTCGAGGCGAACGGGGATCCACTCGTCGGGCCGCGTCCAGTCCTTGGGTTCGTCCGGCGTCCCCTGTAGGTTCCAGATCGCCGTCTGCATGTGCTTGAAATCGGCGGCGCGGCGGCCGTTCCAGACCGGGAGGACTCGCCGCACCTCCGAGTACAGCGGGAAGTAGGGGACCCGCACCCGACGCGCTTGCTCGTCGATGCCGTCGGTCGCCGACGGGGGCGCAGGGGCCGCGCGCGCAGCGCTCGCGGGTACAGCGGGGCGTTTCCTCACGGAGGGAGTGTAGCGCGTCGTGTTCGGCATCGGGTGCTCGGCTGAGGGTCCCGCAAGGCGTCGACGGCGGCGTCGCGCGTGCTCGTGGCGCGCGCGACGCTCCGTCGGCGTCCTCTGGCGCCTACTCGGCGGGCGGATCCTCCTCGACCGCCATGTGCATGCGCTCGGCGACGACGGCCGCCTTGTTCACCATCGTCTCCTCGGGGACGAGCGTGTCCAGCGCGTGCCGGAGGCGCTCGGACCAGCGCTGGCGTTCGGCGCGGTAGAACGTCTCGGCGTCCTTCTTGACCTCGAGCTCGCGCTCCGCGAGGACGAAGAGCACAACCTCCAGCGCGGCGCGGACCTCGGGCGCCGCGTCGTAGATCCGCGTGTAGAACGGGTGGTCGGTGTTGACGACGAGCCGCTTCTGCTCACCGAGCCGGATGGGACGGTAGAAGGGACCCTCGGGGATCGCCGTGAACTCGACCTCCCACCGCCGGGCTGAGGTCTCCTCGATGAGGTCCTCGATCACCTTCTCCTTCGGCTGCCCCGTGGCGTCGGCGCGCTCGGCAGCGAGGTCGTCCAGGTTCCGCTTCGCCTCGTCCTGCTGCGCGGGGGTGGGCTCTGGCACGGTGCCCTTGAACTGCTCCGACTGCTCCATCGCGACTGCGCTCGGCCGCGGACCGTCCTTCGCGCCGCGGTTCTCCGACTTCGCCTTCAGGTCCTTCTGCACCTTCTCGAACTCACGGCGCAGGTCCTCCACGAGGTCGACGAGCGCGCCGCCGGCCTTCCCCTTGTGCTGAAGCTTCTCCCACATCTCGTCGTCGAGGACGATCTGTTGCTTCGCCGTGGTGATGCCGAAGTACTCGTCGAGCTCCGGGTCGAAGTCGATCTCGACCTTCACGTTCGCGTCGTAGTTCTGGAACTTCGTCCAACGCGGCGGGATGCAGTCGATCTGCCGGCGCTCGCGGCAGATCAGGAGGCCGTTGTAGTCCTTCATCACGTCCCAGCGGCGGTTGGTCTTCGCCCCCTTGATGCCGTACTGCGCCGGGTCGACGAGCTGGAAGTTCGGCGGGAGGACCGCCGCCCGGATCGTCACGGTCCCGGTCGTGCCGCGCGGCGTCTCGACCTCGAACGTGCGGGCCTCGACGCGCTTCGCCCGGATCGAGGTCTCGTCGAAGAATCGCCCGTGCTCCATGAGGAAGAGCGGGTCGACCGCCTGCGCGGCGACGCCGTCCACGACGACGCGCCGCTCGGGCACCCAGTGCCGGTAGATGACGCCGAAGTGCTGGAGGAGCTTCGTGCGCAGCGTCTCGGCCTTGATCCAGCCCGACAGGCGCTTGAGGCGATCGAGATCCTCGAACACGATGACGGTCCCCGACTTGAGGGTCCCGAGATCCAGGGTGTCGTCGCCCTTTGCAGCCTTCGCCACCCAGGGCGGGAGCTTCGACGGCCGGGCCGTGAGGAGCGCCTCCGTCTTCTTGATGTCGCCGGCCGCGGCAGCGAGCTCGTCGATGTCGACCGTGACGGCGTGCCACTCGCCGCCGTTCGCCTTCGAGTACACGGTGTAGCGCTTGGCGAGGCTAACCGCCGAGCTGGGCAGCCCGTAGCCGTAGCGGCCGAAGCCGTTCCGATCGCCTTCTCGGTCGGTCCCGCCCCAGCGGACGGCGTACCCGATCATGTCGGGGATCATCCCGTTGCCGTTGTCGCAGAGCGCGATCATGTCGGGCTTCACGCGCGACTTGTTGCTCGCGTCGAACGCGTAGCGGATCGCGACGCTGTCGGCGCCCGCCTGGAACGCGTTGTCGAGCTGCTCGGCCAGCGCCCAGGCCGGGTTCTTGTACCCGAGGTCCCGCATCCCGCGGAGGAACGCATCCGCGAACACCACCCCCAGGCCGTGGCCCTTCTCCTTCTGCGCGTCGACGTACTTCCGCTGCCGATCGATCGTGTCGATCGACATCACCTTCGGCTTCTTCTTGCTCATGGTCTTGTCCTTCCGTTCGACGGCCCCATTTTTCGGAGCCGCAGTTGCTCAGCCCCAGCTGACGCGCGCCGACGAGGGGCTGCTCCCGTCGGCGCGCAGTGAACTGGATCAGGCCGCGAGGTGGGCCAGGTCCTGCCGACCACGCTCGAGGAGCTCGCGGTGCAGCTGGGCTACCCGCGGCTGGCTCACGTTCATGCGGCGGGCCGCCTCGCGCTGCGACCGGTCGGCGGCGCAGAGGTGCTCGTAGACATCGCGCAGGCGGGGCGGGAGGCCCTCGACCCAGCCGACGACGAGCGCCGCGGTGCCGTCGTCGGGGACGACCGCGGGCTCCGAATCGGCGTCGAGATCGACGGCGAGCGGAGAGCACGCGGAGAACGCCCGCGCCTCGCGCCCGTGGACGTCGCGCACGGCGTTCTTGATGACGGTGCGCACGTAGGGCACGGCTGCGCCCGGCTGCGCGCGGCTCACGCGGAGCAGCCGCACGCGGACCTCCTGGGCGACGTCCGCCTCCGCGTCGGGGTCGCCGCCGGCGGCGGCGCGCGCGGCGCGCACCATGTCGCCGTCCCACACGCGCATGAAGTGGGCGTCGTCGGGCCAGGGGTCGGGGTCGAGAGCGTGAGCGTGGACGGGGTGGCGATCAGGTTCGCGATCATCAGCCATGGAAAGGCCTCCTGTTGCTGGCAGGAGGAGGGCTCTCCCTGGCTGGTGTTCGCGACCTTTGCCTGTAGGCCCCATTTTTTGGAGCCCGGTGAGGGCGAGAACTCCGCCTGCGGTTGATGCAGTATATACCCGCGGACGAGGTCTTTCGATAAGCGCCTCCCCCCACGATCGCTGGTCCGCCCACGCGCCGGGCGGCGCGGCGCGTCATCCTGCCCCAGTGCGCGAGATGATCTTGTTTGATCTGGGGCGCCTGCCGCCTTAGCATGCGCTTCTGATCGCGACCTCTATCTGCTCCGCCCTGCCGCCTGGGGGCGCCGGTGACCTCGGCGCGCTCCCGCGGAGGTGCGCGTGCCGCATGCCGGCGAGCAGGTGCGCGTGCGTCGTCGCGGTCCCCGGACGAGCACCGCCCTCCGCCGGGGACGACCACCTGGCCCTGCGTGGCCGGACGCGACCTCGTCACGTGCGTCGCGTGCGTCGCGGTTTCGCCGGGGCTCCGCCATCGTGCTACCTCGCGCCCCGGCCGTCGCGAGTCGGGAGCCGGTAGCCGGGGGGCGCCGTGGAAGCCGCAAGGGATCTAGTCACAGGCAGGGTCGTCGCAGCCACGGACGCCCTACAGTCGCGGGCCTACGCGTGCCCTCGGCCGGGGTGCGGTGGCCGCGTGTACCTCCCGTCGGTTCGCGTGCAGCGCCCTCATTTCAGGCATCGTCCCGGTGAGGGCACGCCGGCGTGCGATGAGTACTTTCCCGGGGTCGGTTCGGGTGGAGGTACGACGGAGCCGGTCCTTGCGGCGGTGGAGGAGGACCCGGCTGAGCTCGGACTGGTGCTGGCGCGGCTCGAGGATCGCTGGGGCGTCGGTCTCCGGTTGCCGGAGATCCCACGCGACGAGCTTGGAGGCGCCGCGCTCGCGTCGCTGCGCCCGGCGTTCGTGGACATTTTCGGTGGACGCGAGCGGCTCGCGCGCGTCGGAGCGATCGACCTCCGTCCCGGAGTCGGGAGCGCGCGGGTAGACATCGTTCCGACGCTCCAGGACTTCACGACCAAGCCTGTAGGCGCGTGGCCGACGACCATCGACCAAGGGCGCTGGGTGCTGGAATCGCCGGGAGTCGACCCGAAAGGGACGCTCTTCCGTCTCTGCCGCGGTGAGTGGACGCGGCTACGCGCGGGCTCTGCGGTGCATCACGGAGAGACGCTCATGGTCCTGGCTGATGCGCGATGCGCACCCCCGTCTGTCGCGGAGCGCCATGCCCACCTCGCGGGCGGGGGCTTGCGGTGGGCGCTCTGGGAAATGCGCCTGCCCGACGACGTCACCGATGACGTCTCCACCTGGCTCCACCGCCTGGGCCACGAATTTGGAGTTCGGCGTTGGGGCGTGTCGCTGGCGACGCCCCCACGCGCGTATGGTCCTCGTGGGGAGCCGCTCTTCTGGCTCGGCGACGCATCGGTGATCGAACTCGAAGCCCCGCGCGCGGGCGCTCAGGCTCACGCTTGCCTCGCGGCCGGCACGAACACCTCCAGCGCCAGCGTGCTGGCGTCGGCTCGCCGAGTCGCGTACGTTGGCGTCTCGCCCCGGGTCGTGGGACCCGCGCACCTCGAGGTTGCGGCGGATCGAACGGCCGGCTTGGAAATCGCCATCGTCCCGCGCCCGTCACCGAGAGATCTGCTCGGGCTCCTGGCTCAAACGCCTCGGCTCCGCGTCTGGGTGGGCCACCAGTGCTTCGAGGCGTGGCGCGGGTCGCAACACCGGATTCCCGTGCAAACCAGCGAAGACCACGAAGTACGCGTCGACCTCGGCAGCGAGGGGGCTCGCGCCCGCGTGGTCGTCTGCGCGCGAGGCAAGCGGCACGTGCGGCACAGCCTCGGGCCTCGCGACATCGCGTCCGTGGTCGAGGCCTCGCTGATGAGCGCTTCGTCGATCGAAATCGACGCGGACAACCTCGGCCGCGTCGAACTCGTGCCAACTCCGTTCGTTCGAACCGAGACGAGCGGACCTCGGACGAGTGATCGCCTGGTCTGGCGAGATCACGTCACGAGCATGAATCCGCTACCGGGCGAGCTGCTAACGCCGACGCTCCTCGGTGGTGCGCGCGGAGGATCTCTCGCGTCACGATCCGTCGGTCCTGCCGCCCTCGTGCGCGCGCGGCTCGGGGCACGCAAACGCTTCGACCCGGGGCGCGTCGTCCGATGAGGGTGCTGGGCGTCGTCGACTGGACCGACCGGGACAACAAGACCGGCGGCCCGATCGCGGGCGTTCGACCTCTCGTCGAGATCGATGACGCGGACTGGCGGAAAATCAATCCTGCTGAGGAGTTTCCTTCGCAGGGCCAGATATTCTGGCCGAGCGCGCAGGCCGCCACGAGGGGCGCCCTCTTCATCTTCCGTGCGGAGTCGAACCACGGGCAGAAAGACGAGTTCAAGGTCGTCGATCCCAAGCCCGCGCTCGAGGTGCTCGACCTCCGTGGCGTTGGTACGCCTGTGGACGTCCGAACAGCGCTCGCGGCTGGAGTTCGGGCCGCCGGTCCGATCGGCTCGGTGCGAATGCTGGTCTGGTGCCAGCCTGACGTGCTGGTCGGCCCCGTCGAGTTGACGCGAGTCGCCACTGGAAACGTCAAGCTCGCCGGAACGAACTTGGCTAGGGTGCCAATGTTCACTGGCGGTCAGGTCCGTCCCGTCACGATCGAGAGGCATCAACGACTGTTGCGGGTAGACGACGCGGGCCCCTCCGGCTACGTCGACTGGGACGACGACGCGACTGTGCTGCGCCGCGCGCTCGAAGCCGCGGTTCGAATTGCCAGAAACTCGGGGCGTGACCCGGGGCAGACCAAGCGGCAGATCGAGGACGCAGCTAAGGCGCTGGCCGCGCAAGGTCTCGGGCTCGACGCGCAGCTGGATCGCTACCGGCTTGATCGCGCCCTCGCGCTCTGCGCAAACAGTGAGTTCGTCGCAAAGGAGGCGCCCACGCTCGCCGAGCTCCTGCGTGACCATCCGGCGATGAAGGTGGCGCTCGACTCCCTCGCGACCACGGTGCGCGCAGACGCAGAGCAGAGCGCCCGGGCCGATCTTGAGCAGCGGCTGGCGCGCGAGCAGTCCGCGCTCAAGGAGACGGTGGACGCCCTCGCTAGAACGCGTTCGCAGCTCGAGGCGACCGAGCGCGAGGTGCGCGCTTCAGAAGAGAAGCTCAGCGAGCTCCAGAGCCGAGAATCGAGCGCTGCGCGCGAGGTCGAAGCGGCAGTCGACGAGCGCGTACTCGCGGTGCTCGAACGGCCTCTGGAACTGCTCGCAGAGGTGAGCGTCCTTCGCCCGCTTCTCGCGCCCGGGCCGCGGCCCGGGCGTCCGTCAGCGGATCCGGTGCCGACGCGTGGCGCCGCCCCGCCAATCGACTGGTCGAGCGCGCGAGGCGAGCGTGTCAGCGATGCGGCCGCTCTTCGACGCATCCTCACCAGCTCCGCGCGCGCCCGCGGTGTCGACCCGTCGGTCATGCTGAAGATCCATGCCGCGACCGCCGCCGGCCTCATGCCCGTCGCGCTCGGTCCGAAGGCGCTGGCGGCGCTCGCCGCGTACGCGAGGGGCGCGTGTGGCGACCGCCTGCTCATCATCCATGTCTCGCCGAGCGCGATCCATGTCCGGGACCTCCTTGAGGCTCCTGAAGGGAGTCTCGCGGCCGCGTCCGAGGCCGCAAAGGACGTCGACGGTCCGTCGCTGGTCGTGCTCGAGGGAGCCAATCGTTCGCCGCTGGAGGCCTCACTCGTGCCGCTCCTCCAGATGGCGGACCTCGATCTCTCACCCATCTCCTCAGCGCGTGGCCTTCGCCTGGCGGCCACGCTGGTCGCCGGGGCGACGACCGTGCCCGTGACGTCGCAGTTGTGGAGCCATGCCGCCGCGATCTATCCAGAGCCCATCTCGTCGTCCGCAGCAACGGCGCCGACGCAAGGAGACGTCAGCCTGTCGAGCGATCTGCTGGCGCTCGGTGACGTCCCGACCGAGGCGGTGGAGAAGCTGCTCGAGGCGTGGCCGGAGTGCCAGGACTTGCGTCCGGTGTTGGAGCGCTTCGGTTCGGCGCTTGCCCGACTCTACGACGAGGAAAGGCGCGTCGCCGACGCGCTGCTGCACGGCCTGGTCCTCCCGTTCGTCGCCACCGCGCTCAGCGTCGATGAGCAGACTGACGCCCTTGGCAAGGCAGCGGACACCGACGAGGCCCTCGGCGCGGCCCTACGCCGCCTCCGACGGAGGCTCTGCTAGTGAGCTTCGAACTCCTGCGCGAGCCGGAGCAGGCCGCCCGTGCGGTACGGCGCGCGCTGGGCATCGGCGCCTCCTGTCGATCTTCCGAGACGCGTTTCGAGATCTTGCGGGCGATCGTCTGGAGCGTCGCCGCCCCTTCGAGCAGGGTCCACGTGAACCGCGTACTCGGCGCGGCGCTCCCGGCGTGGCGGCTCGTCTCCGAGCGCACGACTGCGAGCGAGGAGACGCTACGGGCTGAGCTTCGTGACGCCCTCTCCGCGCTGTACGACGCCGGCGACCTGCTCGAGCTGAACGGCGGCTACTGGGCGCCCGCGACGGCCCGATTCGTCGAACTGCCGGAGCGCGTTGGCTATCTGCTCGTCGCCGGGGCGCCGTCCGCGGTCTTTCCAATGGATCCCGAGATCATTCGGTACCACGGACCCTTCCGACATCTCGCTGAAGTTCCGCCGGAGCTGGCCTCCGCGCTGCCACTGGAGGATCTCTCGAGCTGGGCGAGGATGCCCAGCGACCAGCTCTCGCTTGGCGACTGGGCACGCGATGCTCTGACGTCCCTTGAACGACAGCCCTACACCCCGACGAATTCCGATGCGTTCGAGTTCTACTCACCCAAGTCCGCGAAGCACGGGACTCCGCAGTGGAAGCGCTGGTCGGAGAGTTCGGGAGGCGCGACGGGCAGACTGCTCGCGCGTCGGCGACGACTGTATGGCGCACGCGAGTATCGGCTCGTCGATGCTCGCGCCGGACAGATCGCGGGGGCGTGCGACCTGCATGGGATAGACGTTCGGCGCCTCATGTACGCGCTCGATCTTGAGGCCGCGAACCCCGTTCGTGCGTACTCTCGACGCGTGAGCGGCGGGACGGAATGGTCGCTCACGACGGAGCTGCCACGCGCCGAGCAGCGCGTCTTCGCGGCGCTTGGAACGCTCGCGATCCCGGATGACCGGCCCTTCGAGCGGCGGTGGACCTTCGCTCGACATGAAGAACTCGCGCGAGACAAGCTGCGCTCCCTCGGGATCGCGCTCGGGCAGCAAACCAGAGAGGACCCCCGATGAGCCACCCCGTCGAGCTAGGCGTCAACGAGATCGCGCAGCGCGTTCACCTGCGGCTACGCCGGTACCTCGAGGCTCAGTACCACATCCGGAACTCGGCGCTCATCGAGGAGCGAGAGGCGCTCCTCAAGGAGCCGGGCGGGATCTCGCAGCGACCGTTCATTGAAGTCACACCGTCGTACGCCGTCTCCGGCAGCTTCTCGGGCTTGAAGGCGCCCGCGCCGGTGACCGGCCTGCTCCAAGAGCTGGTGGGCTGGAAGCCAGGGGTCGGCGTGTACCCGCCCTACCGCCACCAGGCTGACGCCCTCGAGCACTTCTTCGCCAAAGGTCCAGACAGCGACGACCTGGTGGTGGCAACGGGCACGGGTTCAGGTAAGACCGAGACGTTCCTCTACGCCATCCTCGGCGCGCTCGCACTCGAGGGGACGGAGCGCCGCGCGTCGTTTGAGCGACACGGCGTGCGCGCGCTGCTGCTCTACCCGATGAACGCTCTTGTAAGCGATCAGACCGCGAGGCTCCGTCGCCTTCTCGGTGACGAGCGGCTCGCGAAGCTGATGGAAGAGCGCTGGGGCCGACGAGCGCGCTTCGGCATGTACACGAGCCGCACGCCGTATCCGGGGGTTCGCAAGGGCGCGAAGGACAAGCGCCACCTCGACACCCTGCTCGGCTACTACGAGCGTCTCGAAACCTCCTCGAAGCCCGACGAGCAATCCCTCGTCGCAGAGCTGAAAAAGCGCGGCCGATGGCCGGCCAAGGATGTCGTGAGGTTCTACGCCCGAGACCTCGAGGAGAAGGTCATCGTGAAGAGCGGGAAGCGCGCGGGCAAGGAGAACAACATCGGCCATTGGGACAGGCGTTTCCGAACGCAGCCCGGGGACCGAGAGCTGCTCACGCGCCACGAGATGCAGGAGCAGGCGCCGGATCTGCTCATCACCAACTACTCGATGCTCGAGTACATGCTGCTCAGACCCATCGAGCGGTCGTTGTTCGCTCAGACGCGCGCCTGGCTCGCCGCGGATCCGAGGAACCAGTTTCTCCTGGTCCTCGACGAAGCGCACATGTACCGCGGCGTCGGCGGCGCGGAGGTCGGGCTCCTGATCCGGCGACTGTTGTCGCGTCTTGGCATCGGGCGAGACCGGCTCCGGTGCATCCTCACGAGCGCCAGCCTGGGGTCCGGGCCTGACGCGGAGGCTGCGGGGCGCGCGTTCGCGCGTGACCTCACGGGCGAAACGAACAAGAAGAGCTTTGCCATCGTGCGGGGCACCCGTGAGGCACGCGCTGGGGCGCGCCCAGGTACCAAGGACGAAGGCCGGGCGCTCGCGGGGGTGAGCCCTAACATTCTAGCCGAGGCGGGGATCGTCCCCGCTGACGCCGACGCGACGCTCGTCAACGTCGCGAAGCGCATCGGCTGGCCGCCGCCGCCGCCCATCGCGGCCGCAGGTGAACTCGCGACTCGGCAACAGGTCTGTCGCGCGCTCACGGGCTTCGGCCCGCTTGAGCTGCTGCTCGAGCGCGCGTCTGGGAACGCGACTGACTTCGCGGAGTTGGCCCGCACGCTATTCCCGGAGTGCGATCTCATGGAGGCCGAGCGTGCCACCGACGGCCTCCTCGCACTCGGCACGTTCGCGCGCCGCACCGAACCCGGACGTGAGGAGCAGCCGCTCCTCCCGACCCGCGTCCACCTGCTATTTCGCGGCCTGCCGCCCCTCTACGCCTGTATCAACGCGGCCTGCTCGGTGCGGCGCAATACGCCGGGTGCGCCGCTGCTCGGCCGCCTCTACACCGAGCCCCACACCCAGTGCGAGTGCGGCGGGCGCGTCTTCGAACTGCTGACCCACCGCGACTGCGGTGCCGCGTACGTCCGAGCGTTCGCGACGACGGGCGCACCCGACTTCCTCTGGCACGAGCGTGGCGGGAGGCTCACGGAGTTTGGGAAGCCGCTTCACGAGCTACACCTCTTCCTCGAGGAGCCGCACCCCGACCAAGGCGGCAAAGTCGAGCCGATGTTGGTCGACGTCCAGACCGGGCGCGTCCTCCCGACGGCGGCGGAGGGGACGGAGACGCGCCTCTGCTACCGCGCGCGCGTCGCCGCCGAGAAGGTCACGAACACGACTACATTCAGCGAGTGCCCCGCGTGCACGCGCCGAACGCAGTCGGGCGGTTCGCTCAAGATCATGGACCTCTCGACCAAGGGCGAGCAGCCATTCGCGAACCTGGTGCGCGAGCAGTTCGTCGCGCAGTTCGCGACCAAGCCAGCTAGCGAGCAGCACCCGAACGAGGGGCGCAAGGCGCTCCTCTTCAGCGACGGTCGGCAGAAGGCCGCGCGGCTCGCGCGCGATCTACCCCGCGAGGTCGAGCGGGACTCCTTCCGCGAAGCCCTAGTCCTCGCGTGCCACGAGTTGGCGCAGCTGTCTCCTCCTCAGCTCGCGGTCCTAGATGAGACGCTGTTCGCGGCGTTCGTCGCCGTTTGCGCACGCCACCATCTCCACTTCTTCGACGGCCACGACCAGAAGGCGCTTCTCGAGGAGTGCGGGCGGTTCCGCAAGCACTACGGCGACCTCGACACCGCGCTCGCCGACAAGTGGCGCCCGACGCCGCCAACCCGCTTCCGCACCGCGCTCGTCCGCCAGATCGGGGACCCGTACTACTCGCTCGTCGCGGCATGCGCGGCGGTCGTCGCCGCCGCTCCTTCGAAACTCAAGATCTTGCACAAGCGGCTCGCCGGCGTCGGCGCGCCCGCGTTGATCGAGGACGTCGCGAACGGTTGGCTCGGCGAGATGCTGCGCAAGTACGCGTTCGACCCGGCGCTCGGAAAGGACGCGCGACTCGACGAGTTCGGCTTCTTCCAGCCGATCCGCGTCGCCGACGGCATGAAGCAGTTCTTCGACCTCATCCGTGGACGGGCGGGGCTCAGCCCGGCCGACGTCGACAGGGTCCGTGACGAGCTCTTCGAGGTCTTCACGCGCGAGGGGGCGGCGAGCGACGACTCCGGCCGGCTGGTTGTGGCCGACGGACTCGTGATGCGCCTCGCGCTCGATGCGGAGTGGCTCCAGTGCGTCGTCTGCGGTCACCTCCAGTCCAAGCCGTTCCTGGGCTCCTGCGGTAACTGCCAGGACCAGCGTCTTGAGAGGCGCCCACCGGACCACGAGTACATGCGCTCGCGGAAGGGGTTCTTCCGCGAGCCGCTGCGCGCGGTCCTCCGCGGGGAGCGGCCCGTTCACATCACGGCCGAGGAGCATACCGCGCAGCTCTCGGCGCGCGACGCCGGTGTCGTCTACGCGACCACGGAGGAATTCGAACTCCGGTTTCAGGACGTGCCCCTGGGGCCGGACAAGCCGCCCGTCGATGTCCTGAGCTGTACGACGACGATGGAGGTCGGGATCGACATCGGGTCGCTGACCGCGGTTGGACTCCGGACGGTGCCGCCTCAGCGCGAGAACTACCAGCAGCGCGCCGGACGCGCGGGCCGTCGCGGCACCTCAGTGTCGTCCGTCCTCATGTTCGCGCAGGGCGGCGCCCACGACGCGTACTACTTCGCCAACCCAAAGGCGATCATCAGCGGGCCGCCCCGAGAGCCACGCTTGAAGGCAGACAACCCCCGGCTCGCGCGTCGCCACGTCAACTCCCACCTGCTTCAGACCTTCTTCCACTCACGCCTCGACGCGCTCTCGCCGGCCGAGCAGGCGGAGATCGCCGCGCACCGCCCCGGCATCATGAGCGCATTGGGCGACGCCGACGAGTTCTTCGACGGGGACGGTCAGTTCGCCTTCTTGGAGTTCGAGAAGTGGATGAGGGGGGAGGTGCTCACGCCGAAGAGCCCTGTCGTGGAGGAGGTGGCCAGCTGGCTCCCCAGCGCCATCTTCAAGGTCGACGCTGGCAAGCTCGGCGACGTGAAGCGGAGGTTCGTTCGCGAGATCGCCGACTCGTTGCTCCGCACCCTCACCCAGCTCCGGGACGAGCGCATCGGTACATCGTCGAGTGAGGAGACCAGCGTCGAAGACGACGCTGGGGAAGACGCGGGCGGCCTCCTCGACGTCTGCTTCGATCGCGGGCTGCTCCCGTCGTACGCGTTCCCGACGGACCTGTGCAGCTTCGTGATTCAGGACTGGGACAAGACCAGCCCGCGGTGGCGAATTAGCGTCAAGGAACGCCCGCAGCTCGCCAAGGCGCAAGCGCTGAGCGAGTACGCGCCTGGCCGCCTTCTGGTCGTGAACAAACAGACCTACCGCGTCGGTGGAGTCTTCGTCGACGGCCCGCCGTCGGCGGCGCCGGCGGCCGCGCTGTTCGCACAACCGCTCAGCCGCTATGTCGGGTGCTCACGCTGCTCTTTCGTCTCGATCGAGGGTGGGAGCGCTCCGGCTCGGACGATCGAAGGCTCGCCGTGCCCAGTCTGCCGGACGCCGCTTTTCGTGCGTGAGTACCTCGATCCGCCTTCGTTCTCGCCGGAGGAAGGGCGTGCCCTCCACGAGGGTGATCGTGAGCAAGACATCACGTTCGCGTCATCCGCGCAGCTTCCTGAAATCGCGGAGCGCAACGAGTTCGATTGGCAGCGCGGCCCCGGACTCAACATGAGCCACGCGTACGGCGAGGACGTGCTCATGGTCGTCGCGAACAAGGGCAAGGACGCCGCGGGCTTCAGTGTCTGTGAGAGCTGCGGTGGCGCGTGGATCGACGGTGAAGAGCCGGAGGGCTCGCACGCGCGTCCGTTCTTGGTGCCGAATCACGTTCTCGAGCGAGATGGGGCGACCAAGAAGTGCAACGGTGAAGTTCGCCGCGGACTCTTCCTGGTCCACGATTTCCGAACGGACCTGCTGTTGCTGCGGGGATCATTTACAGCGCCGCTCAGCTACCAGCCCGGGCAGCCCTGGATCAACGACGCGCTCGCGACGCTCGCGGAGGCACTCGGGCTCGGCGCGAGCCTCCATCTCGACATCGATCCCGGCGAGCTCTCGGCGGGCTTCCGCGAGTTGCCGGCGCTCACCGCAGGCGATCAGGGTGTCGCCGAGCTGTACCTGTTCGACACGTCCTCCGGAGGCGCGGGATATGCCGCGGAGGCCGGGCAGCAGCTGGAGCAGGTCCTAGACAGGACCGACGCGCTGTTGCGGGACTGCCCTGGCGGGTGCGAGCGCTCGTGCACGAAGTGCCTACGCCACTACGGGAATCGGTTCCTGCACAGTCGACTCGATCGACGACTCGCGCAGCAGCTCCTTCGGTTCTTTCGCACGGGTGCCGCGCCGCCTTTCGCGTCGGCAGCGGAGCAGGCGCGGCGTCTTCGCCCCCTCAAGCGATTTCTAGAACTCGAGGGATGGACGACCGAGACGGACGCGAGCGGTGCGCTGCGCGGCGACGGACCGCGCGCCATGACGGTCGGCGTGTACCCGGCGCTCCTTGCGAAGGACGCCGCAGAGGCTGAGCACCCCGCCGCGTCGCCGAGTGACGCTCCGCGCGTCCTGCTGCCCGACTACCTCGTCGAACACGACCTGCCATCCGCGTACCAGCGCGCCAGCGGGCGGAGCGGCGTCGGGGGGGCCCCTGCAACCCAGCCCGCGCCGAGCGCGTCCCCGGCGCGCGCTGTCGAGCTGTCCGTGAAGGATCTCCGCCAGGCGGATGACGTGCGAACCCACGGCAAGGTTCGACTCCAAGCGGAGCTCGACGCGAGCGATGACGCGTTCGCCGTCCGCGTCCCCGCGCCGGGGCTCAAGAACGCCGGGTTCGGCGCCGGCAGGTGGCTCGTCCTCCGTCCAGTCCAACCTGCGGACCTGGGCCGCGACGCCTGGCTCGTCGTCTTGCGGGCGCGAGGGAGATTCGGGGCCACCGGTGCCAACTGGACGATCGCTCACGTGAAGGAGTTGCCCGGCGACGAGAGCGCGCCGGCGCGCCTCCAGGTGTCTTATGGGAGCGCCACGGGGAAGGAGTACAGGCCAGAGCGACTGGACCGCGCCGAGCTTATCCTCGCTGCGACGATCGTGTGCCACGCGGACGAGAGCGTCTGATGGCGCGCTTCATGCCCGATGTCCGCGCCGAGGACATCATCCACGATTCGGAGCGCATCGTGTATGAGGCCCTACGCGGGCTGCCGACGGGCTTCGTGGTGCTGCACTCGTTTCCGTGGCTCCGACCCGCGCGGGACCTGGCGAGCGAGCCACTGCGCGAAGGCGAAGCCGACTTCGTCGTCCTTCATCCCGAGCGGGGCCTCTTGGTCCTGGAGGTGAAGGGAGGCAGGCCGGAGCTTGCGGGACGCGCCTGGTCACGCGCCGGGAAGGCGATGCGCGACCCGTTCGATCAGGCACGACGCAGCCGGTACGCACTGCTGGACGCGATCGAAGAGCGTACCCGCAAGCGAGTCCACCGGGGGCTCTTCACCCACGGCGACGTTGTCGTGTTTCCGCATGCCACGTTTGCCGGGCCTCTTCCCGTCAACAGTGACCCCCGGATCCTCGTCGACGCCTCCGGCGTCGCGACGCTGCCTGCGAGCATCGAGGTTGCGTTCAAGGCGTGGGCGCGCAGCGAAACGCACCTGCGGGCACACGAGTTCGCGGACCTCCTCGACGCGTTGATGCCGAAGCTGCGCCTGCTGCGCTGCGCGAGCGCGGAGGTCAGCGCGGAGCACGACCGCATCGTCCAGATCACGCTCGATCAGCGGGCCACCTTGCTCGGCCTCCTCGAGAATGACCGGGTTCTCGTCGAGGGCACGGCGGGATCCGGCAAGACGCTGCTCGCGCTCGAGTTCGCCTTGACGCTCTCCGACCGCGGTGAGCGCGTGCTGTTCCTCTGCTACAATCGTCACCTCTGCGCGTGGCTCCAGGACCAAGCGAAGCACGACCCGCGCACCCAGCACGCGGCGGGGCGGCTTGAGATCTCGACGTTCCACTCGTGCGCGCGCGGCCTGGCGAAGCGTGCGCGAGTCGATTTTGACGTGCCTGACTCCGGTGAGCAGGGGTTCTGGGATGACGAGGTGCCGCTCATCATGGAGCAGGCTCTCGAGGTCCTGCGCGCGCGCGGGGAAGCCGAACTGTTCGATGCGGTCGTCATCGACGAGGCCCAGGACTTCGCGCCGGACTGGTGGGTGACCATCGAGTCCCTATCCCGCGCGGGACGTGATGGCCGCCTCTACGCGTTCCTCGACCTGAATCAGAGCCTGCGCGGAGCCGCGAAGCTGCCACCCGTAGCGCTGCCCGCGCGCTTCCGGATCACGACCAATTGCCGGAACACGAAGGCCATCGCGCGCAGCAGCGCTGCGCTCGCCCACGTCGACGTCCGTCTGCTCCCTGGCTCCCCCTTCGGAGAGTCCCCCGCCGTCCATCGGGCGCCGTCGACGGCGGCCGAAGCGGGGCTGGTGCTCGCTGCGCTGCGGCAGTTGTTCCACCAGGGCATCAAGCCGCAGCAGATCGCGCTCATCGGCCCATCGTCGTACGCGAAGGGGACGCTCGCCAACCACGCGGAGGTCGACGGCGTGCCCCTCATCGACGACTCGTCTGACTGGCGCCGTGGCGCCGGGGTCCTCGTGACGACCGCACGGGCCTTCAAGGGTCTCGAAGCCGACGTGGTCATCGCTTACGGCCTTGGTGGTTTCGGCGGCCTCTTCACGCTGACGGACCTCTACGTGGCGTGGACCCGCGCTCGTCACCGCCTCGTCCTGGTGTGCCAGCCTGGCGAAGCCAGAGCCGCAGTCGAGGCCGCGCTCGCGGAGGCGGAGCGGGCGCTAGGCGAAGGTGGTGCTTGATGCGACGCGCCCGACCTGTTCACCACCCGGTCCCGCCGGACCCATCGGTTAGCAGCTCCTGTTAACCGCGCCCTGAGAACCCGCCCGAGAATCCTCTCACGACGCCTCTCGTCGACACCGCCGACGCCCCCGTCGTCACCACCGCGCCGCCGACAAAGATCGAACGCCGAGGCTTCCCCCGGCGTTCTCCGCGATCGCCGCCGTCAACCGACGGGGCGACGCCGTTCGCGAG
>JADLFU010000216.1 GCA_020849655.1 Polyangiaceae bacterium | reverse complement strand
TGCACGCGCTCCTCGAGGCGGTCGAGGCGGAGCTGCGCGCTGCGATGCTGCTGACGGGCAGCCGCGATCTGCAGGCGCTCCGCGCGGCGCCGCGCGTGCTCCGCGGCGAGCTTCGCGACTGGCTCGACAGGTGATAGCCTCGCGCGTCCCATGTCGCCTCCGCACTCGCCGCCGCGCCGCAGCGATCCTCCCCCGGAGGAGCTGAAGAGGGAGCGCGAGGATTTCCTGAAGTCGTTCTTCGAGAAGGGCGCGCAGATCACCGAGGAGCTCGTCAAGGAGCGCGAGAAGGCCCGCGAGCGCATCGCCGCGCTCGAGCAGGAGAACGCCACGTTGCGGGCGCATGTCGCGAGCGACGCCGCCATCCGCGACCTCTTGCGCAAGATCGAGGCGCTCGAGGCCGAGAAGGACGCCGCGCTCGCGCGGTACCGCGAGGTCGAGGACACCTCGCAGCGCGCCGCCGCCGTCACCGTCGAGATCGAGAGCGAGCTCGCGAGCGTCGCGAACCTCTACGTCGCGAGCTTCCAGCTGCACTCGTCGCTCTCTCCGCGCGGCGTGATGCGCCACGTGATGGAGCTGCTCGGCCAGCTGATCGGCGTGGAGTCCTTCGTCGCGTACCTCGTCGACGACGACGGCGCGCGGCTCGTCCCCGTCGCGAGCGAGGGCCTCGCCGCCGCCGACGTCGCGCCGGTTTCGCTGCCGGGCTCGTGCGTGGTCGCGCGCGTCTTCTCGTCCGGCGAGGTGTACGAGGCGCGGGGCGACAGCCGCGAGGGGACGCTCGCGGACCCGCGCGTCGTGTTTCCCCTCACGCTCGAGGGGCGCGTGGTGGGCGCCGTCTCGGTCGTGCGCACGCTCCAGCAGAAGCACGGCTTCGTGCACATGGACCAGGAGCTGTTCAAGCTGCTCGGCGCGCAGGCCGTCAGCGCGCTCGTGGCCGCGCGCCTCTACACCGACTCGGGCAAGAGACTGCCCAAGCTCTCAGGGTTCCTCGATCTCGCCGTCTGACACGGACTCCCATGGCCGACTACGCCTGCCTCATCGTCGAAGACTCCCCCATGATGCGCCAGCTCCTGGTGTTCGCGCTGGCGCGCGTGAAGAACCTCAAGGTGACCGAGGCCGACGACGGCGTCGACGCCCTGCGGAAGCTCGCCACGGCGAAGTTCGACATCATCATCACCGACATCAACATGCCGATCATGGACGGCCTGAAGCTGGTCAAGCGCATCCGCTCCGACGCCCAGCACAAGGACACGCCGATCGTCATCATCACCACCGAGGGCTCCCAGGAAGACCGCCAGCGCGCGCTGCAGCTGGGCGCGAACGCCTACATCACGAAGCCGATCCAGGCGCCGCAGGTCATCGCCAAGGTGAAGGAGCTGCTCAAGTTCGAGTGACGTAGCGCACGATCGGATCGGCCTCGCGCGTGACCTCGTCGAGGTTCGCGACCTTCAGCCGCCCGAGCGCGTGCAGGTACTCGACGCACGCGCCGGCCTCCTCGATCGCGAGCAGATCGCCGTACCCCGGCTGCTCGCCGAAGAGCGCGCGCGCGACCTCGACGACGGAGCGAGGCGTCGAGAGCGCGGCGGCCGTCTCGTCGAGACGGTGCCGCGTGAACGCCGCGATCTCGTCGACGCGCGCGGCGAGATCGTGGATCGGCTCCTCGTGCCCGCCGAGCGTGAGGCGCACGGGCAGCTCGCGCACCTTCGCGAGCGACGCGAAGTAGTGCTCGAGCCCCGCGAAGGGCGTGATCGCCTGCGGGAACTGGTGCGGCGTGATGCGCGCGAGGACATGGTCGCTCGACAGCATCACGTCGCCGACCCGGAGGCACACGAGGCCCGGGCAGTGCCCCGGGACGTGCACGATCTCGTGGCCGAGCACGCGGTCGCCGTCCTTCAGGCGGTGGTCTGGCTCGACGTCGTGGAACCGCTCGCGCGAGCCCTTGTACATCCCGAGCAGCCGCTGTCGCAGCGCGGCGTCGCCGCCCGCGCGCCGCAGGTACACGTCGATGTCCTTCGCGACGAGGACGGCGCGCTCCGAGAAGCACGCGAGCACGCGCGCGTCGAGCTCGTGCACGGCGAGGCGCGCGCGGCTGCTCGCGCGCACGTCGTTCGCGCCGCCGAAGTGATCGAGGTGCGCGTGCGAGACGAGCGCGACGTCGAGATCTTCGTAGCGCGCGGGCTCGCCGAACACCTCGCGGGCCACCGCGAACGACAGCGCGAGATCGCGCCGCGACGACGCCCCGCCGCTGCCGACGTCGAACAGGAGCGCGCCCTCCGCGGAGCGCACCCAGTACAGGTTGTTCACGTGATCGGCGAAGGTCTCGACGGGCAGCAGCACGACGACCGCGCCCCCGGACGCCGCGAACCGCTGGACGCCGCAGGCGCCGTGGGCCTCCACGTACGCCGGGCGCCGAGCGGGCTGGGCGAGCGCTTGGTCGAGCGCTCGCGCGCGCGCTGCCACGCCCACGTCGGGGTGCGCGGCGTCCAGCTCGGCGAGGTCGCGCCTCGCGTCGTCGGCGGAGAGGTGCCCGGCGAGCGCGACCACGGTCGCGTCGGAGAGCAGCCCGACCTCGAGCGCGTTGAACGCCCGTTGAATCCGCCGGCGGGTGCGGCCAGAGAGGTGCATCAGCGCCAGCGTAGGGGCGACGCTCGCCGACTTCGAGGCCCAAGCTCGACGCCCTCACACCGTCAGGCGCCGGTGGTACGTGAGCCACTCGACGAGCGACAGCCCGACCGCCGCGGCGAGCAGGTAGAGCCACAGCTCGCGCCGCACCCCGACGGTGAACGCAGAGGGCTCGGCCGTCGGCTTGCCGTCGACCTCGACGCGCTCTGCGGGCGAGATCGTCGACTCGGCGACCGACGCCAGGTTCGCCGCGAACGCCGTCTCGACGCCCGGCGCGCGCACCCGGTAGACGCCCGCGCGCTGCCCGAGCATCGCCGCGCGCCCCTCCTGCACGCCGACCTTCGCGACGGCGCCGTCCGGGCCGACGATCTCGACGCTCGACGCGCCGGAGGGCGCCGGGATCTTCCACACCTCCCCGGTCGAGAAGCTCGAGATGTAGCGCGTGTCCTCCTCGACGAGCTCGTTGATCACGTTGAGCAGGAGCAGCGGCCACGCCACGCGCAGCACGATGTCGCTGCGCCGGGGATCGAAGCCGAGCGCCACGAACCGCGCGCCGTCTCGCCTGCCGTCGACGAGGATCGCGCGCTTCTTGCCGGCGTCGTCCGACGACGCGACGACGCGGTCACCCTGCGCGGGCACGAGCTCGAACCCCTCGTCGACGCCGATCGTGTCGAGCACCATCCAGCGCAGGAGCGGGCTCTTCTTCTCCCAGGCGTCGAACCCGAACTCGCGGAGCTCCTTGCCCGCCTTGACGGGGGCGTGCTCGCCGCGCGGCGCGAGGTAGAGCGCGTGCCCGCTGCCGGCGGCGAGCTTCGGCGCGACGCCGTCGAAGATCGTCACGTCGAACCGCCCCTGCGCGGGGTACGCCGACGGCGCCACGGACTTCACCTCGAGGTACTCGTCGAGCAACAGCGCCGCGTCGAGGAACGTGTTGCCGGCGCTGACGGCCTGCACCTTCACGCGACGGCGCTCGGGCAACAGCGCGTACGCGACGTCGTCCGCCGGCAGATCGTCGCGCGTGCCGTCGGCGTTGCGCAGGCGCGCCTCGAGCGTGCGGCTCGCGCCGGAGAGGTTCGGGTAGAAGCGCGGAAGCCGCTCGCCCGGCCCGAGGCGGAGCTTCGTCACGTCGACCAGATCGCCGTCGCCGAGCAACGAGAGCTCGATCTCCTTCGGCTGATCGTGCGTGTTGGTCACCTCGATCATCACCTCGTAGCGGCTCTTGTCGAGCGGGTACCTGCGCACCGAGAACTGCGTGATGCCCGCGTTGTCGCCCCGCTCGCCGAGCCTCACCCACGACACCTTCACGTCGCCGACGTGGACGTCCCCGAGCGCGTCGTGCGCGGCGCCGAGCGCGCCGTCCGAGAGCACGATGATCTCGGCCTTCTCGTGCCCGCGCAGCGTGTCGGTGGCGAAGCGCAGCGCCCGCGGGAAGTCCGCCCGCGCCTCCGTCGGCGTCACCTTGTCGATCGCGGTGAGCAGCTCGGTCGTGTCGCTCGTCAGGGTCGAGAGCGGCGTCGTCGCCGCGTCCATCTGCGCGACCAGCATGCGATCGCTGCCGGACATGCCCCGCGCCATCTCCCGCACCCGGCGGCGCGCGGCCTCGAGGCGGGTCGGCGCCGCGTCGGTCGCCTGCATCGACGCGGACGCGTCGACCAGGACGACGATGCTCCGACCGCTGACGAGCGCCGCCGACAGCCGCGGATCACCGAGCGCGAGCAACAGGAGCGCGAGCAGCGCGAGCTGCAACAGCAGCGAGAGGAGGCGCTTCAGCCGCGAGATGAGCGACGTCGCGTCCTCGTCCCGGAGCACGCGGTCCCAGATGCGCGAGAACGGCACCGCGACCGCGCGCCGGCGCATCTTCAGGAGGTACAGGAAGACGATCGCCGCGCCCGCCGCGCCTGCGATCGCGAGCACCTGCGAGAGCGGCAGCCCGGCGAAGATCATCGCAGGAAGCCGCCCGAGCGGAACACCCGGAGCACGAGCTCGTCGAACGGCGTCGAGACGTCCGCCGCGACGTAGGTCACCTGCTTCGACTTGCAGAACCGGGCGACGTCGTCGCCGTACGCGGCGTACGCCTCGGCGAACCGCGCGAGCACCTTCGGGGTGACCGTGACCTCGCGCTCCTCGCCCGTCTCGCAGTCGTACAGGCGCACGTCGCCGTGCAGCGCGGGCCGCGCCTCGCGGGCGTCGCGGAGGTGGATGACGAGCACCTCGAACTTCGCGTAGCGGAGCGCGTTGATGCCCTCCTCGAACCCGCGCGGATCGTAGAGATCGCTGACGAGCACCGCGAGGCCGCGGCGCTTCTGCTGCGCGGCGAACGCCCGGAGCGCGGGGCCGAGCTCGGTCGTGCCGTCGGCCGCGAGCGGGCGCAGGAACTCGAACACCCGGAAGATGCGCTGCTTGCCGCGCGTCGGCTGCATCGTGCGGTTCACCGCGTCGCGCACCGCGAGCACGCCGACGCGGTCGAGGTTCGCGAGCGCGACGTACGCGAGCGCGGCGGCCACGCGCTTGGCCTGTCGCAGCTTGTCGCCGTCGCCGAACCCCATCGAGGTCGAGGTGTCGACGAGGACGTAGACGGAGAGGTCCTCCTCCTCCTCGTAGAGCCGCGTCTGGAGCTTGCCGAAGCGCTGGTAGATGCTCCAGTCGAGGTAGCGGAGATCGTCGCCCTCGACGTAGTCGCGGTGATCCTTGAACTCGACGCCGGAGCCGCTCTTCTTCGTGCGCCGCTCCGCGCGGCTCTTGCCGGAGAAGACGCGGCGGCTGACGAGCGAGAGCACGTCGAGCTTCTTCTGGAACTCGTCGTCGAACAGCTCGTCGTCCTTCGCGCGCGCGGGCGCCCTCGCCCCGCGCCGCAGGATCGTGTCGAGCAGGCCCATCCCCGCGGCTACGCCTTCCCCTCTGGGAGCTTCTTCAGCAGCTCGGCGAGCACCTGGTCGGTCTTGACGCCCTCGGCCTCGCCCTCGAAGTTGAGGAGCACGCGGTGCCGGAGCGCGGGCAACGCCATCGCCTTCACGTCGTCGTGGCTCGGCGCGAAGCGGCCGTCGAAGAGGGCGCGCACCTTCGACGCGAGGAGCACCGCCTGCGCGCCTCGCGGGCTCGCGCCGAAGCGCACGTAGCGCTTCACCATGTCGGTCGCGCCGTCCTGGTCCGGGTGGGTCGCCTGCAGCAGGCGCACGACGTAGTCCTTCAGGTGGTCGGGCGCGGGCACCTCCCGCACGAGGCGCTGCATCGACAGCACGTCCGCCTGCGTGAGCACCGCGCGGACCTGCACGTCGGAGGCGCCCGTCGTGCGGTCGAGGATCTGAGCGAGCTCGGCGCGCCCCGGGAAAGGGACGTGCAGCTTCAGGAAGAACCTGTCGAGCTGCGCCTCCGGCAGCGGGTACGTGCCCTCGCTCTCGAGGGGGTTCTGCGTCGCGAGCACGAGGAACGGCTCGGACAGCCGGTGCGTCGTGCGCGCCACGGTCACGCTGTGCTCCTGCATCGCCTCGAGCAGCGCGCTCTGGGTCTTCGGCGTCGCGCGGTTGATCTCGTCGGCGAGCACGATGTTCGCGAAGATGGGCCCCTGGCGGAACTCGAACACCTTCTTGCCGGCGTCGTCCTCGCCGATCATCGTCGTGCCGAGGATGTCCGCGGGCATGAGATCGGGGGTGAACTGCACGCGCGAGAACGCGAGCGACAGCGACTCGGCGAGCGTGCGCACGAGCAGCGTCTTGCCGAGGCCGGGCACGCCCTCGAGCAGCGCGTGCGAGCCCGCGAGCAGGCAGGTGAGCGCGCCGTCGACGGTCTCCCTGTTGCCGACGATCACGCGGCCGATCTCCTCGCGCAAGAGGCCGATCTTCTTCTGGAACTCGACGACGTCGTCGCGGTTGGCTCTCGGATCGCTCACGGTCACTCCCTCGGTCGGATGAGCTGGAAATAGCGCTGCACGTAGAACTTGTAGCCGGGCGGGATGTCCTCTGCCTTCATCGCCTCCTCGGCCTTCGTGCGGTAGTCGGCGTAGACGCGCTTGTACTTCTTGCCGACGAAGCCGCGCTCGGACGATGTGAGGATTGTTTCACTGACACTGGGGCCCTGCCCGGTGTCGGTCGCCGCGGCCTCGACGTCGTGCGTGCCGAACTTCCCGTGGGTCGCCTTGCCCGTCAGGTTGCCGTCATGCTGGGTGCCGGCCTGCTTGCCGCCGGGATCGGAGCCTGCGCCGCCGGGCTCCGAGCCTCCCGGTTGACCGCCGCCTGGGCTCTCACCGGGGCTCGTGCCCTGTCCGCTGCCGCTGCCGCGCTTCAGGACGAAGATCTTCTTGCTGCCCTTCCCCTTGCCCTGCCCGTCTCCGTCGCCCTCGCCGTCCTGCCCCTGGCCCGGCTTCTTCTGGCCGGGGCGGAGGCCGGACTCCCCGTCCTCGCCGTCCTCGCCGTCCTCGTCGTCGCCGTCCTCGCCCTGGCCCTGACCCTGCTGCTTGCCGCGCTGCCCGTCGCCCTCCTCTCCGGGCTTCGCGCCGCGGCCTCGCGCCTTCTTGGAGAATTTTCGCAGGCGCTTCTTCAGCTCTTCGCCGCCCTTGCCCTCCTGCCGGAGCAGCTCGCGCAGCTCCTCGAGGCGCTGGCGCAGCTCCTCCTTCTCCTTCTCGGAGAGCTCCTCGCGGGCCATGCGGTTGATGTCCTCGGCGGCGCGATCGAGGTCGTCCGCGGAGAGGCCGAGGTCGCGCAGCAGATCCTCCGCGGCCTTCGACAGCTCGCGGTCGAGGCGGTCGAGCTCGCGGCCCACGCGCTCCTTCTGGGCGACCTCGCGGTCGAGGCGCTCGAGCTCGCGCTTGTCTCGCTGCAACAGGCGCTTCTCCTGCTCGGACTGGCCGGCCTTCTGCTCGCGCGCCAGCAGCGACGCGCGCAGCTGCTCGCGCTGGTCCATCAGCTTCTTCAGCGTCTCCTTGTGCGAGCGCGCGGCGGCGGCCATCGCCTCCTTCAGGCGCTTCTTGTCGGCCTCGCTGATCTTCGACTGCTTGTCGCGGAGCTTCTTCGCGAGCTCCTTCAGCTCGGCCTCGGCCTTCGCGAGGTCGCGCTTCTCGAGCGCCTCGCCCGCCGGCCTGGACAGCGGGCTGTCCTTCAGCCGCTGGGCCGCGTGCTTCAGCGCCTCCTCGAGCGCCTTCTGGTCGGCCTCGCGCCCCTTCAAGAGCCCCTGCTCGAGGGCCTCCATCCTGCGAAACGCCTCCGCGCGGTCGAGGCGCTTGTCGGCGAGGTCTTGCACGAGCTGGTTGAACGCGAGGAGCGCCTCCTTCGTCTCGGGGGAGGCGTCCTTCTGGTCGAGGGCCTTCAGGGTGTCGCGGAACAGCTCGATGTCGTCGGCCGTCAGCGACACCGCGTCGATGGTCGCGACCGACGGCCGCGCGCGCGTCCGCGCCCACTGGAGCTGCGAGAGGCCGGCGACGAGCGCGGCGAGCGCGACGGCCGCGAGCAGGTCGGGGTTCCTCCACGCAGGGGAGAGCGGCGCGGCGACCGCCGGCGACAGCCTGGTCGCGGAGGCGATCGCGTCCTCGATCGCGGCGTCCATGAGCGGCGTGCGCCGGTCGCGCGGGAGCTCCGCGAACGAGAGCGCCGTCGCCGTGCGATCGTGGTTGTCGTGCGCGCGATCGAGCCGGAGCGCGCCCGCGTGGCGCGGGTACCGGCGCGCCGCCGCGAGCACCGCCGCGCCCACCGTCACCGCCGCCGACGCGATGACCGACGCCGCGAGGAGCTTCCACCCGAGGCCGGCGCGGTAGACGTGCGTGAGCTTCTGGTGCAGCACGGCGCCGGCCGCGAGCGTCAGCGTGGGGATCGCGCCGAGCGACAGGGCCCTCGCGAGCGCCACGAAGCGCAGCCTGCGCTCGGTGCTCGCGGCCCGGCGGGCGAGGTCGCGCAGGCTCTCGGGGGTGGGTGAGGTCACGTGGTCGGAGGGTCAGACGTTCGAGCGGCCGGGTTGTTCCCTCGGGGACGGGCCGACGCGACGCCGCTCAGCGTAGCACCGACGTCGGACCGAGCCGCGCGGCGCTAGTCGAACCTGTCGTACTTGGGCTTCGGGGGCGGCGCGGCGGGCGGCGGCTCCGGCTTCGGCGGCTCGGTCTTCGCTGGAGGAGCCGCGGGCGCCGGGTGGCGCGGGCGCTCGGGCTTCTTCTTGTGATCGTCGATCGGGAGCGACTCGGGCGGCACGAGCGAGGGAGATGCGGAGGGAGGCGGTGTCGCAGCGCTCACGCTCGCGCTGCGGGGCGCCGCGCTCGACTCGACAGCGCGCGAGGCCGCGGGCGCCGGCGGGCTCACCTCTCGCGCGGACACGAGCGCGTACGCCCCCGCGAACGCCGCGACACCGAACGCGGCGGCGCCGGCCACGATGACGCCACGCGAGATGGGCGCCTGCTTGCGCGCCGGCAACGCCTGGGGTCGCGCGGTCACGTCGGGCGACCAGCCCGCGATGGCGGCCTCGAGGCGCGCCGACAGCTCGGCCGCGGTCGACGGCCGCTTCTGTGGATCCTTCGCCAGCGTCTCGTCGACCACGGCGTCGAGCGCGCGCGGGATCGACAGCTCCCTCGCCACCTCGGAGAGCTTCGGCGGCGCAGACTTGATGTGCTTCGCCATCACGAGGACCGCGTCCTCATCCTCGAAGGGCGGGTGCCCGGCGATCATCTGGAACAGGATGATCGCGAGCGCGTAGAGATCGCTGCGCGCGTCGAGCGGCTTGCCCTGCGCCTGCTCGGGCGACATGTACCGCGGCGTGCCGAACACGGTGCCCGCCTGCGTCTCGAGGGCGTCGACGCCGGCCTCTCCGCGCACCACCTTGGCGATGCCGAAGTCGAGCACCTTCGCGACCTCGACGCCCTGCCCCGTCGCCCGCGTGAGCAGGATGTTGTCGGGCTTCACGTCGCGGTGGATGATCCCCTTCTCGTGCGCCTCCGCGAGCGACGCGAGCACGTCCCGCGCGAGCCTGACGGCGTCGAGCACCGGCAGCTTGCCCACGCGGCGCAGGCGCTGGCCCAGCGACTCACCGTCGAGCAGCTCCATCGCGAGGAAGAGCGAGCCGTCCTCCTCTTGCCCGAAGTCGTACACGCGCACCGTGGTGGGCGAGACGAGCACCGAGCTCGCGCGGGCCTCGCGCTCGAAGCGCGCCTTCGCCTGCGCGTCGTACACGCGATCCTGGCGCAGGATCTTCAGCGCGACGTCGCGGGCCATCCCCTCCTGCCGCGCGCGGTACACCGTCCCCATCGAGCCGCCGCCGATGCGCGCGACGACGGAGAAGCGCCCGCCGATCGTGCGCCCGAGCATCGCGTCCTCGCCGCTGTCGGCGAACACGCGCGTGTCGACGAGGCCGCCGCCGTCGATCGGGCAGCGCACGGGCGCGGAGGCGTGCGGAAAGACGGTGCGGCACTGCGGGCAGATGACGCCCGGCGTCTCGGCCATCGGCGGGAGGGTGTCGTCGGTCGTCGCCACGTCGAGAGCCGCCCGCGGGGGTGGTCAGACCCGCTCGACGATCAGCGCGATCCCCATACCGCCGCCGATGCAGAGCGTGATCAGCGCGAGCGCCCCGCCGCTCCGCTCGAGCTCGTCGACGGCGGCGCCGAGCAGCATCGCGCCCGTCGCGCCGAGCGGGTGCCCGAGCGCGATGGCGCCGCCGTTGGGGTTCACGCGGGAGAGATCGATCTCGAGCTTGCGCGCGGTCTGCAGGGGCACGATCGCGAACGCCTCGTTGATCTCCCAGACGTCGATGTCGCTCGCGCGCAGGCCCGCCAGCCGGAGCGCCTTCTGCGACGCGGCCGCCGGCGCCGTCAGCATGATCACGGGCTCCGCGCCTGCGGTCGCCATCGCGCGGATCTTCGCGCGCGGGCGCAGGCCGTGGGCCTTCGCGTGGTCGCCCGACGCGACGAGCACGGCCGCCGCGCCGTCGACGATGCCGCTCGACGATCCCGCCGTGTGCACGTGCGCGATCTCGCGCGCCTGCGGGTACCGGGAGAGCGCGAGCTGGTCGAGCGTCTCGCCAGTCGAGCGCCCGGGCGCCGCGCCCATCGCCGCGAACGCCGGCTCGAGCTTCGCGAGGGCCTCGATCGTCGTGTCGGGACGGGGGTGCTCGTCGCGGTCGAGCGCGACCGCGCCGGTCGCCGGGTCGATCACGGGGAAGAGGCTCTTCGCGAACCGCCCCTCGGCGATCGCGACGCCCGCCTTGCGCTGCGACGCCAAGGCGAACTCGTCGAGCTCCCGGCGCGAGACACCCTCGAGCGTCGCGATGAGATCTGCGCTGATTCCCTGCGGCACCATCGGCACCTTCGCCGCGAGCCGCGGGTTGTTGCCGTCGAGCTTGCCGCCGTCGGAGCCCATCGGGACGCGCGACATGCTCTCGACGCCGCCGCCGATGGCGACCTCCTGCATGCCGCTCATCACCCCCATCGCCGCGAAGGCGACGGCCTGCAGGCCCGAGCCGCAGTAGCGGTTGACCATCACGCCGGTCACGTCCTCGGGCCACCCCGCGAGGACGAGCGCGTTCCGCGCGAGGCAGGCGCCGTGCTCGCCGACCTGGGAGACGCACCCGACGACGACGTCGGAGACCGCCGCCTTGTCGACCCCGGACTTCGACGCCAGCCGGTCGAGCGTCTGGGCCATCAGCTCCTGCGGGTGGACCCCGGAGAGCGCGCCCTTGCCGGGGCGGCCGCGGCCGCGGGGCGTGCGGACCGCGTCGATCAGGAAGACGTCGCGCATGGCCGTTGCAATACCACGTACGCCGCGCGCGCACGGCCGTTATCATCGCCTCCGCGATGGCCGACACCCTCCGACGACTGCGCGCCTCGGCCCCCGTCACCGCAGAGTCGCCGTCGTTCGCGAGCGCCCGCTACAGCATGGCGCGCATCCAGGTCACGGAGGACGCCAGCCTCGAGGCCGCGTTCGCGCGGGCGACCTCGATCGGCGCCAAGGTGCTCGGCGTCGCCCGCGTCGGCGTCTGGCTCTTCGAGCCCGACGGTCGGTCGCTGCGGTGCGCGTTCTTTCACGGCGCCGGAGGGGTAGCGCCGCCGCCGCGGTACCTCGACGGCGCCGCCTACCCTCGGTACGTCGACGCCCTCCACGCGCAGCGCTGGGTGGCGGCCGACGACGTCGAGACCGAGGAGATCGTCGGCGAGCTGCTCTCCACCTACCTGCGCCCGCAGGGCATCCGCGCGATGCTGGACGCGCCGCTGTTTCGAGGGGCCGAGCTGGTCGGCGTCGTGTGCCACGAGCACGTCGGCGGGCCCCGCCACTGGACCCCGGAGGACCGCGCGTTCGCGGGCTCCGTCGCCGACACGATCGCCCTCGCGCTCGAGCAGCAAGACCGCCTCTCCGCCGAGGCGCTGGCGCGCGAGCAGCTGGCGCGCAGCCAGCAGGGGCACAAGATGGAAGCCCTCGGCCGCATGGCCTCGGCCGTCGCGCACGACGTCAACAACCTCCTCGCGGCGATCGACGCGATGGCCGCGACGCTCGAGCGCGCACCTGGCGAGGAGAGCGCCGCGAAGGCGGCGGCGAGCATCCGCGACGTCGTCAGCCGCGGAGCGGGGCTCACGCGCCAGCTGCTCACGTTCGGGCGGTCGATGCCCCCCACGCACCGGACGCTCGATCTGCGGCAGGTGATCACGGGGATGGAGCCCATCCTCGCGGCGCTCGTGAAGGGCCAGTGCGACCTCGACATCGCGACGGGCCAGGCGCCGCTCCTCGTGCACGGAGACTCGGTGGAGGTGCAGCAGGTGCTCCTGAACCTCGGCCTGAACGCGCGCGACGCGATGCCGGACGGCGGCGTCCTGCGCATCTTCGCGGACGTCGGCATCTCGGAGACCGGCGGCTCGCTCGCCGTGGTGACCGTCGCGGACGAGGGCCACGGGATGAGCGAGGACGTGCTCGCACGCGCGTTCGAGCCGTTCTACTCGACGAAGGATCCGAGCGAGGGGACGGGCCTCGGCCTCTCGACCGTGTACGGCATCGTCCGCAAGATGGGCGGGGTCATCGACGTCGACACGCAGCCGGGGAGCGGCACGCTGTTCACCATCTCCTTCCCGCTCGGGTAGCGGGGCGATGTTGGGGGCGTGCGCGCGCCGCCGTGGTGTAGCATCGCCCGCCGATGATCTCGTTCAGCAACGATCCGAAGACGGCCGAGGAGCAGATGCACGCTGTCATCTTCTACCTGACGGCGTTCGGCTACATCGACGGCGACTTCGACTCGGACGAGAAGGACTTCGTCCGCGACTACATCGCGAAGCTCGTCCGGGAGCGCGCGTCGCAGGCGCTGGGTGACGACGTGGCGACGGCCGCCGACGTCTCGGCGCGCTGGACGAAGCACTTCCACGAGGTGCTCGACGAGGTCGACGCGTCCATCCAGGCGAACTTCGACGAGCCCGTCGCGGACGGCGAGGACTCGAAGCAGTTCGTCATCGCGAAGCTGAAGCTCCGCTGCTACGAGCTCTTCAAGGGGTTCGACGAGGACAACCGCGCGCAGCTGCTCGCGACCGTCGACGCGCTGATGCACGCCGACGGCGTCGTCCACCCGAACGAGCTCCGGTTCCGCGAGGACGTCGCCGGCCTGCTCGACGCGCCGATGGACCTCGACGACGCCGAGATCGAGGTCGTCGAGGCGGGCGAGGTGCTGGTGAACGCGGCGCGCAAGCTCCCGGCGCGCGAGGTCAACCACCCCTGGTTCGACCGCTCCGAGCGCGACTACGGCAACGATCCGGCGACCGTGGGCCAGCAGACCCGCGAGGACATGGAACTCATCGACCGCGTGATGGCGAAGCTCGACGAGCAGCGGCAGGGCGGGCGCGGCAGGCTCGTCGGCGCGCAGGACGTCTCGGAGTTCGCGGGGCAGCCCGGGTTCCTCGACGGGCACGTGTACGTGGAGCCGCCGAAGCCCGGCCGGGAGTACGAGCTGCTCGTGCTGGGCGATCTCCACGGGTGCTACTCGTGCCTGAAGGCCGCGCTGTTGCAGGCTGACTTCTTCCGCAAGGTGCAGGCGCACTCGAGCGATCCCGAGCGCGCGCCCGACATGAAGCTCGTCCTGCTCGGCGACTACATCGACCGCGGGCGGTTCTCGTACAACGGCATCCTGCGGACCGTGATGCACCTCTTCCTCACGGTGCCGGAGAGCGTCTACATGCTGCGCGGCAACCACGAGTACTACGTGCAGCTGAACGGCCGCGTGTACGGCGGCGTGCGGCCGGCGGAGGCCATCAACAGCCTGCAGGGGCTCGCGCCGGACGAGGTGTTCGAGGCGTACATGCGCCTGTTCGAGGCGCTGCCGAACATGCTGCTCTTCGACCGCACGCTGTTCGTGCACGCGGGGATCCCGCGGGACGACACCCTCGCGCAGAAGTGGCTCGATCTCGCGTCGCTGAACGATCCCGAGATCCGGTTCCAGATGCTCTGGAGCGATCCGTCGGAGGCCGAGTACATCCCGCTCGAGCTGCAGAAGGCGAACGCGCGGTTCCCCTTCGGCAAGCGGCAGTTCAAGAGCTTCATGTCGCGCGTCGGCGCGAACACGCTGGTGCGCGGCCACGAGCGCGTCATCGAGGGCTGGAAGACCGTCTACGATCTCGACGGCACGCGGCTGCTCAACCTGTTCTCCGCCGGCGGCAGGACGAACCGCGATCTGCCCGAGTCGTCGAACTACCGCGAGGTCGTACCGATGGCGCTCACGCTGAAGCACAAGGACGGCGTGACGCAGCTGACGCCCTTCGTGATCGACTACGAGCGCTACAACGATCCGAAGTACAACGCCTTCTTCAAGAGCTGAGCGAGCGCCACGCGAGCGCGTCAGCGTGCCCCGAGCCCGAGCCCCCGTTGCGCGACACGCTCACCGACGAAGACCTGATGGCCCGCTTCCAGGGGGGCGACCGCGGGGCCTTCACCGTCTTGATGAAGCGGCACCTCGGGGGCATTTACAACTTCGTCGCGCGTCATACGTCCGTAGCGGTGGCGGAAGACCTCTCGCAGGAGGTGTTCCTCCGGGTCGTCGAGCGAAACTCGGCCTTCAAGCACGAGGCGAAGTTCACGACCTGGCTCTACGCCATCGCGCGCAACCTCTGCGTCGACACCCTGAGAAAGATGGCCCACCGCAGGCACCCCTCGCTCGACGAGCCGCTCCCCGGCGGGGGCTCGCTCGGCGACACCGTGCGCGACGAGCACCCGAGCGCGAGCGCCGAGCGAATGGCGGCGGGCCGCGAGGCCGCGGGGACGGTCACCTCCACGCTCGAGGCGATGCCGGAGGAGCAGCGCGAGGTGTTTCTGCTGCGCGAGGTCGGCGGGCTGCCCTTCGCCGAGATCGCGAAGGTGACGGGGGTGCCCGAGAACACCGTCAAGAGCCGCATGCGCTACGCGCTCGAGCGCCTGCGCGGCGGGCTCGACGGGGACGGAGGCGCGTCGTGAGGGCCGAGCTCACCTGCGACGAGCTCGACGACCTGGTGCTCGACGTGGTGTACGGCGACGGCGACCGGGAGGCGCGGGCAGCCGCCGAGGCGCACGCGGCGAGCTGCGAGCGGTGCGGGCCGCTGCTCGCCCGCGTGGCCGACGATCGCGCCCAGGCTGCGCTGCCGTACCTCGACCTCCCCGCCGGCCTCGAGGCGCGCGTGCTCGAGCGAGCCTTCGACGGCGAGCAGGCCGACGAGACGCCCGAGAGCTCGCCGTGGGCGTGGCTCGCGCGGTGGGTGTCGCTGGCCGGCGGGTACGCGATGAGGCCGCAGGTCGCGATGGCCGTCCTCCTGATGATGATGGTGGGCTCGAGCCTGCTCCTGCTGCGCGCCAGGCCCGCGGGCCCCGGGGCGGTCAAGATCACGCAGGAGGGCGCGCCGCACTCGGACGAGGCGGCTCCCCCACCTCCGGCCGCGGCGCGCGCGGCGGCGGCCCCCTCGGCCGAGGCGCCCACGGAGGCGGCGCGCGAGGACGCCGCGTACGCGAGCGCGATGGACGACTACAGGGCGAAGCGGTGGCCCGCGGCGGTGCGCGGCTTCGACATCGTGGCGAGCGGCGGCGGCGCAAACTCAGGCCTCGCGGCCCTGTACGCGGCGCGCGCGACGAGGTTCGCGTCCGGGTGCGGCGCCGCGATCGCGAGGTTCGACGCGGTGGCGAGCCGCTACGTCGGCACGCCCGTCGCCGTCGAGGCGATGTGGGACTCCGCGATCTGCTACCGCGAGCTCGGCAACGTCGACCACGCGCGGCAGCTGTTCACCGCGATGAGGCGCCACGCCTCGTACGCCGAGCGCGCCGAGCGCGAGCTCTCGACGCTCGAGCAGCGAGAGGCCGCGGCCGCGGCCGCGAAGCCCGGCGGCGAGGGCAAGCCCGCCGCTGGCGCCGGCAGGCCCGCGACGGCGGCGCCGAGGGCCGCGCCCGCCGCGCCGAGCAAGGTGAGGTCGGAGGCGTACTGACTTCGCGCGCTGGAGGCGCCGTGCGAGACAGGCGCGATGAAGCTCTACACGAAGACCGGCGACGACGGCACGACGGGCCTCTACGGCGGCGACCGGGTCGCGAAGGACTCCGCGAGGGTCGAGGCGTACGGCACCATCGACGAGGCCAACGCGGCCATCGGCCTCGCGGTGGCGTCCGGCCTCGCGCCCGAGTCTGCCGCGGTGCTGACAGCGGTGCTCTCCGATCTGTTCGTCGTGGGCGCGGAGCTCGCGTGCGCGCCCGGCAAGGAGCACAAGCTGTCGATGCGCCTGGTGGACGAGGCAGACGCCGCGCGCCTCGAGCGCGCGATCGACGAGGCCGAGGCGCAGCTCGCGCCGATGAAGCACTTCGTGCTGCCCGGCGGCGCGCCCCAGGCCGCGCACCTGCACCTCGCGCGCACCATCAGCCGGCGAGCCGAGCGCGCGGCCCTCGCCGCAGGGAGGGAGGCGCCCGTGCGCCGGGAGGTGCTCGTCTACCTCAACCGCCTGTCAGATTTGTTGTTCGTGCTCTCGCGGCTCGAGAACCAGCGCGCCGGCGTGCCGGACGTGCCGTGGACGCCGCGCGCCTGATCACAGCTTGTCGAGGTTCAAGCCGCCCGGGTACATGTAGCTGGTGAAGCTCCCGTAGCCGTAGACGACGATGCCGAACGGGAGGCTGTTGCTGGAGATGCTGTGCACCTGGGTCTTCGACAGCTGCACGCGCGCGACGCCCCAGCCGCTGCTGCCGATCGCGGTGAGCGCCGCCCCGAGGGGCGCGCCGTCGAGCGTGATCACCGCCGTCATCGGGGCGGTGACGTTGACATAGTTGGCGTCGTAGGAGTTGGGAGCGAGGAAGGTGTACGAGTCGCGGTACTGCGCGACAGGGACGCCGTTCGACTGCGCCGGATCGCCCTTGCCTGCCTGCGTCTCGCCGATCATGTACTGCGACACGTAGAAGCGGTTGTTGGCCCTGAGCCTGTGGTTGCTGGAGATCACGCCGAACGACTTGGTCTCGCCGGCGGACAGGGTGAACGTCGCGCCGAGCGGGCCCGGCGGCTCGGAGGTGACGGTCGTGCCGTCCTCGACGCCGTGCACCCGCAGCTCGTACTGGCCGTTCGCGCCCGCGGGCGCCGCCATCAGGTAGTCCTTGCCGAGGGTCTCGGTGGGCAACATCGTCTCCTCGATGTGGTCGCAGGCCTGGACGCCGTCCGGGATGAACCGACAGGGGTGCCCCGCGAACACCGCGACGGGCTTGGTCGCCTCGACGACGGAGCCGCTGACGTCCGCGTTCGTCGGGTTGCTCATGATCTCGAGCGCGTCCCCGGCGTTGAGCGTCACGGTGGCCTTGCCTCCCGGCGTGAGCGCGGGCAAGCCGCCGCCGGCCTGCGTGTTGGTGCGAGAGGTGAAGGTGACCGACGTCGCGTCGGCCGTCGCGACGATGGTGGTGTAGTTGGGGAGCGACGCCTGGTTCCACGCCGGATACGTGAACACCCGGTAGTTGCCGGTGAGCGCGTTGGTGGGCAACAGCAGCGACGCGTCGTTCGAGTAGGAGTTGCAGCCGACGGTGCTGTTGCCGGGGCAGGACGCGTACCCAGGATCGGCCGGGGTCAGCGTGTACTGCAGCGCGTTGAACTGGTAGGCGCTGACGGGGGTGTCGCTGCGCAGCCGGTACGCGCCGGACGCGACCATCCGCGTCGGGCCGACCGGGACGACCGACGTCAGCGGTCCGAAGTCCGGCCCCTTCAGCTCGGCCACCCAGGGCAGCTTGATGATCTCGAGCGCGCCAGGGGCGACGGTGGCCGTCGCGACGACCGTGGCGCCCCGCGTGACCTTGATGTTGGCGGGCTTCGCCCCGGCGGGGTTGGCCACGGCGACCGCGAAGTCGAAGCTCGACCACACCTGGTTGGCGATCGTCGTGGGCCAGTACTCGCAGCCGAGGTAGCTGGACGCGAGGTTCACCGGGGCGCACGGGCCGTCGCACGCGCCGGTCTTCGGGTTGCAAGTGACGCCGAGATCGGCGTCGCACGTCTCGGTGACGAAGCCCGAGCCGTCGGGCTTGCAGCGCTTCGCGGTGTCGCCGCTGCACGACACCGTCCCCGGCTGGCACGCCACGCAGCCTGCGCCGGGCACGCACCCCGTCGGGCACGAGGTGGTCTTCGAGAACCCGCCGACGCCGTCGCACACCTTGGCGCTGAAGCCGTCGCAGATCACCTGGCCCTGGGCGCAGGGCGCGCCCCCGGCGCCCGCGCCGCCTGCCGCCGCGCCCGCGGCTCCCGCCTTCCCGCCGCCGCCCGCCGCACCAGAGGCTCCCCCCTTTCCGGACGCCGCGCCGCCCGCCGCCGCGCCGGCCGCGCCGGACAGTCCTCCGCCGCCTGCCGCGCCGGCCTTTGGAGACGCGCCGGCGGTCGCCCCGCCGGTCCCGGCCGCCCCGCCGGCGCCGGCGCGCGAGCCGCCCGCGCCGGCCTTCGCCTGGGTACCGCTGATGTCACCGTCGCCGGTGGAGGTGTCACCGCTGCCACCGCAGGCGGCGAACCAGGCGAGGGCGAGGGGCGCGAAGAGGAAGAGTCTGGAACGCATGGACGTCGGGAATCCTACCCGTGAAACCACGCGGAGGCTCGCGCGTAGTGGGGCACGTGCAGGCGACGACTTGTCGGCTCCTCGCTCCGGTGCAAAACATGACCGCCGTCATGGGCGGGGCACTCGAGCACGCGATGGTCCGCTACGCGGGGGGCGACGACGCCGCGCTCGGCGACGTCTACGATCTGCTGGCGCCCCAGTTGTTCGGGTTCCTGCTGCGGCTCACGCGCGACCGCGCGGCCGCCGAGGACCTGTGTCACGAGACGTTCCTGCGCATTCACCGGGCCCGGTCGAGCTATCGGCCAGGCGCGGAGGTGCGGCCTTGGGCGCTGTCCATCGGCCGCCGGCTGTTCCTCGATCTCGTCCGGGCGCGGCGCCGGGAGTCGCTGTCACTCGATGAGCCGCGCGGAGAGCGGCCCAGCGATCCGGGCGTCGCGTCGCCGGAGCCACAGGCCGACGAGCGCGCCGCGGCGACGGAGCTCGAGAGAGAGATCGAGCGCGTCCTCGCGCGCCTCCCGGAGCGCCAGGCGACGGCGTTCCGCCTCTTGAAGCAGGAGGGCCTGAGCGTGGCCGAGGCGGCGGAGGTGCTCGGCACGACGGCGCTCGGCGTGAAGCTCCGCGCCCACCGCGCCTACGACGCCCTGCGCGCCGCGCTCGGACGCGAGTGGGACCTGCCGGCGCGACCAGGAAAGGAGCGCACATGAGCGCCGATCCCCCCGGCCACCTCCGGGCCCGCGTGCTCGAGAGCGCCGCGCGCGACGTGGCGCGCAGGCGACCGCTGGCGGAGCTCGCGTGGACCGCGCTCGCGGTCGCGCTGGGCCTCGTCGCCGCGCTCGCCGCGCTCGGTGTACGCGCCGACTGGCACGAACTGCCGGGAGTGGCATCGGTCGGCACGGCCTCCGTGCTCTGCGGAGTCAGCGCCGGGCTCCTCCGGCTCGGGCTCTCGCCGGGGCGGCGCATGCTGGGGCCACGAGCGGAGCTCGCGATCATCGCGCTGCTCGCGCTCCCCACGGCGATCGCCGCCTGGTTGCTGGCGACGACGGCGACGGGCCCCTCCTCGACCCCGTGCCCCACGGCGGAGGCGGCGCTGGCGCTGTCACCCCCCTGCCTGCTGCTGACACTGGCCCTCTCTCTGCCCGTCGCGGCCGCCCTCGTCCGCCTACGCCGCGCGGTGCCCGGCGGATCCCCCGCGCTCACCGGCGCCCTCGCCGGCGCCGCAGCCGCGACGCTCGCGCACCTTGTCGTGCACCTTCACTGCGCCGTCGCCCACCCCCTGCACCTCCTCACCGCCCACCTCTCACCCTTGTTCCTGGTCGCCACGCTCACCGCGCTCCTGGCCGCCCGGACCACCTGACCACCTCCCCGCCCCGCGCAGCGAAGCGCGCGCGCCCGTCTCTCCGCACCCCCTCTCTCCCGCGCAGCGAAGCGCGCGCGCTTTCCCGTCCCTCTCGCCTCTCGCGCACCTCGCGCGCCCCTCTCCCGCACAGCGAAGCGCGCGCTCTCCCGCCTCTCGCGCCCCTGAAGCATCCCCTCAAGTCACCCCTCGGGTCGCCCCGGGGTTTGCGCCGGCCAACCCCCCTCCCCAACTCCCCCCGAAATCGCAGCCAAAGGGCCGCGACATTTTTCCCGGAGGTCGGAGGTGACTGCTCGGTCTGGTGACTCGGCTGGTGCCTGTGCGCGGAGCGGGAACGAGAGCGTGGTCCTCGGAGAGCCGCCGTCCCGCTCGTGCGCTTTGTGAAACTCCTCGCTCCGCGCCCACGGGCCCGGCGGCTCTCGCGCGGCGCGGCGACGGCGGCGAGGCGCGGTCGACCCTGGACTCGCCAGCCACCTCACCCGAAGTCGGGGCCAAGGGCGCGACTTTCGCCGGTCGGCGGTGCCTGCTCGGCCTGGTGGCCTCGTTGGCGCCTTCGCACGAAGCGGCGACCTCGCGCGGTGCGCAGAGGGCAACGACGACCCTGGTAGCCGGGCGTCGAGGAGGTGCTCGCCGAGCGCGGCCCGCTGCACGCGAGCCTGACGAGCCCCCCGGGGGCTGACATGACAGAGGGAGACCGAGGAGAACGGGATCGCTACCGGACACGGATCCCCCAGGCCCCGCGTCGCGCTGCTCAGCATGGATTTCGGGGGCACAAGGAGCGAGTGTCGGAGTCCGAAGCGGAATTCGAGCCGGATTGGGCTGGAACCGCGCGCAGGCGTGGCCGTGCCACGTCGAGCACGGTTTCACCCAAGGCGGCCGAAGGACGCGAGGAATCCGGCGC
>JADLFU010000215.1 GCA_020849655.1 Polyangiaceae bacterium | reverse complement strand
TCGCCGTCGACGTGGTAGCCGAGATCGCCGGTGCGCAGCCAGCCGCCCTCGTGGGGGTTCGGGCCGTCGACGTAGCCGCGCGTGACGCTCGGCCCGCGCGCGCGGATCTCGCCGACGACGCGCTCGCCGAGCGGGGCGTCGCCGCGCGGCGCGAACACGCCGACCTCGTGCTCGGGGAAGGCGTGGCCGCAGCGCACGAGCTCGACGGCGTCGGGGTGGGACGCGTCGACCGGCAACGCGACGCCCTCGTCGGCGAGCGCCTTGCCGGAGACGACGTCGGTGACGAGCCCGCGCCCGAGCGGCGCGAACGTGACCGCGAGCGTCGCCTCCGCGAGGCCGTAGCTCGGCACGAACGCGCGCGCGTCGAACCCCGCCGGCGCGAGGGCCGCCGCGAACTCGAGCAGCGGCGCCTTGCGTATGGGCTCGGCGCCGCAGCCCGCGACGCGCCACGCCGACAGATCGAGGCCGTCGAGATCGGCCGGGGTGAGGCGCTTCTTCGCGAGCGCGTACGCGAACGTCGGCGCGTACGCGATGGTGCCGCGGTAGCGCGAGATCGCCCGCAGCCACGAGACGGGGCGCTTCAAGAAGGACATCGGCGACATGAGGACGACCGGCACGTGCGCGAAGATCGGCGTCACCGCGAAGCCGACGAGCCCCATGTCGTGGTAGAGCGGCAGCCACGACACGCCGACGTCGTCGGGGCCGAGGCCGAGGCCAGAGACTGCGATCGCGCGCGCGTTCGCGGCGAGGTTCTGGTGGGTGACGATGACGCCCTTCGGGTTGCCCACCGAGCCGCTCGTGTACTGGAGCAGGGCGACGTCCTCCGGGTCGACGACGACGGGGCGCAGCTCGGGCCCGTCCGCGATGGCGTCGATCGACAGCACGCCGCGCACCGCCGGCGCGCCGAGCGCGACCGCGCCGAACATCGGCCGCAGCGTCTTCGACGTGATGACGAACCGCGCGCCGCTCTGCCGCACCGTCGCGACGAGGCCGTCGGTGTACGCGGCGAGCGAGCCGGTGACGAGCGGCGGGTAGAGCGGCACCGGGACGAGCCCCGCGCGCTGCGCGCCGAGGAAGGCGAGCAAGAAATCCGCGGGATCCGGCAGCACGAGCGCGACGCGATCGCCCGGGCGCAGGCCGAGTGACTGCAGGCCGCCGCCGTGGCGCGCGCTCGCCCGCTCGAGCGCGGCGAACGAGAAGAAGGCGCTCTCCACCTCGTCGCCGAGCACGCGGAAGCCCTTCCTCGCGTCGGCGTGCGCGGCGGCGTGCTCGAGCGCCGCGACCAGCGTGGTGGGGCTCATCGCAGCCGCCCCCTCGCGCGCAGGAACGAGAGCAGCGCGACCTCGACGTCGCCGATCGTCTCGAGGCCGACGAGGCCGTCCTCGGGCATCGACAGGGCGAACACCGTCTCGACGTCGACGACGACCTCCATCACGCCGAGCGAGTCGAGCCCGAGATCGCCGAGGATGGTGGTCTTCGCGGTGAGCTCGGCGCCGTCGGGCGCGTGCTCGCGGAACACGGCGAGCAGCCGCGCGCGCACCTCCTCGCGGTCGAAGGATTTTCCGCTCACGGGCCCGCGAGGTAGGGCGCGCGCTCGACGCGCACGAGGATGACGGTGACGTTGTCCTTGCCGCCCGCCTGGTTCGCGACGTCGATGAGCGACGCGACGGCGGCGTCGAGATCCCTCTCGCCCGCGAGGATCTTCGAGATCTGCTCGGGCTTCGCCATGCGGGAGAGGCCGTCGGAGCAGATGAGGTACACGTCGTCGGCCTCGGGGGCGGTCGTCTGCACGTCGGGCTCGAGGTTCTCCTCGATGCCGACCGCGCGCGACAGCACGGACGCGCTCGGGCCCACGATGCCGGCGGCGCCGAGCGTGTGGTCGACGGTGAGCTGCTCGAGCGCGCCTCCCCGGAACCGATAGCAGCGGCTGTCGCCCGCGTGCGCGATCGTGGCGCGCTCCTTCCCGCGCGAGAAGTGGAGCGCGACCATCGTCGTGCCCATGCCGTGGTACGCGTCGACCTCCTGCGACTTCTTGAACACCTCCGCGTTCGCGAGGTGAAACACGGCCTCCAGCCGCGCGGCCTCGCGCGCGCCGCCCGCCTTCGGCTTGTGCGGGCCGAAATCACCCGACGCGAACGCCGCCGCGACCGTGTCGACCGCGAGGCGGCTGGCGACCTCCCCGGCCGCGTGGCGCCCCATGCCGTCGGCGACGACGAACAGATCGTGGTCCTCGAGGACGAGCAGCGCGTCCTCGTTGTTCTTGCGCTTCATGCCCGGATCGGTGCGGCCGACCGCCGTGACCAGCACCCACGGGTTCGGCTGCGTGTCCTCGCTCGGCTCGTCGTGTGAGCCTTGTGGGTGCGCCTCGATGTGCGGGCCCGCGCTCGGCGGGGGCGGCGGCTCGCTGCGTGGCGGGGGCGCGCCGGGCTGCGGTGGGGGGCGCGCGTCCTTCGGCGAGAGCAGGAAGTACACGGCCGCCGCGGCCGCGACCACCGCGACGACGACGACGGCGACGACGGGGAGGGAGAGGGTCAGCAAAGGCCGCGCGAGCTTACAACGCAACCGCCCCGCGGCGCAGGCGATCCCGCGCGCGCATCGCTTGCGCGCCCGTCACCGCCACGAGCGCCCGCCATCGGCGGACGTCAGGCGCGTCACCGTCGCGCCGCGCGGGCGGCGGAGGAACAGATCGAGCCGGGCGCCCGCGCCGACGATCCTCACCTCCGAGGGGGCGCCGTCCGAGGTCGCGCCGGCGACGCGGACCGGCTCGCCGAGCCTCCACGCGCCGTCCGGCGGCGTCGACGCGACCCACACGGCGTCGCCCGCCGCCAGCGCGACCACCGTGCGCCCGTCGACACACGCGCCGCTCGCCGCGCGCACCGGGCGCGCCGGCGCCACGAGCGGGCTCTTCGCGAGCTTGCGACCCACGTTGACGAGCAGCGTGACGTCGTCCCCGTCGCGCGAGATCGCGAGCGGCGGGCACGGGCCGCACACGGGCGCCACGGCGGCGGTCGGCGAGGCCGGGAACCTCAGCGGGAACATCCGCTCGTCGGTCACGGCGACGAGCACACCGCCCGCCGGGCTCCGCGCGAGGAGCGGCGAGTAGCGCTCGCCCGCCACGCCGCACCGCTGATCCTCGACCGGGACCGGCGCGAGCGTCGGCGTGTACGGCACGGTCGCGCGCTCTCGCTCGACGAGCGCGCCGTCGTCGAGCACGGCGACGCGCACGAGCGCGGCCGCGCCCCCGTCGCCCGCGCCCGTGAGCAGCAGCTCCGGCTCGACGCCCGCGCGCGCCGCGACGACGCGCTCGCCAGGCGGCAGCTCGATCAGGCGAGGCTCGGCCCCGCGGGCGAGGATCAGCGCCGCGTCACCGGGGAGCGCGGGCCTCGACAGCGGAACGAGCCAGCCGCCCGCGAGGGGCACCGCGGGCGCGCCGGACGGGGCGAGCGCGCCTCGACCCGCGAGCGCGACGCGCGCTGTCTCCCCCGCCGGGCGCGGCTCGATGACGAGCGTGTCGCCCTCGAGCGACGACAGCGCGACGACTTCATCTCCGCGCCACGTCGGGCGCTTCGCGGGGGAGAGGAGCACGGGGCCGGGGGCGAGCTCGACGACCGTCCAGCTCGCGCCCGCCGAGGCGGAGACGGTCGGCGCGCGCCGGGCGAGCGCGAGCCACGCGCCCACGAGCGCCGCCGCGACCGCGGCGACGACACCCGCGACGCGAGCGCGTCGGGTCACAGCGCCTGGAACCCCCCGCGCCGCAGCGTGACGACGAGCGTGTCGCGCACGCCGCCGGCGCGCTCGGGCTGGATGGGCGTCGTCTCGTGGATGACGCGCGCGTCGTCGAGCACCAGGAGCGACCACGGCTCGCTCATCGTGAAGCGCACCCCGCGCGGCCCGCGCGCGTCGAACACGCGCGTCTCGCCCCCTCGCACGTCCCGTCGCTGCACGAGCGCCACGGCGACGAAGTCCACGCCGTCGCGGTGCGCGCCCTCGGGCGTCGGGCGGCCGATGCCGTCGCGCGTGTCGATACGAAACTGATGCACCTCGACGAACCAGCGTGGGACGCCCGTGCGCCGCCCGAGCCGCGTCGCCAGCGCCGCGAGCAGCCCGCGAAAGGGCGCGGCCTCGAGCCACGCGGGGTCGACGGGATCGAACCAGCGCTCGAGCCCGCCGTGCAGCGCGTTGTACTCGACGGGCTGAAAGTGCGCCCGGTGCGGGACCACCTCCGCCGCGCCCTCGCGCGCGTCGACGACGAGCGACGCGTGTCTGCGAGCGCGGTAGCGCCCGCCGTCGCGCAGGTGGGGATCGGGCGGCAGGGCCTCCCAGGCGCTCGCCAGCGCGTCGAACGATCCCGGCCGGACGCCCGCCAGCGCGCCCGTGCCGCAGGCGTCGAGCACGGCATAGCCCTCGGCCTCGAGCGCGGCGTCGAGGCCATCGAGCGGGGTGAGGGGCGGTGCCAGCTGCATCCCGAGGTTCGAGCACGAGCGGGCGCGCGCGTCGACCGCGAGCGGCCCTCGGACGGGCGGCGCCAGCCCGGTGGCTGTGCCCAACGTGAAACCTCACGAAGTGCGCACCGCGTCATTGACATTTCTCACCCGTTGCACTTGCTCGCGCTTGACACTGCCGGGCGCGCTGCTAAGGGTTGGCAGCCAGGCGCGACGAATGCTCAGTCACTCTCCTTTTCACAAACTTACCCCCCCCCCCCCCAGTGTGGGTGGATTTTTCGATTTGGGACGGTAGCGTCGATCGCGCTCGCCACGTGGGGGTGTGACTCGGCCCCCGGCGCCGCTGTCGATCGCGCGGCGCCGAGCGAGTCAGTGGAGCCAGTGGAGCCAGTGGGGGAGCAGCGAGAGGCCCTGCAGTCGGTGGGCATCGAGCGGGTCATCCCCATGAGGTTCATGCAGCTGCGCCGGAAGGCGACCGATCCCGACTGCCTCGACGAGGCGCGCCTCGCGGACGGCGTGAGGATGATGAACGAGGTCTACCGGCCCGCCGGAGTGCAGTTCGTCGCCGAGGTCGCCTCGTACCACGCGCCCAACCTGTACTACTCGGGCTGGTTCGCCCTGCCCTACTACGCGCCGCAGGCACCCGCGAGCACCGGGTCGATCGCGAACGACATCGCTACCATCTACCCAGCGTGCACACCCCCCGCCTCCACCCCTGAGTGGAACCTCACCACGTGGGCCGCGTGGGCGTCGCTGGCCTGCCACCCGCCGGCCTCGATCCCGGTGTGGGTGCCGTGCCACGACAACGCGCACGGATCCTGGGCGCACGGGCCGGACCAGGGCCGGGCCGTCCACATCGTGCGGTCGGCCGCGTACGAGCCCGCGCGCCTCGCGCACGAGGTCGGGCACTACCTCGGGCTCGCGCACATCAACGCTGCGAACACCTCGTTCGACTCGCGCAACCAGACGGAGACGGGCTTCGCTGCCGCCTGGGACCTCTTCTACCAACCCGGCTCCTCGCCGTCGCACCCGCACGTCTTCCCCACCAGCGGGACCGCGGCCGCGGACATCCTGGCCCTGGGAGGCAGTCTCTGGCCGGTGTTGAACTGCACCGACGGTCCCTGCTACCCGCAGTGCGGCAACACCGCGGACGGCCGCCTGTACTGCTGGCTGCCGGGGCTGAACGGCTACTCGGAGTACCACGACCACTGGTCGCCCGCGCTGCAGCGAGGCCTGACGTTCGGCACGGGGTTGCCGTCCACGAGCGGGCCGTGGGGCGCCAACGCGATGTCGTACTTCAACCAGGGCGCGCCACCCCAGGGGAGTCAGGAGCAGCCCGCGTCCTTCAGCCCCTCGCAGATCGCGCTGATTCGCCGCAACTTGCGGTACGCGACGAGGGTAGTGCAGAACCAGGACTTCACCATCCCCCAGGAGTTCCTGGGCCTTCCCAGCAAGCGTCCCTCGCTCGGCCAGCACCTGCACCGGGCCCCCGCGTACGATCTCGACTTCGACGCCGATGGACTGCGAGACCTGGCCACCTACCGGCCCGCCCACGCCGGCGGCGGCACCAGCGGCGGACGGTTCATCGTCAGGCTGTCGAGCAACGGCGCCACCTTCCAGGTGCTGCTTGGCGCCGATCCCTCGGCGATCCCGCTGGTCGCCGACATCGATGGCGATGGGCGCACCGACGCCGTCGTCTACGAGATCGATCCGGCCACCGATCTGGGCCATTTTCGATGGTGTCCGACGCCGTCGACGCCGTGGGGCACCTTCGACTGCGCCGCCTCCCCGACGCTGCGCGACTCATCCGCCAGCAGCTTCGCGACGCGCGGTGACGTGCCGTTCGTTTTCAAGAACGGCGGCAGCCGCGCCTTCGCAGCGTACAGGCCGTCGACGTGCACCTTCCTCCGACACTCGAACGACGGCCAGGGCACCACCAAGGTGACCCAGATGGCGTACACGGCGCCGGACACCTGCACCGGGACGGCCGAGCCCATCGTCGATCTCTTCGACGGCGACGAGATCAGTGACTTCGCCACCTACGAACCCGCGAACGTCAAGTTTCGGCTGAAAACCAGCGGCACCTCGTGGGCGCAGGTGGTGCGCAGCTTCCCCGGGTACTACACGCCATCGAGCGTCGGCAGCCCCTACCAGCGGTCGGGCGCCGTGGTCGTGCGGGGGATGGCCGACCGCCCGACCGTCGCGAGCGGGCTCCGGGAGCGGCGCGCCGCCCTCGCGCTGTGGCAACCCGAGCTGGGCTATGTGACGACGCTCTACTCGCCGCACAACAACGCCGCCTCCACGACATGCTTCAACGCGGGCCCCGGCGGCGGGCGCCCGATGGGCGGGGTCGGTACCAGGCTGCACGCGGAGTGGGGCGGCGCGAACGCGCAGACCTCTTTCGCGGTGCTCGACCAGCCGAGCATGGCGAGCAGCCCGGACGGGCTGCTGAAGATCGCGCCGCCGGGCTGCGCTCCGGTGACCACCGTGAACCTCGGGTACACGCCGCTCGGCGTCACCGTCGAGCCGATAGGGGACATCAACGGCGACGATCTGCCCGAGCTCTTGTGGGTGCAGTCGACGGGGCCCTACGCGGGCACGCCGTACTGGTTCTTGTCGCCCAGCTACACCACCTACGACAGCGCGTGGGTGCCGATGGCACAACCGTGGGACATCTGGCTGTTACCGAGGAGCTCGACATGAAGAATCTACTTGCCTTGTGGTCCCTCACGCTGCTGCCGCTCGCGGCGCTGGAGTCGTCGTGCACGAAGTCCGAGATCGGCGCGGACGACGCGCGCGTGACGCCGGTGACCCCCGCGCCGTCGCCGTGCCCGTCGGCGGGGTCGCCGATGGTGCTGCTGACGACGCCGTCGGGGTGGTCGTACTGCATCGACAAGACGGCGGTGAAGCAGAAGGACTACGAGGTGTGGGTGAAG
>JADLFU010000214.1 GCA_020849655.1 Polyangiaceae bacterium | reverse complement strand
CGCCTCGTCCATCGAGGGCTCGGCCTCCAGCACGGCCTCGAGCGTCGCCCGAGCGTCGCCGACGCGCCCGACGTGCGCCTGCGCCTTCGCCAGCGTGTAGCGCGCCTCGTTCGTCGGATCGTCCTTCACCCACGCCGTCGCGTGCTTGAGCGCCTGGCGCCAGCGGCCCTTCGTGACCGCGGCGAGCGCCTTCATCCGGGGGCTCGCGGGATCCGTGTTGGGCTTGATCGCTGGGGGCTCGTCGTCGGGCACGGGCGCCGGCTCCGCCGCGGCGACGGGGGCCGCGGGCACCGGCTGCGGCTCGGGCGGCGCGGCGTCGACCGGGGGCGTCTGCTCCGCGGACGCGACGACGGGGGCGGGCGCGGCCGGCTGCGAGCGGGGGCCCATCACCCTCGCGCGCACCGCCTCGGCGAGCTCCCGCGCGCGCGGCTGCGTGCGCACGAGCCCCGCGCCGAGCACCGCGAGCGCGGCCGCGAGCGACGCGCCGACGAGCAGCCCACCGGCGCGGCGCCGGCGCGCCTGGGCCCGCGCGGGGGCCTGGAGCGCCTCCTCGAGCGACTCGACGAGCTTCGCCGGGGACGCGGGGCGATCGTCCGCCTTCGGCGACAGCGCGCGGAGGACGGCCGCGTCGAGCTCACGCCCGATCTGGCGGGACGGCGCGCGGGAGCGCAGGCTCTCCGGCGGGCGCGCGCGCTTCTGCTCGAGCTGGGCCATGCCCGCGTGCTCGGCGTACGGGGTCCGCCCCGTCAGCACCTCGTACGCGACGCCGGCGAGCGCGTAGACGTCGGCGCGCGCGTCGACGCGGCGTCCGTCGGCCTGCTCGGGCGGCATGTACTCGGGCGTGCCGTAGAGGGTCACGCCCGGCGTGTTGCCCGTCGCGCGCACGGAGGCGTCGACGCGCTCGGCGAGCCCGAGATCGAGCAACAGCACGCGCCCGTCGAGCGCGAGCAGCACGTTCGCGGGCTTGACGTCGCGGTGCACGTAGCCCGCGTCGTGCAGCGCGCCGAGGCCGGCGGCCACCCCGCGGACGGCGCGCATCAGCAGCTCGGTCGACGGCTCGGGCTCGTGCCGCAGGAGCGTCTCCAGCGTCTCGCCCTCGACAAGCTCCATCGCCGCGAAGGGGCGCCCGTCGCTCGCGGCGCCGTACTCGTGGAGGCGCGGCAGCGACGCGTGCGTGAGCTCGGCGAGCAGCGCGGCCTCCCGGCGGAACCTGTCGACCTCGGGGCTCTTCGAGAGCGCCGACGTGAGGAGCACCTTCAGCGCGACCCGTCGCTCGAGATCGATGTGCGTCGCCTCCCAGACCTCCGCGCTCGCGCCCGCCCCGAGGCGCTTGCCGAGGCGGTAGCGCGTGCCCGGCAGCGTGCCGTCCGCGTCGGGCAGCCTGGGCGGCGGCGCTGGCTTGGCGGCGGCGTCCGCGCGCTCGGTGATCGCGCGCTGCTTCTTCGCGTCGAACAGCAGCCGCTGGAACTCCGCGCGCCCTCGCGCCGGCTCGCCCGGGTAGAGCGCCGCGAGCAGCTGGGCCGCGCGCGCGCGCACGCCCCGCTCACCGCTCGAGAGCGGCGGCGCGGACGTCATCAGCCCGACGAGCGCCGTCGTCGCCTGGCGCGCGGTCGCCCGCGCCGCCTTGTCGTGGCGGGTCATCGCGGCGAGCGCCTCGTCGAGCCCGGCCGGGGCGCCCACCGTCGCGGCGATCGGCGGCAGCGGACGCTGGTTCTGCCCGACGGCCGCCATGTGCTCCTGCGCGTCCCCCTGGAGGAACCGCCTGCCCGAGCACAGCTCCCACAGCATCACGCCGAGGGCGTAGACGTCGACCTCGGGGCCGCCGGGCGTCGCGTTGGCGACCTCGGGCGCGACGTAGCCGGGCTTCGCGTAGACGACCCCCGCGACCGTGCGGCTCTTGCGGTTCGCGCCGCGCGCGGTGCCGAAGTCGATGAGCTTCGTGTCGCCGTCGAAGCTCACCATCACGTTCTGCGGCGACAGATCGCGGTGCGCGATCGCGAGCGGCTGCCCGCGCGCGTCCTTGCGCTCGTGGACCGCCGTCAGGCCCTCGGCGATCCCGACGCCGATCGCGACCGCGTCGGCCCAGCCGATCTTCACGCTCGACTGGATGGCGCGCGCGCGCAGATCGGAGAGGCTGCGGCCCTCGACGTACTCGACGACGACGTACGGCGCGTCGCCTTCCATCGAGGCCTCGAGGATCTGCGCGACGCCCGGGTGCCCGAGCTGCGCCTGCACGCGCGCCTCGTCGAGGAACCGCGCGAAGAACGACGGATCCTGCGCGTGCTCGCGCCGGATGACCTTGACCACGCACGGCCGCTCCGCGCCGTCGATCGCGCCGACGGCCGCGAGGTAGACCTCGCCCATGCCGCCGCGCGCGAGCAGCCGCAGCAGCGTGGTGCGGCCCAGCTTGCGGGGCAGCGGGAGCTCGGGAGGATCGCGGTCGGGGGACTCCATGCCCCGCGCTTACCGACGCTGTTTTCTCCGGGCCAAGTTCGCGGGGCAGTCCCGGCTGTCTCGCCCCTCTGGTGCTCGTCGACCACGGGTCTCCCACCCCCAAGTGGTAGCCTTGGGGACGATGAGGCTCTTCCCCCGGCTCTCCACCGCTCCGGCCGCGCTGTCACTGATCCTGCTAGCGCTCGCCGCCGGCTGTGGGAGCGGAGGGGGCGAGGCGCAAGCCCCGAGCCCAGGCGCGGGCGCGGGCGCGGGAGGAGGGGCTGCGGGCGCGGGAGGTGCTGCTGCCGGCGCGGGAGGTGCGGCTGCCGGCGCGGGAGGAGCGGCCGCGGGCGCGGGAGGTGCTGCTGCCGGCGCGGGCGGAGCGGCTGCCGGCGCGGGAGGTGCGACTGCCGGCGCGGGCGGTGCGGCTGCCGGCGCGGGGGGAGCGGGCGCGGGTGCGGGAGGTGCGACTGCGGGTGCGGGAGGTGCGACTGCGG
>JADLFU010000213.1 GCA_020849655.1 Polyangiaceae bacterium | reverse complement strand
CGCGCGCACGAGCGCGTCCACATCGCCGCGCTCCGCGGCCTCGAGCAGGCCGCAAATCTCGCGATAGCGCCACCGCACGCGCTCGCTCCAGATCTGGCCCTCCAGCGTTGCGAGCACGGGCGATCGCACTGCCTCTGCCGCGTCGGCCTCCGCGTCCGCCAAATCCTCATCCTCGATGAGGCCCGCCGCGCGACGCAGGCCCACCGACCACGTCAGCGCACGCGCGCCGCGCGTGGCGAGCACGTACTCACACCACGCGCGCGCGGCGCGAGCGTACCGCTCACGCGTCGAGCGCGACGCGTCCGCGCGCACGCCGGCCGCTACGAGATCGGCGAGCTGGCCGATCGATAGGCGCGAGCGGCGGCGCGCGCGTTTCGCGTCGGCGTCGGAGAGTTCCAGCGAGGATTCTCCGAGGTACGCATGGGCGCGGTCATGCACGCGCAGATCACACCCGCGCCAGAGATCCGGGACGTGCTCGGCTCCGAGCACGCGCTCGACGCATTCGCGCCAGCGCGTCGCGAGGCGCGCGCGCCACAGCTCGGCCAGTGGCTCGTCGTCGAGATCGCGCCGCAGGTGGATCTGGACGTGGAGGTGCGGATGCCACCCGTGGCGACGCCCCCACGTGATCTCCATGCGGCGGACGTACCCGACGCAGCCCAAAAATTGGCGGAACGACTGCCAAAATCGCCCCGAAATAAACTTCGTCCACGCGAGCGCGATCCCCTGGCGTAGCGCGCGCAGATCGTGTCGGGCGCGATGCCGCACGGTCAAAGTGAGCAGCCACGACCGCGCGCCCTGGTCACGGGCCCACGCGGCGACCCGATCGAGATCATCCCGCCGACGAGCCCAGATCCGCGCCGAGCACACCGGGCACGCCCACACCGACTCGCACGACTCGAGGCCGGCGAGGTACCCACGCGCCCCGTGGTCCGTCGGCTCTACGCGCACCTCGACGGTCCCGGCCCGGCACTGGTGACCGCACCGAGCGAAACGGGGCAGGTAACCCTCGACGGTGCGCAGCTCGGCGAGTTCGGGCGCGCGGGCGTAGGCCCGCCGTAGCCCGAGACGCCGCGCGTACCGACGACGCCTGGCCTCGATCCGCCTATCGCCGGTTTCCCCGGCGGAAAGGTTGCTTGCTTCTTCCCGAGAGGGCGCCGGGACCGGCGCCGCGCCGCCTCCGGCGGCCCCCATGACGCAACGCGCGGCGCCGCGCGTCATCGGATCCCCTCGCCGTGGCCTCGCCGGGGCTCTGCCCCGGACCCCGAGTGTGGAGAGGAGACACCGCCCGGACCGTCTCGCTCCGCCCTCGCCTGGGGGGGGGATCGAAGCGCGTGACCGGTGCACCGCGGACGCTCCGCGCTCCAGGTGCCGTCCGCGAGCTGGTAGATCCAGCGGATCGAGCACGGGAGCTCGGCGCGGTAGGGCCGAGCGTCGCGGCGGATCGCGAGGCAGCGTGCGCACACGTCGTCGCGCCAGGCGTGACGGCCCGACGGGTGGTCGATCGTGTGGACCGCAGCCGTCCAGGGCGCGAGGCTCGGGCCGTCGCGAGACGGTCCGGGCGGTGTCCCGGACGGGGCACTACCCCCGTCCGAGCCTCTCGCCCTGCACGGATCCACGTCTAGCACGCCGACGAGCGCGAGCGCTAGCTGTCGCGACGTCACTGCGAGCACCACGGCAGCTCGGAGAACCACCGTCCGCCGTCGGCGCGCCGGTAGCGCCACGCGCCGCCGAGCGCTCGCGCGCGCACCAGCCCGCACCAGCGGCACGGATCGGGCGAGCGCTCGTCGTCGTGCCACCGGTGACCACGATCGCGATATCGCTCTCGGTCGTCGGTGTCGCACTCGCCCCAGTAGTGATGTATGCTCCGCATGTCCGTCGCGCTCCTTCGCGGTGGGCCATGACCCCGGCGCTTGCAGGCGCGCGGGGTCGAATTAATTTCTAACTTAGCTCCTCGACGACCAACACGTCAATCGCCGACCCCGCGGGGTCGGCGCCGACGTAGAGGGGCGCGGACGACTCGAAGACGCGCGGCACACCGACGGAGAGCGGCACCCACAGCGGCGGGGACAGATCGACGGGCGACCACGCGACGCCCGCGCCGATCGCGCCGAGCAAGTCGACCAGCTCGACGATGAGGCGCCGCCGCTCGGGCGACGCCGACACCTGCGGCGCGTCGGAGCCCGCGGGCATGGACGATGTCCGGCCCGTGAGGAGAAACGACGCGCCCGGCGCGACACCGCCGGCGCCCGCCTCGCCTACGGTCAGATCGACATGGAGGTCACGGATCACGGTTGCCCATGTCGTCGGCGTGATCCCCGACTTCTCGATCCACAGCAGCGCCCTAAATTGCTCGAACGCGCCGCCCTGGTACTGCACGAGCTGCCGCGATCCGAGAGCGTACGCGGGCGCCCACGCGCGACGTACCGGCGTCCATCGCGACCCCTGACGCCCCTCGAGGGCTACGACTAGCCCGTGGTACGAGGGTGTGCCTGTGCCGAGATCGGTCTGCGGAGCGGACCACGAGACGACGCACGATGATCCGCCCTCGCTCGAGACGAGCTGGACGGGCGACCCCGGCGCGCCGCCCGCGCCACCCGCGCCCGCGCGCAACGTCACGGGCCCGAGATGATGCGTCTCG
>JADLFU010000212.1 GCA_020849655.1 Polyangiaceae bacterium | reverse complement strand
TCTTGCCGATGTGGACGACATGCTCGTCGAGCACTTCGGCACCTACTACGCGATCCGGGAGTCCCTGGCGGTCCCGTTGCAGACGACGGCGGTCCGCACAGCCGGCCAGACCGAGGCTCTTCGGAAGCTGCAAGCCAAGTACTTCGATGACGTGAAGCAGTTCATCGACACCTACCGGACCGAACTACCGGGTCACCTCTACGAGGACTCCCGGTTCGCATTTCGAGTCTTCTTGGTGCCGAAGGCGGGCAATCACGCGAGCACGTCGGACCTCGCGTTTGAGTTCGTCAAGTACGACCCCAACCGCCCGGAGGAGATGGCGCAGATCCAGAAGCAGATCGCCCTCGTGAAGGAGCGCCAAGTGCCCGTCACGAACGCGAACCTGCTCAACCCAACGAAGGTCGTGAAGGAAGTCGCTTCCCGGATCGGACGCGCGTTCACGATGCACCAGCACACGTTGGCGTGGGCCCGTTACAAGGTCCGGAAGCAGGGGTTTGAGCCTGCCGCCTGCAACGTGAAGTACTGCGTGCCCGATCCGAGGCACCGGGACTATGGGTACACGCCGGAGTGGGTGGACTTCCTGGTGACGAAGCTCTCCGACGACGCGGAGTACGCCGCGCTGCTGAAGTCGTAGGAGAGCTTCTCGGTCGGTAGTCCTTCTATTGGCGGTGTCGTGCAGCAGCCATGCACGACCGTCACGACCAGCACGACCGTCACATCAGGACCACTATCCCCAACGACTGGAGCACGAGGCTCGCTCACGCAGCCGCGGACCTCGGGCTCCACCGCCATGAGGTGCTCCGGGAGGCCGTCCTCCTCCTGCTCCACCAGGTGGGCCTCGGCGAAGGGCTCCGACAACCCAACCTCCCCAGGCCGGAGGTGGCCCCGTGACCGCCGCCCCCGCCGCCGCCGTGAACCCGCTCACGATGGTCATCGCGACTCGGCGCCTTGACGACGACTCGCAGGTGTACGCCCGGGTCGTCCTGATGCCGGCCTTCGGCCGGGCTCGCGTCCTGAACACGGTGTTCGAAGCCACCACCCATGCCAAGGTCGTCCTCCGGGCGGTCGCATCTGTCGTGAGGTACAGCGGCCTGAACCAGAGCCCGCTGAGGGTCGTGGTTCCGGATCGCGTCATCGTCGCGCTTCTCAACGGCACGCCAGCCGGTCAGATTCAGCTACAACCCGGACTGCACCAGAACGCGATCCAAGACGAGCGCACCTTCGAGGGATGGCGACATGAACCGTGAGAAGTCAGGGACCGCCGAGTACGTGATCTACGTGCGGCACACGTCCTCTTCGGCGGCAAACGGCTACGACGTTGGCTCGGCCGCGCCGACGAGCCTCGCAACCGTCATGCGGAATAACATCCTGCTCACGTCGCTCGAAGTCGGCGACCTAGCGCCGGCTCAGGCGCACGGTGGTCCGCCTGGCCCGGACGGCTCGACCTGACCGGCTACCCGATCCGACGCCTCCACGTCCCGGGCATCCTCCGCCGGTCCGGAGGGGGGCCCACCGTGAAATCCCACGGAATCCGCTCGCCAGCCCCCGTAGAGATCGGTCGAACTGGCCCCGCGCAACTACCGTTTCCTACGACCTCGTGGGAGACACCTGAAGCCCCGGAAGGCCCCGAGCCTCCCCGGGGCTTCCGGCTTTTCGGGGGCAGGTCGAGGGGGGAGAGGATCCCGTTCACGTGGCAGTTGCAGTCGGTCCTCCGCTCCATGACGAGGCGAGCCCCACGTCGAGAACGACCTCGGTCAGTTCCTGGAGGGGAGGGCTTCAGCGCCGGCCTGGAGCTGATCCACCCAAGGCCGACGAGATGATCCGCCCGGCGGCCTGATTGGCGACGGGAGCGCCGAGATGGTGATCCACCCCGGCGGCCCCGCCGCGCGGCAGCAGGCCGACGGCTCGCCGAAGAGTCGGCCCGATGCTCGTCGCCCGCTCCGCGAGAGTGGACGAGCAGGACCATGGCGCTCACGAGTACGCGGACGAGGTGTGCTCGTCGGCGCCGTCGACGGCCAGGAAGGCCAGCTTGTCAGCCTCGGCTGGGGGTGGCGCCCCCGATCGACGCCGCGTACGCCCGGACGAACGCCTCCTGACCGCGGGTCTCGATCGCTCCCTCGCGCGCCGCGCGGACGATCTGCATCGCGGCGTCCGCGCCTTCTCCCACTCTCACCAGGCAGCACGCGGCCACGAGGCCCGTGCGACCGAGCCCTCCCCGACAGTGGACCACGACGTCCCGGGAGGCGCGGAGCGCGTCGAGGATCGTGCTCACCATCTCGTCGGCCGCGCCGACCGACGAGGGCACGCCGGCGTCCCGGAAGGGCCGGCGCACCACGAGGAGCCCGGCGCGCGTACCGGCCTCGACCAACCCCGGGATCGACAGGAGCGCGAGCTCCGCGTCCTCCAACGAGCGAGACGAGGACCGACGTCCGGTACACGTCGCGGAGCCGCGCGAGATCGGCGCCGAGATCGCGATCCCAGGTCGCGTACATCCCGCGATCCTTCTTGCCGGGGGCGAAGGTCATGCCAAGCCGGCCAGGCGTGCCGAGCGTCGCCTGCGGGACGAAGTCGACGCGGATGGGGGCCGAGGCGGACGTGTGAACGCTCATGCGTCGCGCCTCGGCTCGCTCGAGCAGAGCGCGCGCCGACGGAGCGCCGACGCCAGCCCGAGGAGGAGCCCCGCGACGGCGACGCCTGAGCGGCGCTCCCCGCCGGCCACGCGACAACCGCAGCCTCCGTCGTCTCCAGCCTGTGCGCCGCCCGTCGGCGCCGCGCTCGCAGGCGAGCCGCCGACACCCGGGCCGCCCCCGACACCCGAGCCACCTCCGACACTTGCGCCGCCAACGCCTGCGTTGCCTCCGACACCCGCGCCCCCTCCGACACTCGAGCCGCCTCCCACACTCGAGCCGCCTCCCACACTCGAGCCGCCCGCGCCAGCAGCTCCGCCCCCCTTCCCGCCGGCGCCACTGGTGCCGCCAGCGCCGCTGCTCGCCCCGGCCGCCCCGCCACCTCCGGCGCCGCCAGCCTTGCCCGCCGCGCCGCCCTTGCCACCCACGCCCGCGCTGCCACCTGCGGCGCTCCCGCCTGCGCCCCCTGCCCCTCCGGCGCCCCCCGGACCACTGTTGTCCTCGAGGCCAGTGATGCTCCTGATCATCAGGCGCCCCGCGTCCTGGTACCCGACGACCGTCCGATCCGACTCGCCGGAGACGAGCAGGTTGCGCGCGGCCTCGTTGCCGATCGGTGAAGTGGGCCCGGGCACGCCGGCCACCTGCGTCAGGAAGAGCGGCGGCGACGCGCCGCCGGTCTCTGCGAGGCTCGCGAGTGACACCCCCTTGGAATTCTGCCACGCCGACACGTAGCGGCCGCCGTTCCAGCCGACGACAGTGAGGCCGGGCACCAGGCCGCTCACGTAGTGCGCATCGAACAAATCCACCGGCGACGCGTCCCCGGCCGAGAGATCCGCGCCGAGCCGGACCAGCGCGATGTCGGCGAACTTCGCCCCCTTCGTCTGCAGCGCGAAGCCGGTCGCGCCGCCCGCCAGCCGCGGCACCTCGAGGACGGGGAGCCCGAACGCCGAGCCCGACTTGCTCGCTGTCACCTTGGCGTCCTCGATCAGGTGGTAGAGAGAGCCCGCGCGCGCGAGGCAGCCGCCGCCGGCGTTGCAGACGAGCTCGTCGATCTTCGTGGTCGACGTCGTCCCCGGCGACACGAACACGAACGCCGGATCGACGAAGGCGCCGCTCGGCGCGACGCGGCGGAAGACCCCCGCGTCGTAGCCGTTGCCGCGATCGATCCACGAGACGACGAAGTTCGTGCCGTCGAAGGCCGCCCTCGGCGCGGACTCATCGTAGGGCGCCGCGCCGAACGTGAGGTCTTGCACCACCGCCCCTGTCGCGTCGATCAGCTTGCCGACGACGTCCCGCGCGCCGGCGGCTCCCTCCTCCCACACGACGAGGCCGCGGCCCGCGCCCGCGGCGGCGACCACCTCGTTGCGAGGAGGCGCCGGGAGCGACAGCCCCTCCGCGGGCAGGACGCCCGCGCCCGCGAGCACGGCCGCGAACACCTGGCGGTCGGCGTACGGGCCATTGTCCGAGGCGCGGTTGTCCGCGTAGACGACGAGGCCCAGCCCGGGGGTCTCCGCGAGCGCGCGGCCGTCGACCACTGTCAGCGACTCGCTCGTGCAGACGCTCGCGAGCTGGGCGCCGGCGCCGTCCACACGCTCCACCCAGGCGTCAGTATACGGATCTCCGATGCTGTTCGACTTCGGCCCAGGCACGGTCTTGCCGAGCACCAGGGTCCCGTCGCTCAACCGCGCCGCGAAGACCTCCTGGCCGAAGTGGGTGCCCGCCTTCACGGGCGCGCCCTTCGGCTGCGCGTCGAGGCCAAGCGACACGAGGTCCACGTTCGTCGCGCCGACCCCGGTGCCGCTCTCACCGACGACGACGGTGAAGCCGTCCGACGCCGGCAGCAACCTCGGCACCTCGGCCCAGGACGGGCCCGGGGTGGCGAGCACGATCGGCGCCGCGTCGGGCGACGACAGATCTCCGGCGAGCCGCCTGCCGACCACCCGCTGCGAGCTCGAGCCGCGCCACGCGAGCAGCGTCGTGCCTCCGCTGTTCGCGAGCGCGAGCCCCCGGGGGAGACGCGTCGACGCCGTGACGCTCGGGTTGTCGGCCACCTCGGCGTAGGTCGCGAGCGGCACGCCGATGGGATCGAGCGCCGCGCCCTCCGGGCTCACGCGGGCGCCGTAGAGCTGCGTGCCCTTGTAGTCGGGCGCGTCGTAGCTCGCGAACCGCAGATCCACCCAGGCCACGATCCAGCTCGCGCCGTCCCACGCGATCGACGGCGTGATCTGGTCGCTCGCGGCGGTGGTGAGCCTCACCGACGCGCCGGGCTTGCCGTCCTTCACTGGCGCGACCCAGAGATCCTTCTCGGTCGTCCCGCCGCTGCCGTAGAGGCGCAGCGAGTAGGCGACGAGACAGTCTCCGACCGCCTTGCACGCGATCGCGACCGGCGCGTCGAACACCCCGCTCTCGTGCACGTCGCCGAGCGTGATCGCGGCGTCGACCACCGCGCCGTCCGGCGCGACGCGCTGCAGCTGGAGCGCCGCGAGGTACGTCTTGTTGCCCTGCGGAGGCTGCCCCGAGAGGCGCGCGAGGAGGAAGTTGGCGCCGTCGTACCCGACGCTCACCGCGCCCACCGCCCGCTCCTGCGGCTCGCCGATGAACGACAGATCCTCGTGGAGCAGCGTGAGCTTGCCACCGGCCGTGAGCACCGCGATCGCCCCGCCGCCGGCGGCGAACGACGTGATGGGCTCCGAGGTGTAGGTCGACGGGACGAAGCGCCGCGGCGCGACGTCGAGGGGGGCCGAGACCACGGGCGCGCCGAGCGCCGACGGGGCGACGAGCAGCAGCGCGGTGAGGGCGGTGAGCGGCGTGCGGGTGGTCATGGGGATCTCCTCGAAGGATCGAGGCCGCGGTCGCCCGTGGGAGCATCGCCACGGGGGAGGGATCGGCCCCGACAGAACCTGGGGCGCTTCAACAACGAGCCCCCCGGTGAGTCAACCACCGCACCGCGGAGCGCCGTCCGCCTCGTCGCATGACGCGGCCGCGCACGACGCTCCCCCGCTCCGCGCGAGGACGCCTCCCCACCCGCAGCGCGTCGACGCGCGAACATTGCGCTTGACCGAACGATCGTTCGGCTTTCACCTTTGCTCAGCGAACGATCGTTCGGCGAGGCACCACGACATGACCACGACCACGACCACGACCTTCGGCTGGTTCCTCGAGACGCCCGGGGCGCCGCTCGTGCAGCGCGAGCTCGTCCTTCCGGCCCCCAGCCCCACGGAGGTCGTCGTCCGCGTGCGCGGCTGCGGCCTCTGCCACACGGATCTCGGGTTCGCGTCCGGCGAGACCCCGCCTCGCCACGCGCTGCCGCTCGTGCTCGGGCACGAGATCGTCGGCGACGTCGTGGCCGCGGGCGACCCTGCCTCGCCGCTGCTCAGGCGGACGGTCATCGTGCCGGCCGTCCTGCCGTGCGGCGCCTGCGAGCTGTGCGCGCGCGGGCGCGGCAACGCGTGCACGCGCCAGACGATGCCCGGAAACGACGCGCACGGCGGCTTCGCCGGGCACGTGCTCGTCGCCGCCGCCCCGCTCGTGGCGATCGATCCGCCGCCCGAAGAGAAGGATCTCCTCAGCCTCGCCGTCGTCGCGGACGCCGTCTCGACCGCGTACCAGGCGACACGGAGGGCTGAGCTGTTGGCTGGCGACGTGGCGATCGTCGTCGGCGCGGGAGGCGTGGGGGGCTACGTGGCGCAGATCGCCCGCGCGCTGGGCGCGTCCGTCGTCGCCGTCGACGTGAGCCGACAGCGCCTGGACAAGCTCGCGGGGTTCGGCGTCGACCGACGCGTCGCCGTCGACGGCCGCGGCGTGAAGGAGCTCCGCAAGGAGATCGGAGGGATCGTCAAGGACGCCTCCGCCCCGAGCCACAGGCACAAGATCTTCGAGTGCAGCGGGACGCCCCAGGGGCAACAGCTCGCGTTCGCCCTCCTCGGGCGCGCGTCCACGCTCGTGCAGGTGGGCTACACACCGCAGGCCGTCGAGCTGCGCCTCTCCAACCTGATGGCGCACGACGCGACCGTGCACGGCTCGTGGGGCTGCCCGCCCGAGGCGTACGCGGCGGTGCTCGGGCTGATTGCGAAGGGTGAGGTCGCCGTCGCCCCCTTCGTCGAGGTCGCGCCCATGTCGCGGCTGAACGAGCTGCTCGACGACATGGCGCACCACAGGCTCGAGCAGCGGATGGTGCTCACCCCCTGACTCACCATGGGTCTCGCGATCCATGTCACTCACCCCACAGGAGCCCGATATGCAACTGAAGAACCATGAGCTGGTCCCCGACTACGAGTTCCGCTCGATCCGCTACGAGGAGCGCCCCGTGAGGGACAGGGCCGGGCAGGAGGTCGACGGCCTGCACCAGACGTGGATCTCGCTCGACAACCCGGCGCAGCTCAACTCCTACACGACGGCCGCCGTCCGCGAGGTCATCCTGGCGTTTCGCCGCGCGAGCGCCGACCGCGCGGCGACCTGTGTCGTGTTCACCGCGACGGGCGACCGCGCGTTCTGCACCGGCGGCAACACCGAGGAGTACGCCACCTACTACCGCCACAGGCCGCACGAGTACCTGCAGTACATGCGCCTCTTCAACGACATGGTGACGGGCATCCTCCTCTGCGACAAGCCCGTCATATGCCGCGTCAACGGCATGCGCATCGCCGGCGGGCAGGAGATCGGCATGGCGTGCGACTACACGGTCGCGGGCGACCACGCGCGGTTCGGCCAGGCGGGCCCGGTGCACGGCTCCGCGCCCGACGGCGGGTCGACGGACTTCCTCGATCTCTTCGTGGGCGTCGGGCGCGCGGCGGAGTCCCTCGTCCTCTGCGAGCCCTGGTCCGCGCACAAGGCGATGCGCCTCGGCGTCGTCAACGACACCGCCCCGGTGTACCGCACGGCGGAGGGGGCGTTCATCGCCAACCCGTTCGTCGTGACCGACAGGTGGACGGACGACCTCGGTCGCGTCGTCCACGGCGAGTACAAGACCGGCGACGACGCCGCGGCCGCGAAGGCGCTGGCCGCCACGTGCACGATTGACCTGTCACGCCTCGACGAGGCGGTCGAGCGGCTCGCGACGAAGCTGCTCTACACCTTCCCGGAGTGCGCCAGAAAGACGATCGAGAGCCTGCGCAAGAAGAAGCTCGCGCACTGGTACCAGAACAGCGAGACGAACCGCGCCTGGCTGGCGCTCAACATGAACGCCGAGGCCGCGGCCGGCTTCCCCGCCTTCCAGTTCGGCGCCAGGGACGAGCGAGAGATCGACTTCATCAAGCTGCGCCGCGCCATCGCCGAGGGCGCGGCGTTCGACCAGGAGCTGATCCGCAGCGTCCTGCCCCCCTCGGCCCGCGACAAGGCCTTCGGGTGACGGCGGAGACGCCCCTGTCCCCGCTCGTCCGCGTCTCGCTCGATCCGGACGAGCGGCTGCTGACGCTGACGCTCGATCGCCCCAAGGCCAACGTGCTCACCGGGGCGATGATGGCCGAGCTGCGCCAGGCGCTCGCCGCCCACCGCGAGTCGTCGCGCCTGCGCCTGGTCGCCCTCCGCGGCGCGGGCGAGCACTTCTCGTTCGGGGCCTCCGTCGCGGAGCACACACCCCAGGAGGCGCCCGCGATGCTGGACGGGTTCCACGCGCTCATCCGCGAGCTCGTCCACTACCCGGTGCCCGTCGTCGCGGTGGTCGACGGCAAGTGCCTCGGCGGGGCGTTCGAGGTCGCGCTCGCTTGCCACTTCGTCCTCGTCACGGAGAGGGCAGTGTTCGCGTGCCCCGAGATCAAGCTCGGCGCCTTCCCCCCGGTGCTCGCGGCGCTCGGCCCGCTGCGCCTCGGGGGCGCGCTCACGGAGCGCCTGCTGCTCACCGGACAGGAGCTGTCCGCCGACCGCGCCGTCGCGTGCGGCTTCGCGGAGCGCGTGACGGGCGACGTCGACGGCGCCGCGGCGCACTTGCACGACACGCGCCTCGCGGGGCTGTCCGCGTTCGCGCTCCGCCAGGCGACCCGGGCGGCGAGGCGCGCCGGCGGCGCGGAGCAGGCGGTCGGGGACGTGCTCGACGCGCTCCACCGCCAGTACGTGGACGAGTTCATCACCAGCCATGACGGCGCGGAGGGCGTGCGCGCCTTCCTCGAGAAGCGCGCACCCCGCTGGGAGGACCGGTGAACGCGCGCGCGGCCCGCGGCGCCCAGAGCCGCGTCGAGATCCTCGAGGCGGCCGCGGCCGCGATCGCCCGCGACGGCTACTTCGGGATGACGATGCGCGATCTCGCGCGCGCGACGGGCAAGGGCCTCGCGACGTTCTACAGCCACTTCGAGTCCAAGGAGGACGTGCTCTTCGAGCTGCAGCGCGACGCCTTCGACACGCTCATCCGCTCCGCGAGCGAGGCCGTCACGCAGGCGCCCGACGCGGCGACGCAGCTCTACTTGTTCATCTCGAGCCACGTGCACTACGTGCTCGAGCACCGCGACGTGATGCGCGTGCTCGTGCACGAGGCGGGCGCGCTCCCGCCCCAGCGCCGCAAGAAGATCCGCAAGCTGAAGGAGGCGTACTTCGCCGTCGCGCGCGACGTGCTCCAGGCGCTCGCGCGCGAGGGCTGCGGCGCGCCCGCGGCGAGCGCGCTCGGGGAGGTGGCCGACGCCGAGCTCGAGCTCGCCACCTACAACCTCTTCGGGATGCTCAACTGGATCTACAGCTGGCACCACGCGCCCACGCACGGCTCGGCCGCCGACGTCGCGCGCAGCGTCCACCGGCTGACGCTCTGCGGGCTGGTCGCGCGCTGCCCCGACCGGCGCGCGCTGCTGCGCGCCGAGACGCTCTCCACCTCGCTCCACCGTCCCCCCCCGCTCCGACCACCCCAAGGAGGAGATCTCTGATGTCACACCCCCACGACGATCCGGCGGGCGCCGTCCTCGCGCGCGCCCGCGCCCTGTGCGAGGACATGACGTTCGCGGAGGTGCGCGCCTGGAAGGGCGCGAACCCCGGTCGCCTCGTCATCGGCCACATGCCGATCTACAGCCCCCGCCCGCTGCTCGAGGCGCTCGGTTGCCTGCCCATCGCGATCCACGGCGGCGGCGATCAGCTCGAGATCATCCGCGGGGACTCCTACTTCCAATCCTACATTTGTCACATTCCGCGCAGCACCATCGAGCTCGCGGTCTCGGGCCGCCTCGACGCGTTCGACGGGATGCTCTTCCCCTCCATCTGCGACGTCATCCGCAACCTCGGCGGGATGTGGCAGATGCTCTTCCCCGAGAAGTACTCGGCGTACCTCGATCTGCCACAGAACTTCGACATGGCCGTCGGCGGCCGGTTCTACGCGCAGGAGCTCCGCCGCATCGCGGGCGAGCTCACGGCGCGCGGCGCCTCGGCCCTCGATCAGGCGCGCCTCCGCGACGCCATCCGCGACGAGAACGCGCGCCGCGCCGCGCTCCGGGCCCTCGACGAGGTGCGCGTCGAGACCCCGTGGCTCATCCGCGCCTCGGAGGCGTACGTCGCCGCGCGCGCGGGCGGGCTGATGCTCGCGCGGGAGCACACGGCGCTCCTCCAGGAGCTCGTCGCGAGGGTCAAGGAGCGCGACGCCCAGCCCTATGACAACGTCCGGGTGGTCGTCACCGGATCGTTCTGTGAGCAGCCGCCGCTCGACCTCATCGTCGCGCTCGAGAAGGCCGGCTGCGACATCGTCGACGACGACTTCATGCTCGGCCTGCGCATGATCGAGGGCGACATCGACGAGGAGCGCCCGTCGGGCGATCTGCTCGACGCGCTCGCGGCCGCGTACCTCGAGCGCGGGGCCGCCACCGCGTCGCGCTACATCGGCGCAGGGGAGAACGGCGCCGCGCTCCTGCAGAAGGTGAAGGACTGTCGCGCCGACGGCGTCGTGTTCGCCGCGGCGTCGTTCTGCGATCCGGCGCTCCTCGACCAGCCGATGCTGGAGGCCGCGCTCGGGGCCGCGGGCGTCCCCTTCACGAGCTTCAAGTTCGCAGAGAACACAGGTCAGTTCCAGGTGATCCGCGAGCAAGCGGGCGCCTTCTCCGACTCCGTCAAACTGTGGGGTGCAGCATGAGCCAGACCAAACCCAGCGAGAACAAGGCCGCCAAGGACGCCAGCCAGGACCGCCAGAAGCGCATGATCGCGGGGCACTTCGACAAGCTGTCGAGGGCCAAGGAGGAGGGGAAGAAGGTCGTGTACACCTTCGTCCCCGGCAACCTGGTCGAGCTCATCACGAGCCTCGGGATGCTGCCCGTGCTCCCCGAGATCAACGCGCTGCAGTCCGGCATGCGCAAGCTGTCGGGCGGCTTCATCAACGAGGCCGAGCGCGGCGGGCACTCCGAGGACGTCTGCGCCTACGTCAAGTGCGACATCGGCATGATGAAGAAGGGCAACATCGGGCCGACCGGCCTGCCGCTGCCGGAGCCCGATCTGCTGCTGCTGTCGTACACGGGGTGCTTCACCTTCATGAAGTGGTTCGAGCTCCTGAAGCAACACTACAAGTGCCCTGTGGTGATGCTCCACGTCCCCTACCAGTCGAACGGCGAGATCACCGAGGAGATGCGCGCCTACGTGGTGCGCCAGCTCGTCGACACCGTCATCCCGGCGCTCGAGGCCGTCGCGGGCAAGAAGCTCGATCCCACGGTGCTCGCCGACACGCTCGCGCGCTCGCGCGAGGCCGAGCACGATCTCGTCAAGGTGTGGGAGTCCGCGAAGCACCGCCCCTCGCCGATCGACGGCTACTTCGGCGGGGTGTACTACGTCGGCCCGATCTTCTCCGCGTTCCGCGGCGGCGAGGACGCGGTCGCCTACTACCGGGAGCTCCGCTCGGAGGTCGAGGCGCGCATGGCCTCCGGGGAGGGCCCCGTGACGCCGGACGGCCCGAGCGCCAAGGAGCGCTACCGGCTGGTCGTCGAGGGCCCGCCGAGCTGGACGCACTTCTTCGACTTCTGGCGCATGTTCGCGCGCGAGGGCGCGACCGTCGTCGCCAGCACGTACACGCGCGTCGGCGGCCTGTACGACGGCGGGTTTCGCCACGACCCCGAGCGACCGCTCGAGAGCCTCGCCGACTACTGCCTCGGCTGTTACACGAACCTCAGCCTGCCGAAGCGCGTCGAGCTCCTCGAGCGCTACGTCCGCGAGTACGACGCCGACGGGTTCATGATCAACAGCGTCAAGTCCTGCAACTCGTTCAGCGTCGGTCAGCTGCTGATGCTGCGGCAGCTGGAGGAGCGCACGGGCGTCGCCGGGGGGTTCGTCGAGTCCGATCTCGTCGATCCGCGGTACTTCGGCAAGGCCAACATCGAGAACCGCGTGCAGAGCTTCCTGCAGATGCTCGACGCGCGCCGCCAGCGGAGCGCGTCATGAGGTGCGTCGTCGGCATCGATCTCGGATCGACCACCACGAAGGCCGTCATGCTCGACGAGGAGGGCGTCGTCGTCGGCAGGGGGATCACCAACAGCCGCAGCAACTACGAGGTGGCGTGCGCCGTCGCGCGGGACGAGGCCCACACCGCGGCGCGCTTCGCGTTCGTCGAGCGCGCCGCCCAGGCGCTCGACGGCCCCGGCGCGGAGCTGGCGCGCCAGAAGCTCGACGAGCTCCACGGCGCGTTCCGGCTCGAGCTGTTCCTCGCGGAGCTGGAGGCGCTCCGCGTGACGATGCACGCGTCCCTGTCGCGCAGCTTCGTCCACCGCGAGCGCCGCGCGGAGCTCGCGCCTGCCATCGGCGCCATCGTCGACGGCATCAGGGAGCGCGCGCCCGCGGACTTCCTGCCGGGCGCCGCGCGCAAGAGCGACTTTTTCCGGGACCTCGCGGGCGCCGCCTTCGTCGCCGGCGCGGAGGCGCGGGCGCGGGAGGGCGGGCCGCCGTTCGAGCAGCTGGTCGGGGTCTTCGACCGCGCGATCCTCGACGTCGAGACGCGGCGCCTCTCGCGCGACATCCCCGATCTGCTCCGCAGGGCGAGCGCCCGCGTCTGGCAGCGAGACGAGGGCGCGGGCCTGCCGCTCCGTCGCGCCCTCGACCGCGTCGTCGAGAGCGCGAGCGCCGAGACGCTCGAGGAGATCGTGTTCGTCGGCACCGGCTACGGCCGCCAGACCCTGCCCTTCCCGAAGGAGGCGGTGCGCAGCGAGATCCTGTGCCACGGCCGCGGCGCGCACCGGGTCTGCCCCGGCACGCGCACGGTGCTCGACATCGGCGGGCAGGACACCAAGGCGATCCAGGTCGACGCTGGCGGGGTCGTCACCTCCTTCCAGATGAACGACCGCTGCGCCGCCGGCTGCGGGCGCTACCTCGGCTACATCGCGGACGAGCTCAGCTTGGGGCTCCACGAGCTCGGCCCGCTCGCCTTGCAGTCGACGCGCACCGTGAAGGTCTGCTCGACCTGCACGGTGTTCGCGAGCGCCGAGCTCCGCGAGCGCCTCGCGCTCGGGCAGAAGCGGGAGGACATCCTCGCCGGCCTGCACCGCGCGATCATGGTGCGCGCGATGTCGCTCCTGGCGCGCTCGGGCGGGGTGTTCGACGAGTTCACCTTCACGGGCGGCGTATGCAACAACCCGATGGCGGTGAAGGTGCTGCGCGAGCTCGTCGCCGAGAACTACGGCGCCGGGGTGACCATCAACACCGATCCCAACTCAATCTACATGGGGGCGCTCGGCGCCGCGCTGTTCGCGCTCGATGATCTGCGCGCCGGCGTCAACCTCGTCACGCCCGCGTTCGCGCGGGAGGCAAGCTAGCAAGGAGAGCCACGATGACACAGCTCCTCAGCGCCGGGATCGATCTCGGCTCCAGCGCCGTCAAGGTCGCCGTCGTCCGCAGCCGCGCCGGCCAGGAGGTCGAGGTGCTCGCGACCTCCGTCCAGCGCATCCGCCGCAGGATGATGCACGAGGTGGCGAGCGCGGCCTTCGACGAGGCGTGCGGCGCGGCGGGCGTCACGCGACGTCAGCTTTGTTACGTCGCGAGCACGGGCGAGGGCGAGGCGCCCGGCCTCACGACCGGGCACTTCTACGGGATCACCTCGCACGGGCGCGGCGGCGCCGTCCTCTGCCCGGAGGCGCGCGCCGCGCTCGACATCGGCGCGCTCCACGCGCGGGCCATCAAGATCGACGAGCGCGGCAAGGTGCTCGGCCACCGGATGACCAGCCAGTGCGCGAGCGGCAGCGGGCAGTTCCTCGAGAACATCGCCCGCTACCTAGGCGTCCCCATCGAGGACGTGGGCGCGCTCTCCCTGACGGCCCAGGCGCCGGAGGACGTCTCCAGCATCTGCGCCGTCCTCGCGGAGACGGACGTCATCAACATGGTCAGCCGCGGGATCACGACGGCCGACATCCTCGCGGGCATCCACGAGAGCATCGCGGGGCGCCTCGCGAAGCTCCTGCGATCCGTCGGCGCGGAGGGCGCCGTCGTCCTGACGGGCGGCCTCGCGCAGAACGCCGGGATCGCGCGGGCGCTCGAGTCGCTGGTCAGCGAGGAGAAGGGCAAGTTCAAGTCGCTCCGGGTGGTCGCCCCGCCGGACGCCCAGTGCGCCGGCGCGATCGGCGCGGCCGCGCTCGCGGCGCAGCGCTACACGCAGCTGTCACGCGCCGGCAGGCTCGGCGCGCTGTCACAGGAGCGCGCCGGCTGACGGGCCACGTCGGTCACCCGTGCAGCGCGAGCGCGATCACGCCCGGCGCCGTCCCGAGGGCCACGAGCCGCCACCCGCGCCCGCCGAGGCCCTTCGGCCCGCGCAGCACGAACAGCCCGGTCAACGAGAGGGCGATCAGCGCCAGCGCGAGCACGTCCGACACCCATCGCCAGGGCTTGAAGCTGTTCTTGTGCAGCACGTCGACCTGGTAAATGATGGGTCTGCGCGACACTCGCTCGTACAGGCCCTTGCCGGCGGAGTAGTCGACGTGGAGCGTCGCCCCCTCGTAGTAGACCTTCACCTGATCCGCGGTCGGTCGGTCGACGACGCGGTGCTCCGCCTCTCCCACGAGGCGATCGAGCGCGGCGACCTCCTCCTTGGAGAGATCCGCGGAGGAGTCGCGCCGCGGCACCGCGACCTCGCGCTTCTGGATGACGAAGTCAGGGTTCCAGAGGTCCGCGTGGTTCAGCGCGAGGCCCGAGACGCAGTAGGCGAGCAACAGGGACGTCACCAGGTACCCGATGTCCCTGTGCAGGACCATGACGAGGCGCCGCAGCGCCAGAGCGCGCGCGCTCACCGCTGCACCAGGCCGCCCCCGGCCTCGAGCGACGTCGCGCGCTCCATCGTCGCGCGGATGACCCACTGGTCGAGGTTGTCGTCCGGCAGGATGGCGTCCGGTCGGTACGCCACCTTCTCCTTCGACCCCGCGACCGCCGCGATGCCGTCCCCGATGATCTTCACCTGGAAGTGCTCGTCGTGCGCCACCAGCACCGGGATGACCAGCGCGCGCTCGCGGGTCTTCAGCACCTGCTCGATGGCCGCCGTCGTCTTCTTCGGATCGTAGCGGACGATGTGCCCGCACCAGGCGTGGGCGCTCGTCTTGATGCCCGTCTGCTCCCCCACGTGGGCGGCGACCTTCTCGAGCAGCTTGGTCCACTCCTTCTCGTAGGTCTCGTCGCCGTACGCGACGAGGACGAGCCCCTCCTTCGCCGCGTCGGTCGACAGGGACTTGACGCGGCGGAGGATGTTCTTCTGCAGCAGATCCGTGAAGTCGAGCAGCGGCGTCAGGTGCACCCTCGCGCGCGGGGTGTAGCGCTCGATCCCCTCGACCTTGATGGTCTCGAGCGACTGCGGGTCCGTCTTCTGCCCCATGATGGTGGGGATGTCGTCGAAGGGGTGGGGGCTGACGGTCAGGAACACCGGCACGACCACCACGTCCGAGAACCCGTCGCGGTCGAACTCCTTCAGCCGGGTCGCGATGGAGGGCTCCGTGTACTCCATGAAGGCTGACTTCACCTCCTTCACCTTGCCCCCCGCCAGGATGGGCCCCCTCACCCGCTCGCCGAGCTCCTCCAGCGCCTTGCGCCACGTCGCGGAGCGCGAGCCATGACTGACGAGCAAGACGCCCGTCTTCTTCTCGGCGACGGGGGCCTCCGCCGCGGGCGCCGGCTTCTTCGCGCAACCCACGATCGCGAGGAGCATCGTGAGCGCCGCGATCCAGGCGGCGCGGACGGCGAGGCGCGGAGCGCACAGTCGCGCGGCCATCAGAGCGCCCCCACCCGCAAGAGGTACCTGCCGTTCACTGTGCCCTCGCCGCCTTCGGGGGTGCCGTGGTAGGTCTCGAACTTGACTTTGTAGTGGCCTCCCGTCGCGCCGCGCACGAGCCACGTCCCTGGAGCAGGCGACACCGAGTGCGTCGCCGGATCGTAGCTGTACCAGGCCGACAGCGTCGTCTCCACGGCGCCCGATCCGTCGACCTTGGGCGCGCAGGACGCGTCGAAGAACGCCTCCGTGGCGAAGGTGGCGCCGGCCACGTCAGCGCTCGTCACCGCGTCGAAGTCCTTCGTGAGCAGGACGGCGCCGCCGACCCCCGGCCCGCCGTCACCGGAGTTGACGTAGACGCTCGCGCGCCGGAGCGCGAGATCCCAGGCTGTCGAGGTGAGCGCGGTCACGTCGGTGACGGGCGCCTTCTCGCCGCGCTCGAGCGCGAGGTACACCCATGGAGCTGCGGCAGGGGCCCCGCCCCCGGCGGCCGGCCCCCCGGCGGACGCGTCCACGTACAGGGTCTTCACCTCCCCCTGGGCGCTGACGACCTTGACGTCTGTGGGCGCGACGGCGTCCACGGAGCCGAGGAGCGTCGTGCGCTCGGAGGCGCACCGCGCCGCGCTCGCGCCTGCCGCGCCGGCCGCGCCGGCAGCGCCGGGCTGCTGGCCGGCAGAGTCACCGTCGCCGCACGCACACAACGAGAGGAGAGGAGGGAGGAGGAGGAGGAAGGTCTTCATCTGTCAGTCTCGAACCGGCTTGATGCGCAGCGCGACGGTGCCGGGCGACGACGCCGTGCTGCCCTCGAACGCCCCGAAGGCGACGAGGGATTTGTTGCCACCGCTCGCGTCGAGCACGAGCCACCCCGCGTCCGCCGGCGCCGGAGGGCCGTGGGTCCAGTCGACCCACCCCTCCCGATCGAACGTGCTGACGACGTGGTCGCCGCGCATCGCGGCCGCGGCGACGTCCTCCCTGGTGACGGCGTCGAAGCGCGCGAGCTGCTGCTCGGCGGTGAGCGCCTTCACACGGTCGAGCGTCTCCGTCGACGCGTCGCCCGGAGAGAGGTCGGCCGCCACCACCCCGCCCGGCCCGCCCGCCTCGCCGTTCACGATGATGGCGTCTCGACGAAAGCAGAGGTGCCACCCGGTCGACGCCTGGGCCTCCCCCTCCGTGAGCGCCGCCACGGCGCCGGTCGCGAGGTCGAGGCACCCGCTCGCTGCGCCCGGCGCGGCCGACACGCCGCCCGCGGTCCCGTCCACCTGCACGGTGCGCGCGGCGCCGTCTCCGCCGCCCAGCTCGGCGTAGCGCACCCCGTACAGCGCCGGCGTGGGCGCGCCGTGCTGGTCGCCGTAGTAGCCGATGACTTGCACCTTCCAGGCGCGGTCCCCGGCGCGCACGCCGTAGACGTGCTGCCGGCTGTAGACGAGGTGCGAGGCGCCGTCGTACGCGTACCAGTCCAGGAACGCGCCGCCCGTGCGATCGGCCCAGAGGAACGGCACGACCGGCGCGCGGTCGCCCGCGCACTCCTGCTTCGTGAGCGGGCCGAACGCGGCGCCCTCCCCCGCCCCGGACGGGCCGCTGTTGGTGAACACCTCGTAGCCCTGGAGCGCGAGGTCCCAGTCCCTCGACGTCGACGGGTCGGGCGGCGTGACGACGGACGCGTCCGACAGCCGCACGTAGCGCCGCCCGGTCTCCGGCACCGCGACAGAGACGGACGCGGCGCTGGCGAACGGATCGCCCCCGGCCGCGGTCGCGCCCCCGGGCGGGGCCCCGGGGTCATCGCCGCAGGCCACGAGGAACACGCAGGATGCCAGCATGGGAGACCAGTGATGACGCTTCATGGGTTGTCTTCTCCGTGGATGGTGGCGCGGACGCCGAGGTAGACGACGCGCCCGGCCGGCGGCCGCATGTCACCGATGCGCCCAGGCTCCTGGCGCACGTCGAGCAGGTTCAGGACGCCCGCGTAGAGCTGCCCGTCCGTCGAGATCGCGCGGCCGACGCGCAGATCGATCGTCTCGTAGCCGGGCGTGCGCGTGGCGCGGTCGACGAAGGCGTCGCTCACGTAGCGCGAGCGCGCGTAGAGCTCGAGCCTCCAGGGCACCTCCCACCGGAGCGAGCTCGTGACAGTGTGAGGTGGCCGCCCAGGCAGGGGCAGCCCCGCGCTGTCGTCCCGCGTCCAGAGGTGATCATAGGTCACCTCGGCGCGGAACCCGTCGGCCACGCGGAAGGTGGCGCCCAGCTGCGCGCCCACCGTCCGCACCCGCTCGAAGTTTCGGTACGTGTAGGTGATCACGGCGCCCGAGGCCGCGCCCGCGCCGAGGTCGACGTCGATGAGATCCTCGACCCAGGTCATGAAGCCGCCGCCGCGCAGGGTCGTCCGCCCGTCCGGCCGCCACGTCACGTCGCCGTTGACACCCCAGGAGCGCTCGGGTGCCAGGTCCGGGTTCCCCGCGACTTTGTATCCATACATGGAGTGATCGAAGTTGAACCCGAGCTCCTCCGCGCTCGGCGCGCGGAACCCCCGCCCCGCCGACGCGCGCAGCGTCCACCGCTCCGACGGGCGGAGCGCCGCGGCCAGCCGGGGCGCGACGACGCTGCCCTGCCGCCCGTGCGCCTCGCCGCGCACACCGGGCAACACCGTCAGCCGCTCGCCGACTCGCCACTGCAGCTGCCCGTACAGCGCGGCGATCGCCCTGGTGGCCGGGGCGATCTGCTCCTCGTCGCGCGTGACGAGCTCCCCGCCCACGCTCTCCCGCCGCACGAGGTGCTGGGAGAAGTCACGCGCCTGGAACCTCGCGCCGGCGACCCAGGTCCTCGGGCCGTCCGCCAGGGTCATCGTCGCCTCGAGGCTCTGCAGCCCCTGGGACTTGTGCTGCTCCTGCCCGACCGGCGAGCCCTCTGGGGCGCTCGACGACACGCGGCGTGACCACTGGCGCCCCAGCGACAGCCGCAGGCTCGAGCCCCGCCCGAACCGCACCAGCTCTTGCAAGTGAAGCGCCACTCGATCGGTGGTCGACGGCTCCGAGATGACGTAGCGGCCGAGGCCTGGGTACTCCTGCGAGCGGAGGCCCTCCTGGTTCTGGCGCAGCCAGCGCGCGCGCACCTGGACGTCGGCGTCGTCCGTCAGCGAGGTGCCCGCGCGCACCCCCACGAGCGAGCGAGCGCTGTCGGGCACGGAGAGGTCGGGCAGCCCCTCTCGCGCCACGACGCCGTCCTGCCGCGTCAGGCCCGCGTCGACGGCGACCCAGCGCCTGTCACGGCGCAGGGCCGTCGCGGCCTGGAGGAGCGCGCCGCGCCGGCTCCTCGCCTCCGCGCGGCCCCGCCCGCTCCAGCCCTCGTCGCGCGGGCGCGCGGTGATGATGTTGATGACCCCGCCGATGGCGTTCGAGCCGTAGAGCGCGCTGGTCGGCCCCGTCACGATCTCGATTCGCTGCACGTCACCGATGGGGATCGTCGACAGATCGATGGCCCCGCCGATGTCACCGATGACTGGCTCACCGTCCTCGAGGATGAGCACCCTGCCGAGGTCGAACCCCTGGATCTGGATGGGGCTGATGCCGCCCAGGTACCCGTACGCGCCAGGGTTCACTTGCACCCCCGGCTGGGAGGCCAGCGCCTCGGCCACCGTGGTCGCTCCCCGACGCTCCGCCTCCGCGCGCGTCACGACGTCAGTCTTGACGGTGGCCCGCTGCGACGCCTCGGGCGTGCGCGTGCCGGTGACGACGACGTCTCCGGGGTCGGCCCCCGAGGCCGCGCCCGCGAGCAGCGCCGCCGCGACGGAGAGGCGGATCCCCTTCATCGCGCGCGCTGCCGCCAAGGCTGGGTGGAACGGTGATCATCGGCCATGACCGGCCTGGGGCCTCTCCTGCGCGACGGCGCCGCGCGTGTGGGAGCGGCGAGCGTGCGTCGCCGCGCTTCCTGGTATTGATAATCGTTTTCATGAATGAACCACAAGCTCGTGTCAACCTGTTTTTCCCGGCAGCTACACCTCGACGCCTCGGCCCGTCAGCCGGCGCCCGGCCACTCGATGAGCGCGGTGTCTCCGGTCGGGCCGAGATCCCAGCCGCCCTCCCTCGATCGCTCGGCCCCCAGCGCGTCGAGGGCCGCGGTCACCCGGGCGCGACCTTCGGCGGTCGCGTCCACGCGCGTGCGTCGACAGAGCTCGTCGAGATCCTCCGGGCTGCGCTCGAAACTCAGGCGCCGGTCGGACGGCAGGACGCGCAGGGTGGCCGGGTGCCCGAGGTGGAGGAGCAAGGCCTGCGCCTCCCGCGCCGCCGGCCGGAGCGGGCGGTCGACGCCGTGCAGGGCGCGCCAGAGCGGCGCGAGCGCGTCCGTCGGCGCCCGCAGCCCGAGCAGCAGCCTGCAGGTGCGCCGGGTCGCCGCCGTCATCGCCGAGAGGAAGGGCGCCGCGTCCGCGACGCCGTACAGGACGTGGCAGCTGATCGCGACGTCGACGCGCTCGACCTCGCACGGCCACGTGCCCTCGACGATCTGGACGGGCGCTCGCGCCTCGGCGACGCGCGCCATCAGGCGCTCACGCATCGCGCGGGAGGGCTCGACGGCGACGACGCGCGCGCAGCGGGCCGCGAGCGGGACGGCGTGCCTGCCCGTGCCGGCGCCGACGTCGAGCAGCGCGTCCGTCGCGAGGAGCCCCGCCCCGAGCGCGTCGAGCCCCTCGGGATCGCCTGTGCGCGCGAGCCTGTCGAACCTGGCGGCGCGCTCGCGCCAGCGATCGTCGACCTGCCGCTCGTCTCGACTGGCGGCCGCGTGGAGCGCGCGCCACCGCGCGGACCAGTCGCCGCTCACGTGGTCCCGTCCCCTCGCGCCGCACGAGCGACCGCGTCGACGAACGCCGAGCGCGCGGCGTCGTCCTCCGCGTCGAGGATCGCCAGCGCGTCGCCGAGCGAGAACCTCTCGACCACGTCGAACAGCTGCTCCGCGCGCACGACGAGGACGACGATCGCGCGCCCGGCGAGCGCCGCCTGCACGGCGTCGTGGTGCCCTGCGCGCGCGGTCTCGACCTTGCTCACCTCGTCGATCAGCACCACGTCGTCGCGCAGGCTCGCCTCGCGCACCCACCCGCGCGCCTCGGCGAACGCGTCGTCGTCGAACACGAACCCGCAGAAGTCTCGCCGGGCGCCGGGGCGTGAGCCCTCGATGGGAGCCCCGCGGCGACCGAGCGCGACGCGCTCGCCGGCGCTCCCGACGCGCACCGCCACGTGCCCCTGTCTCGCCCCCGCCGGGTCGAGCGGCGCCTGCAGTACGCCGCCCACCGTGAGGCCCCTCGCGGTGAGCGCCGCCACGACCGCCGCGGCGACGCGCGACTTGTCGACGCCGCGGCTCCCCGAGATCAGCGCCCACGCGGCCATCTCTCTCTCGTACCTCAGGTCAGCCGCTGCCGAGCGCTTCCATCGGATCGATCTTCACGGCGCGCCGGACGGCGAACAGGGCGCCCGTGACCGCGAACCCGACGCCGAAGGCCGCCGCGCCGACGACGAGCCACGCCGGGAACAGAAAGAAGCTCGCAGGCTTGAACGGGAAATCGGGGAGGTGCGTCGCGGCGAGCAGATCGACGAGCCACGCGGCGACGCGCGCGAGGCCGACCCCGGCGAGCCCGCCCGCGACGCCGACCGCGACCGCGAGCGCGAGCACCCACGCGCGGATGTCGCCCGGCGTGGCGCCGAGCGCGCGGTACAGGCCGATCTCTCGACGCCGCTCGCTCACCAGCATCCTGAACGTGTGGGCGATGTTCGTCGCGCCGACGACGAGCATCGTGCCGGCGACGAGCGACAGGAGCGCGATCGTGCTCGTGACGAGGACGGAGACGTCCCGGGCGCGAGAGTCTCTCGCGACGAGCCCCTCGGCGGCGCCCGCCTGCACGACGCTCGCGACGTCGGCGGCGGTCTTCGTTCGCAGGAGCAGGCTCGACGGGCGCGTCGCCGCCTCCGGGCCGAAGTACTCGCGGTTCCACCGCTCCACGACCGGCAGCGGCAGCGTCGCGCCGAGATCGAGCGCGGAGCGGGACACGCCGACGAGGCGCGCCTTGACGTCACGGGACTTGCCGCGCTTCGCCGCGCCCATCATCGAGACGCCGAGCTGCAGGCGGAACGTCACCCCCTGCGCCCGCGTCACGAGCGTCATCCCGAGCTGCGGCAGCCCGTGCGCGGGCGCGATCCCCTTGTTGAAGATCTCGACCAGGTACGGGCTCACGATCACCGGCACGGGCGCCGAGCACTGCCCGCGCGCCGCGTCGGATGGCAACTCACAATACTCACTCGACGCGCAGTCGCTGTCGACGCTGCACGCGGCGCCCCCGCGCGCGAGCGGATCCTCGAAGGGCGTCGGCCCCTTGATGTCCGGGGCGACGAGCGCGGGGGCGACGCCGTCCGCGAGCATCTCGTGCGTGCCGACGTCGCGGCCGATGATCTCCTTGCCGCCGAACGCCCCGGAGGGGAACGCGAACTTCAGCTTCGGGTACGCCGCCGCGACGCCCGGGTGCCGGGAGAGCCGCTCGACGGCCTCGGGGGCGATGCCGGGCGGCGCCTTGCCGCGACCCGTCAGGAGCGCCAGCAACCCCGGCTCGGGGCGCGCCTCGGGCTCGAGCTCGACGCGGTCGAGCGGGAACACGTCGCCCAGCAGGACCGCGCGCGCGCCGAGGCCGAGCGCGACGAAGAACGCGAGCGCGAACGTCCCCGCGAGGATCCCGAACCCCGCGGTGGCGAGCGCGCCGCCGGAGCGCGACAGCTCTCGCCGGACGAGGAGCGCGAGGGCGCCGGGCGTCACGCGGCCTCCACGAGCGCGCCGTCCCGCAGCGACACCTCTCGGTCGGCGCGCGACGACACCTCGGGATCGTGCGTCACGACGACGACCGCGCGGCCGCGCTCCCGCGCCTCGCGGACGAGCAGGGCGACGATCTCCGCCGACGACGCGCGGTCGAGGTTCCCCGTGGGCTCGTCGCAGAGCAGGATCTCGGGCGAGGCGAAGAGCGCGCGCGCGATGGCGACCCGCTGGCGCTGTCCGCCCGAGAGGGCGTCGGGGCGATCGCGCGATCGGCCCGGCAGCCCCACGCGCGCGAGCACCTCCTCGGCGCGCGACGCGGGATCGCCCGCGCTCCGCGCGAAGAGCGCCGGCACCGACACGTTGTCACGGACCGAGAGGTGCGCGAGCAGGTGGAACGACTGGAACACGAACCCGATCTTCTGCGCGCGGAGGCGGGCGCGCGCTCGCTCGTCCAGGCTCGCCAGATCGACCCCTTGCAGCGACACGCGGCCGACGTACCCGGCGTCGAGCGCGCCCAGGATCGCGAGCAGCGTGCTCTTGCCGGAGCCGCTCGGCCCCGTGATGGCCGTCACCTCCCCGGCCTCGATCGTCAGCGACACGGCGTCGAGCGCCCGCCGCGCGGCGTCGCCCACGCCGAACGTCCGTGACACGGCCTGCAGCTCGTACGCCGGCACGCTCACGCCTCGTCGCGCGCCGAGGCGAGGCGCACGTCGCGCGCGGCGGCCTCCAGCAGCTCGTCGGCGAGGCGCGCGATGACGTCCGGTCGCTCGCCCTCGATCATCACGCGGAGCTTCGGCTCGGTGCCGCTCCACCTCACGTTCACCCGGCCCCGGGCGCCGAGCTTCTTCTCGGCCTGCGCCCGCTGCCGCACGAGCGTCGGCAGCGACTCGAGCGGGAGGCGCGTCGGGAACAGCGCGCTCTTCAGCACCTGCGGCACGCGCTGCATCGCGCCCTCCCAGAGCGACGAGAGCGACTCGCCCTCCTCGATCATCGCCGCCAGCACCTGGAGCGCCGCGACGACGCCGTCCCCCGTCGGCGCGTGATCGAGGAACACGAGGTGCCCGGACTGCTCGCCGCCGAGGTTCAGGCCCCTCGCCCGCATCGCCTCGACCACGTACCTGTCGCCGACGTCGGTGCGCAGCAGCTTGCCCCCTGCGGCGATCATCGCGCGCTCGAGCCCGAGGTTCGACATCACGGTCGCGACCAGGGTGCGCTTCGCGAGCGCGCCGCGCGCGAGCATTCGCTTCGCGCAGACCGCCATCAGCGCGTCGCCGTCGACGACGTGCCCCTTCTCGTCGACGAGCGCGACGCGGTCAGCGTCGCCGTCGAGGGCGACGCCGAGGTGCGCGCGGTGCTGGAGCACCTCGTGGATGAGCCGCTCCGGGTGGAGCGCGCCGCGCTCCAGGTTGATGTTGAGGCCGTTCGGCTTGACCCCGATGCATGTCGTCGCGGCGCCGAGCTCGGTGAACACGGCGGGCGCGACGCGGTACGCCGCGCCGTGCGCGCCGTCGACGACCACGCGCAGCCCGTCCAGCGTCAGGTGCTTCGGGAAGGTGCTCTTGCAGAAGACCGTGTAGCGCCCGCGCGCGTCCTCGATGCGGGAGGCGCGCCCGACGTCGGCGCCGGTCACGCGCGCCCGGTGCAGCGCGTCGGACTCGAGCAGGCGCTCGATCTCGGCCTCCTCCGCGTCGGGGAGCTTGAAGCCGTCGCCGCCGAAGAGCTTGATGCCGTTGTCTGAGTAAGGATTGTGACTCGCGCTGATCACGACGCCCGCGTCCGCGCGCATGCTGACGGTCAGGTGCGCGACCGCAGGCGTCGGGACGGGACCGCAGAGCATCACGTTGCCGCCCATCGCGCAGATGCCCGCGGCGAGCGCCGTCTCGAGCATGTAGCCGGAGCGCCGCGTGTCCTTGCCGATGACGACGCGCGCCGGGCGTCCCTTGCCTCGGCCGGCGACGTGCGCGACGGCGCGCCCGAGCGAGAGCGCGAGCTCCGGGGTCATCGGCGGCTCGTTCGCGACGCCGCGGATGCCGTCGGTGCCGAACAGCTTGCGCGCGTGCATGGGCTCGGCCTCCGGGGCCCCGAGACGTCTCTTCGCTGCCATCTTCTCTGGCGCGCTGTACCACGGTCGCGCGGCGCCGAGGGGAGCGCTACGATGGCCGCGCATGCGTGCTCCTGCCCCCGTCGGTGCGGCGGTCTTCGCCCTCCTGCTCGCCCCCACCGCCCGCGCCGAGGTCAAGAAGGATCCCCCGACGGGCACGGCCGAGGTGCGGCGCCTCGGCGACGCTTTCACCTCCGTCGTCGGCAAGCTGGGCCCGAGCGTCGTGCAGGTCGACGTCACGAACCGCGACGAGCACGCGATGGTGATGGGCATGATGCAGGGCCGGCCGGGCGACGGCTTCTCGCGCGGGATGGGGTCGGGCGTCATCATCTCGACGGACGGCGCGATCCTCACGAACAACCACGTGATCGAGCAGGCGCTCGCGATCAACGTGCGCATCTCGGACGGCCGCATCCTCGCGGCGAAGCTCGTCGCGCGCGATCCGGCGACGGATCTCGCGGTGCTCAAGGTCGACGCGAAGGATCTGCCCGCCGCGAAGTTCGCCGACAGCGAGGCCGCGCGCGTCGGCGACTGGGTCGTCGCGATCGGGTCGCCCTTCGGCCTCGGCAAGACGGTGACGACCGGGGTCGTCAGCGCGAAGGGCCGCGGCAGCCTCGGCGTCTCGACCGTCGAGGACTACCTGCAGACCGACGCGAGCATCAACCCCGGCAACTCGGGGGGCCCGCTCGCGAACCTCGACGGCGAGGTGCTCGGCATCAACACGATGATCGTCGGCCGGGGCAGCGGCATCGGCTTCGCGGTGCCGAGCAACATGGCCCGGCGGGTGGCGAACCAGCTCCTGTCGAAGGGCAAGGTCGAGCGGGCGTTCGTCGGCATCGGCGTGCAGGACGTGACGCCCGCGCTCGGCGAGGAGATGAACGTCGTCGCGGGCATGGGGGCGCTCGTGAACACCGTCGTCGCCGGCTCGCCCGGCGCCCGCGGGAACCTGAAGCCCGGCGACGTCGTGCTCACGGTCAGCGGCCGGCCCATCCGCGGTGCGCAGGACTTCATCCGCGAGGTGCTGTCGCTCGACGTCGGAACGAACGTTCCGCTCGAGGTGCTGCGGGGCGGCAAGAAGTACGGCAGCCACGTCCAGCTGGCCGCGCGCATGGAGGCGCAGGTGCCGCCCATCCCCGCGCAGCTGACGGTGACGACCGACCGCCTCGGGCTCGGCATCCGCGATCTGTCGGGCGAGCAGGCCCAGGCGCTCGGTCACCCGGCGAGCGCCGTCTGCCAGATCGTCCAGGTCGTCGTCGGCTCGGCCGCCGACCGCGCGGGCGTGCGCGTGGGGGATCTGATCGTCGAGGCCGACGGCACCCTCGATCCCTCGGCGGAGGTCGTCCAGCGCTCGCTCGCCGACGGCCACGCGCTCGTGCGCGTCCGGCGCCGCGGCGGCACGTTCTACACGGTCATCCGTCGCTGAACCCGCTGAACCCCAGCTGCCGCGGCGCTGTCTCCTGGAGCGCGAGCACCGCGTCGCGCACGGCGGGCGTCTCCCGCGCGCGCTCGGTCGCGACGACGTAGACGAGCTCGCGGTTGCGCAGGTGGCTCACGCGGCCGACGCGCTCGCCCTTCGGGTTGAACACGCCGATCTGCGCGCCGACGTAGCGCTTGAAGTCGTGGCAGAGGACGCGCACGTCCCCGCGCGTCGCGAGCAGGGCCTCGAGCTGCTCGCGCGACAGGAACCCCTCGTCGTTGAACGACACGACGAGCAGGCGCGCGTCGACCGCCGCGACGACGCGCGTGAGCGCCGCCAGGCTCTCGCCGCGGCGATTGAACGCGCTCTTCCTCGTGCGGCAGTCCTCGCGCTTGCACGCGACGCCGTAGTGCGCGGGCGCGTCCCAGCGCACGAGCGTCTCCCACACGTGGTAGTTCGAGAGGTAGCTGTGCTGGTTGTAGGGCGGATCGAGGTACGCGACGTCGGCGCGGAGGCGCGACGCGGCCTCCTCGGCGTCCAGCTGGTGGGCCTCGCACGGCCCCGCGTCGACCGCCGGGAGCACGTCGGGCACCCGCAGGCGCAGCTCGTTGTGCGCGCGCGGCGCCCACTCCTTCAGGTAGGCCATCTGCAGCCCGCAGGTCGAGTCGACCCTGTCGGCCGCCTCCATCAGCGACACGAGCAGCACGGCCTCCGTCAGCGGATCGAGGGATTTCTTGGCGATCGCGTCGCGGATGGCGTCGACGCGCGCGCCGTTCTTCGGCTGGAAGAAGCGCGCGCGCTCGCAAAACGTCTCGGTGAAATAGCCGGGGGCGCCCGGCAGGGCGTCGAGCTCGCAGACGAGGCGCTCCACGGCGGGGAGGACGCGCGCTCGATCGGCCGCGACGTAGCAGCGCGCGAGGGCGAGCGCGTAGGCGTTGTGATCGTTGCTGACGACGCGGTACCCCGCGCGCTTCAGCGCGTGCCCGACGCGGCTCGTGCCGGAGAAGAGATCGAGCACGGAGCGGAGCTCGCGCATCGGGCGCACGAGCCCGAGCAGCTGGTCGAGCAGCAGGCGCTTCGAGCCGAGGTACTTGATCACGGCGCCCGGCCCAGGCCGGGGAGCGCGCCGAGCACGCCGTCGAGGACGAACTGCACGGCGAGCGCCGCGAGGATGAGGCCCATGATGCGGCCGATGAGGTGCATGCCCGTCGTCCCGAGGAACCTCGCCGTCCGCGCCGCGAAGCGGAACACCACGTACGACGCGAACGCGACGACGACGATCACGACGTAGACGGCGGCGTGCTGGACGGGCGTCGCCGCCGAGCCGGAGAGCATCATCACCGTCGCGATCGCGCCCGGCCCGGAGAGGAGCGGGATCCCGAGCGGGACGATGCCGACGTCCGACTGCGCCGCGGCGTCCCGCTCCTCCTCGCTCGTCGTCTTCGTGCGGGAGCGCTCGGCGCGGAGCATCTCCAGCGCGACGAAGAACAGGAGGATGCCGCCGGCGATGCGGAACGCCGGGATCGTGATGCCGAAGAACTTGAACAGGAGGTTCCCCGCCGTCGCGAACACCGACAGCACGATGAGGCACGTCAGCGCCGCCCGCGCCCCCGCGCGGCGCTGCGCCTCGGGGCCCGACGCGCCCGTCAGCCCGATGAAGATCGGCAGCGCTGCGAACGGATCGACGATGGAGAAGACCGAGCCGAGCGCCGCGAGCGAGAAAGAGAGGTCGCCGCTCACAGATCGATCTGTCGGACGTCGTGGACGGGCTCGCCGAGGAACCTCGACGCGACCTCGGCGAAGCTCTTCGGCAGATCGGTGACCCGCACCTCGAGCGCGCCGCGGGGGCCGGGGGGCGCGCGCCGGCCGCGCTCCTCGAGGAACCTCCCGACCTCGCGCGCGACGGCGGCGCCAGTGTCGATCACGGCGACGGGCTCGCCGGCGAGGCGATCCGCCTCGGCCTGGATGACGGGCGCGAGCAGCGGGTAGTGCGTGCACCCGAGCACGACGACGCGCGCGCCCGACGCGATGAGCGGCGCGAGGTACCGGCGCGCGGCGAGGGTCGGGACCTCCCCGTCGAGCCAGCCCTCCTCGGCGAGCGGCACGAAGAGCGGCGCGGCCTGCTGCACGACCTCCGCGCGCGTCGAGAGCGTGACGATGGTCCGCGGGTACGCGCCCGACGCGACGGTGCCCGGTGTGCCGAGCACGCCGATCCGTCGCCCGCCGCAGCGCTCGACCGCGGCGCGCGCGGAGGGCTCGATCACGCCGAGCACGGGGAGATCGAGCTCGACGCGCAGCGCCTCGATCGCGACGGCGCTGACGGTGCCGCACGCGACGACGATCGCCTTGACGCCGCGGGCGACGAGCACCTTCGCGCACGAGAGCGCGTAGCGAACCACCGTCTCGGCCGAGCGCGTCCCGTAGGGCACGCGCGCGGTGTCGCCGAGGTACAGGATGGACTCCTCGGGCAGCGCCTCGCGCAGCGCGCGCACGACGGTGAGCCCGCCGAGGCCGCTGTCGAAGACGCCGAGCGGCAGCGCGCGGAGCTCGGTCACGCGTCCTCGATGGGCAGCAGCTTCGACGGCCTCGTGACGAAGTCTCGCGCGTCGACGTCGGCGAGCGCGCGCATCACGCCGCCCCAGCTCGCGCGGTGGGTGATCATCACGATGTCGACCGGCGCGGCGAGCTCTCCGCCGCCGTCCTGCACCATCTGCTCGATGCTGACGCCGTGCTCGCCGAGCGCGCCGGCGATCACCGCGAGCACGCCCGGCCGGTCGGCGACGAAGAAGCGCAGGTAGAACCGCGAGTGCACCTCGGCGAGCGGGTAGAGCGGCCGGTCGGCGAGTTGCACGCCCCGCGTCGAGAGGCCGCCCGCCCCCTCGCGCCGCGCGCGCGCGACGTCGACGAGATCGGCGACCACGCTGACCGCCGTCGGCAGGTCTCCCGCGCCGCGACCGGAGAGCAGGCAGGGGCCGAGCGCGCGCCCGTGGACGCTGATCGCGTTCAGCACGCCCGACACGTTCGCGAGGACGCTCGACGACGGGACGAGCGCCGGGTGCACGCGCAGCTCCACCCGCTCGCCGTGGTCGCGGCCGACCGCCAGATGCTTCACGGTGAACCCGAAACGCTCCGCGAAGCGGTGATCCGTCTGGTCGATGGCGCGGATCCCCGACGTCGGCACGGCGGCCGCGTCGACGCGCGCGCCGAACGCGAGCATCGCGAGCACGACGAGCTTCTGCGACGCGTCGTGGCCGTCGACGTCGAGCGACGGCTCCGCCTCCGCGTACCCGAGGCGCTGCGCGTCCACGAGCACCTCCTCGAAGCCCTTGCCCTCCCTGCGCATGCGCGTGAGCACGTAGTTGCAGGTGCCGTTCACGATGCCGACGAGGCGCTCGACCCAGTCGCTCGTGAACGCCTCGCGCAGCGTGCGCACGATGGGGATGCCGCCGCCCACCGACGCCTCGAACGCGAGATCGACGCCGTTCGCGACCGCGAGATCGACGAGCGCGGGGCCGCGCTTCGCGAGCAGGAGCTTGTTCGCCGTGACGACGCCGCGCCGCTCGGAGAGCGCCCGGTGCAGGAGATCGAACGCGGGCTGCTCGCCGCCCATCACCTCGACGATGACCTCGCTCTCGCCGCGGAAGATCTCCTCGGGATCGGTGGTGAGCCACGCGCGGTCGCACTCGGCGACGCGAGGCTTGTCGGCGTCTCGCACGAGCACCTTGTCGACGACGAGCGGCGCGCCGACGCGCGACTCGAGGTAGCGCGCGTTCTCGCGCAGCAGGCGCAGCACCCCTCCGCCGACGGTGCCGCAGCCGAGGAGCGAGACCTTCACGGGGGTTCCCATGCGGCCGCGCGTAGCCGAGATGCCGCCGCGCGGCGAGCCCGCGCCCTCGGCCACGCTCAGCGCCTCTCGCCGCGCACGACGGGCAGGTACTCCGGCGACCAGAACGCCGCGTCGACCGCCGCGTCGACCTCTGCCTCGTCCGTCATCGTCGCGACGCCGTCGCGGATGGCCGCCTCCGCGACGCGCCTCGCGACCGCGCGCGCGGCGTCGCGGAGCGCCGAGACGGGCGGGTAGATCCGCTCGCCGCCGTCCGCCTCGATGAGATCGGCGAGCGCGTAGGCCGCCTCGAGCACCATGCCGTCCGTGATCTTGCGCGCGCCGGCGACGAGCGCGCCCTGGCCGAGCCCGGGGAAGATGAACGCGTTGTTCCCCTGGCCCACCGGGTGCGATCTGCCGCCGTGATCGACGTCGGGGAACGGCGAGCCGGTGGCGACGCGCGCGCGCCCGTCCGTCCACGCGAACACGTCCTTCGGGAGCGCCTCGCACGACGACGTCGGGTTGGAGAGCGCGAACACGATGGGGCGCTCGGCGTTCGCCGCGGCCGCACGCACGACCGCCTCGTCGAACGCGCCCGGCTGGCCCGAGAGGCCGAGCAGCACCGTCGCCCTCGCGTGCCTGACCGTCGACAGGAGATCGACGCCGCCCCACCCCTCGAGGCGCGCGCGATCCTGCGCGAACGGGCGCTTGTAGTCCTCCATCGCGCGATCGGTCGTGAGCAGCCCGCGCGAGTCGAGCACGAAGATCCGCGCGGACGCCTCCTCCCGTGTCAGCCCCTCGCGCACCATGCCCTCGCGCACCGCCCACGCCACGCCGACGCCGCCCGCGCCCGCGCCGTGCACGACGACGGTCTGCCCCGAGAGGCGCTCGCCGTTCAGCCGGCACGCGGCGAGGAGGCCCGCGAGGGTGACCGCGCCCGTGCCCTGGATGTCGTCGTTGAACGACGGCGTCACGTCGCGGTAGCGCTCGAGCACCGCGAAGGCCGTGTCCTTCGAGAGATCTTCCCACTGGAGGATCGCGCGCGGCCAGCGCGCCCGGACGGCGTCGACGAAGCGATCGACGAACGCGATGTACTCCTCTCCTCGCATCCGCGGCCGCCTGACGCCGAGGTACAGGGGGTCGTCGCGGAGATCCGCGCGGTCGGTGCCGACGTCGAGCGAGACGGGCATCGCGTGCATCGGGCTGACCCCGCCCGCCGCGGTGTAGAGCGCGAGCTTGCCGATCGAGATCGCGAGGCCGCCGTAGCCCTGATCGCCGATGCCGAGGATGGCCGCGGCGTCGGTCGCCACGATCATCCGCACGTCGTTCCAGGGGAAGAACTCGGTGACGGCGCGCGCGCTCTCGATGTTGCGGGGGCAGAGGGAGAGCCCGCGCGGGTGCTGGTACAGGAGGTGGAAGTTCCGCACCGCGTCGCCCACGGTCGGCGTGTAGACGATGGGCAGCATCTCCTCGAGGTGACGACCGAGCAGCGCGTAGAACAGCACCTCCTGCCTGTCCTGCAGGCCGCGCAGGAACTGGTATTTCGCGAGGTCGTCCGCCATCGCGGAGAACCTCCCGTACGCGCGATCGACCTGCTGCGGGAGCGTGCTCACCTCCGGGGGCAACAGGCCCTCGAGGCGCAGGCGCTCGCGCTCTTCGTGCGAGAACGCCGTGCCCTTGTTGGTCATCGCGAGCCGCAGGAGCACGATGCCGTCGAGGTACACCTCCATCACCTCACGGCCGTCGTCGGCGCGCTTCACGTCGAAGTATTCGCTGATGGTCATCTCGCTAGGTCTCCGTCACAGGTGCTCGAGCACCGCCTCCGTCATCGCCGCCGTGCCGAGCGCGCCGCCGAGATCGCGCGTGCGCGCCCCCGCGTGGAGCGCGCGGCTCACCGCCTGCTCGATCAGCGCCGCCACGTCGTCGCGCCCGAGCGAGTGCCGGCACAGCAGCGCGGCGCTCCCGATCGTGCCGATCGGGTTCGCGACGTCCTGGCCGGCGATGTCGGGCGCCGACCCGTGGATGGGCTCGTACAGGCCGCCCTTCGCGTCGCCGATCGACGCGCTCGGGCACAGGCCGAGCGATCCCGGCAGCACCGCGGCCTCGTCCGTCAGGATGTCGCCGAACATGTTCTCCGTGACGATGACGTCGAAGGAGGCCGCGTGCGTGACGAGGCGCATCGCCGCGGAGTCGACCAGCTGGTGCTCGAGCGCGACGTCGGGGAACTCCCTCGCGACCTCGACCACGACGTCGCGCCACAGCCGCGACGACGCGAGCACGTTGGCCTTGTCGACGGACGTCACCCGCCGCCTGCGCCCGCGCGCGAGCGTGAACGCGAGCCGCGCGACGCGCCGCACCTCGACGTCGGTGTACACGAGCGTGTCGACGGCGCGCGTCGGCTCCCGCACGCGCGGCTCGCCGAAGTAGATGCCGCCCGTCAGCTCCCGCACGAAGAGGATGTCGACGCCGCGCACGCGCTCGGGTCGCAGCGGCGAGGCGTCGGCGAGCGCGGGGTGCGCCGCGATGTGGCGGAGGTTCGCGTAGAGGCCGAGCGCCTTGCGGAGGCCGAGCAGCCCCTGCTCCGGGCGCACCGGCGCGGACGGATCGTCCCACCTCGGGCCCCCGACCGCGCCGAGCAGCACGGCGTCGGCGGCGCGCGCGCGAGAGAGCGTCTCCGGCGACAGCGCCGTGCCCTCCGCGTCGATCGCCGCGCCGCCGATGAGCGCCTCCTCCCACTCGAGCTCGAGGCCGAGCTTCCCGGCGGCCGCGTCGAGCACCCTCCGCGCCGACGCGACCACCTCGGGGCCGATGCCGTCGCCGGGCAGCGACAGGACGCGCGCCGTCACGCCTGCCTCCGCTCGAAGGCCTCGATCTCGGGCAAGCGGGCCAGGAGCGCGCCGAGCTCGTCCACGCCGCGCATCAGGCAATCGCGCGAGAACGCGTCGACCTCGAAGCGCGCCGTCCGCTCGCCGAACCGGAGCTCGCTCGCGACGAGATCCGCTGTCACCTCCCCCTCCCACGCGACGAGCGCCGCGTGCGTCGCGTCGTCGATCGCGACCGGCAAGAGCCCGTTCTTCAGGGAATTCTGGCGAAAGATGTCGCCGAACGACCGCGCGACGACGGCGCGAAACCCCGCGCCGAGCAGCGCCCAGGGCGCGTGCTCGCGCGACGAGCCGCACCCGAAGTTGCGCCCCGCGAGCAGCAGCGAGGCGCCGCGCGCGTCGCCGCTGTCGAGCGGGAACTCGGCCTCGGACGCGCGCCAGTCCGCGAAGAGGTGCGCGCCGAAGCCCGCGCGGCCGGTGGCCTTCAGGAACCGCGCGGGGATGATCTGATCCGTGTCGACGTCGTCTCGCACGAGCTTCGCGAGCCGGGACGTGACGGAGGTGAATGGCGCGCGGTCGGTCATGGCAACAGCTCCCTCGGATCCTGGATGCGGCCCGCGACGGCGGACGCGGCGGCCACGAGCGGGGACGCGAGCACCGTGCGCGCGCCCCTGCCCTGTCGGCCCTCGAAGTTTCGGTTGGAGGTCGAGACGGCCAGCTTGCCCGCGGCGACCTCGTCGCCGTTCATCGCGATGCACATCGAGCACCCCGGCTCGCGCCACTCCGCGCCCGCCGCGCGGAACACCTCGGCGAGCCCCTCGGCCTCTGCGTCGCGCTTGATCGCCTGCGATCCCGCCACGACGAGCATCCGCACGCCGTCCGCCACCTTGCGCCCTCGCAGGACGCGCGCCGCGTCGCGCAGATCGTCGAGCCGCGAGTTCGTGCACGAGCCGACGAAGACGACGTCGACGGGCGCGCCGGCGATGGGCTTGCCGGGCTCGAGGCGCATGTAGTCGAGCGCCTTCTGCCAGGCCGCGCGCTCGCCCGCCGGCGCCTGGTCGGCCGTCGGCACGAGGCCGTCGACGGCGACGCCGAGGCCCGGGTTCGTGCCCCACGTCACGCGCGGGGCGACGAGGGACGCGTCGAGGCTCACCTCGCGATCGAACCTCGCGTCCGCGTCCGACGCGAGCGCCCGCCACCCGAGGACGGCGCGCGACCACGCCTCGCCGCGCGGCGCGCGCGGGCGCCCCTCGAGGTACGCGAACGTGGTGGCGTCCGGCGCGATCATCCCCGCGCGCGCGCCGGCCTCGATCGACATGTTGCACACTGTCATCCGCCCCTCCATCCCGAGGGCGCGCACCGCGGGGCCTGCGTACTCGAGCACGTGCCCGGTCGCGCCGCCGACGCCGAGCTCGGCGATGATCGCGAGCACGAGATCCTTCGCCGTGACGCCCCGGCCGAGGCGACCCTCGACGGTGACGCGCATCGTCCGAGGGCGGCGCTGCAGCAGGCACTGCGTCGCCAGGACGTGCTCGACCTCGCTCGTGCCGATGCCGAACGCGAGCGCGCCGAAGGCCCCGTGCGTGGACGTGTGGCTGTCGCCGCAGACCACGGTCATCCCGGGCTGCGTCGCGCCGAGCTCAGGGCCGATGACGTGGACGATCCCCTGCTCGGCGGAGCCGAGCGCGTGGAGCGTCACGCCGAACTCCGCGCAGCTCTGCTCGAGCTTCGCCACCTGGGCGCGCGCCGCGTCGTCGACGAACGGCAGGCTCCCGTCGGCGCGGCGCGGCGCCGTCGGGGTCGAGTGGTCCATCGTCGCCAGCGTCCGATCGGGCCTCCGCACCGGCAGGCCGCGCGCGCGCAGGCCGTCAAAGGCCTGCGGCGACGTCACCTCGTGCACGAGGTGCAGATCGACGTACAGCACCGACGGCCCGCCCGGCACGTCCGTGACGACGTGCGCGTCCCACACCTTGTCGAAGAGCGAGCGCCCGGTCACGCGCACTCCGCCCGGCGCCCCGCGCCGCTCGCCGTGAGCATGCGGTTCTTCGCCTTCAGGTACGCCTTGACGCTCGCGACGACGATGTCGGTGTCGGCGCCGTGCCCCGAGTAGATGCGGCGCTCGCGGACGCCGTCGCGGGTCGGGCTGCGCAGCTCGCGGTCGACGGCCTCCTCGACGCGCACGCTGACCTGCCCGATGGCGTCGATCCCCTCGGTGACCGAGTGCACGTTGAACTCGAGCAGCCGCGACGCCCCGCCGACGATCGCGTCCACCGCCTTGAACGCGGCGTCGACCGGCCCGGTGCCCACCGCCGCGTGCGTGCGCTCCTGCCCGTCGGCCCCGGCGACGCGCACGGTCGCCGTCGGCATCCCCGAGGTGCCGCACGCGACCTGCAGCCCGACCAGCGTGAAGAGCTCCGCCTCGGTCGGCGCCTCGTCGTGGAGCAGCGCCTCGAGGTCGGCCGTCGTGATGTGCTTCTTCTTCTCGGCCACCGACTTGAACCGCGCGAACAGCTTGTCGAGCCCCTCCGGCGTCAGCTCGTGCCCGAGCTCGCGCAGCCTCGCCGAGAGCGCCGCGCGCCCGGAGTGCTTGCCGAGCACGAGCTCCGTCGCGCTCGCGCCGACGGTCTCGGGCCGCATGATCTCGTAGGTCTCCTCGTGCTTCAGCATCCCGTCCTGGTGGATGCCCGACTCGTGCGCGAACGCGTTCGCGCCCACGATCGCCTTGTTCGGCGGCACGACGATCCCCGTCGAGGTGACGACCACGCGGCTCGTCGGCACGAGCTGCGTCGTGTCGATGCCGGTGCGCAGCCGGAACTTCGCGCGGCGCGTCTCGAGCGCCATCACCAGCTCCTCGAGCGACGTGTTGCCGGCGCGCTCGCCCAGGCCGTTGATGGTGACCTCCGCCTGCCGCGCGCCGGCGCGCAGCCCGGCGAGCGAGTTCGCCGTCGCGAGGCCGAGATCGTCGTGGCAGTGCACGCTGATGACGACGCCGCGCGCGCCGGGCACGTGCTCGAGGATGCCCGTGATCAGCGCGCCGAACTCGTCGGGCGTCGTGTACCCGACCGTGTCAGGAATGTTCAGTGTCGTCGCGCCCGCGCGGATCGCCGCCTCCAGCACCCGGTACAGGAACTCGGGATCGCTGCGGCCCGCGTCCTCCGGGCTGAATTCGACGTCGGGGCAGCGTGACCGCGCGTACGCGACCATCTCGCCGACCCGCCCGAGCACCTCGTCGCGCGTCATGCGGAGCTTGTGCTGGAGGTGGATCTCGCTCGTCGCGAGGAAGGTGTGGATGCGCGGGTGCTTCGCCGGGCGGAGCGCCTCCCACGTCTTGTCGATGTCGCCCTTCGCGGCGCGCGCGAGCCCGCAGATGATCGGCGGCTCGGCGCTCGCGCGGCCCGGCACCCGCTCCCCGCCGACCTTCTCGCAGATCATCTGCACCGCGGCGAGATCGTCGGGCGAGGCCGCGGGGAACCCCGCCTCGATGACGTCGACGCCGAGTCGCGCGAGCGCGACGGCGACCTCGCGCTTCTCCGCGGAGGTCATCGTGGCGCCGGGCGACTGCTCGCCGTCACGGAGCGTGGTGTCGAAGATGCGGACGTAGTCGGGCTCGGGGATCATCGGGGCTCTCCAGGCAACGGGCGACCGCTCGACCCCGCCGGAGCGGGGGCGCGCGTGACAGTCAGACTTGTTGGTGATGAGTTTGTGTGTGCGGCGCGGCTCAGGCGCCGCCGGCGTCGGTGCGGACGGGCGGGAGGAACGGCATCATCGCGCGGAGCCTCTTGCCGACGACCTCGATCGGGTGCTCCCGATCGGCCTCGCGCATCCTCGCGAACTCGGGCCGCCCGGCCTCGTTCTCGGCGATCCAGCGCTTCGCGAACGAGCCGTCCTTCACCGCGGCGAGGAGCCTCTGCATCTCCTCCTTCACGTGCGCGTCGACGACCCTCGGGCCCGCGGTGTAGTCGCCGTACTCGGCGGTGTCGCTGATCGAGTAGCGCATGTACGACAGGCCGCCCTGGTACATGAGATCGACGATGAGCTTCAGCTCGTGCAGGCACTCGAAGTACGCGATCTCCGGCTGGTAACCCGCGTCGACGAGCGTCTCGAAGCCCGCCTTCACGAGCGCCGCCGCCCCGCCACAGAGGACGGCCTGCTCACCGAACAGATCCGTCTCCGTCTCCTCGGCGAACGTCGTCTCGAGGATGCCCGCGCGCCCGGAGCCGATGGCCGATCCGTACGCGAGCGCGACGGCCCTCGCCTGCCCGCTCGCGTCCTGGTGCACGGCGACGAGCGCCGGCACGCCCTGCCCCTGCTGGTACGTCTCGCGCACGCGGTGCCCGGGGCTCTTCGGCGCGATGAGCGACACGTCGACGCCGGCCGGCGGCGTGATCGTCCCGAACCTCACGTTGAAGCCGTGCGCGAACATCAGCGTCTTGCCCGGCGTCAGCGAGGGCAGGATCGCCTCCTGATAGAGCTTCGCCTGCGACGTGTCGGGGACGAGCACCATGATCACGTCCGCCCACGCCGCGGCCTCGCCGGGCGACGTCACGTCGAGCCCCGCGGCCCTCGCCTTCTCCACGCTCCTGCTCGTCGGGGGCAGGCCGACCTTCACGGCGACGCCGCTGTCCTTCAGGTTGAGCGCGTGCGCGTGGCCCTGCGAGCCGTACCCCAGCACCGCGACCTTCTTGCCGCGGATGAGCTCGATGTCTGCGTCCTTGTCGTAATAGATCTTCGTCATCTCTGTCTCCTCGGTCCGGCTCAGCCGTCCACGTCCTCTCGATCGGCGGCGCGCGCGATGCGCCCGGCCACCCGCTGCTCCCCGCTCGCGAGGCGCGCCTCGCGGGCCTCGGTGTCGGCGGCGCTCCGCATCATCGCCACCTTGCCGGAGCGCACCATCTCGCTGATGCCGAACGGCGCGAGCACCTCGACGAGCCCCGCGATCTTCTCGCCCGTGCCGGTCACCTCGACGATCACGCCGTCGGGCGAGACGTCGACGACCTTCGCGCGGAACACCTCGACGAGCGCCATCACCTCGGCCCTCGCCGCGCGCGGGGCCTTCACCTTGATCAGCACGAGCTCGCGCTCGACCGTCGCCGCGCGCGAGGCGTCCTCGACGTAGAGGACGTTGACGAGCTTGTAGAGGTTCGCCTCCACGCGGCGCGCCTCGTCGTCGTCGGCCTCGATGACGACGGTCAGGCGCGAGATCCCGGCGCGGTGCGTCCGCCCGACGGTGAGGGTGTCGATGTTGTACACGCGCCGGCGGAACAGCGAAACGACGCGCGCGAGCACGCCGGGCAGATCCTCGACGTACGCGATGAACGTCCTGTGCATGCGGGTGCCGCCCATCTCAGGCCTCCTCCTCGTCGCTGGCCGTCTCGACGATCGGGCTCGGCCTGCGGATCATGTCGTCGAGCGCGGAGCCCGCGGGCACCATCGGGTAGACCGAGTCCTCCTGCTCGACGCGGAAATCGAGGACGACCGTCCTGTCGGACGCGCGGGCCGTCGCGACCGCGGCGGCGAGCTCCTCGCGCGAGGTGACGCGCAGCCCGAGCAGGCCGTGCGCCTCGGCGAGCTTCACGAAGTCAGGGTTCGCGAGCGGCGTCGCGACGTACCGCCCCTCGTAGAAGAACTGCTGCCACTGCCGCACCATCCCGAGGAACCCGTTGTTGATGATCGCCACGTGCAGCTTCACGCCCTCCTGGGCCGCGGTCGACAGCTCGGCCGCCGTCATCTGGAACCCTCCGTCGCCGACGATCACCCAGACCTCCTCCTCGGGCATCGCGAGCTTGGCGCCGATGGCCGCAGGCAGCGCGAAGCCCATCGTCCCGAGGCCGCCCGAGGTGACCAGCCTGCGCGGGTAGTCGTGCTTGTAGTACTGCGCCTCCCACATCTGGTGCTGACCGACGTCGGTGACGACGAGCGCCTTGCCCTCGGTGATGCGCCAGAGATCGTGCATCACGTGCGCGGCGAACAGGCGCCCGTCGTGCGGCAGGTGCTGGATGTCGCGGACGGCCGTGTCGCCGCGCAGCTCCGCGACGCGCGCGGCCCACGGCTCGCGGCGGGCAGGGGCGATGTTGGGCGCGACCTCGCCGAGCGACTCGCCGAGATCGCCGACGAGCGCGACGTCGACCGGCACGACCTTGTTCACCTCGGCCGGATCGAGCTCGAAGTGAATCTTCCTGGCCTTCTTCGCGTAGCTGGCGAGGTTGCCGGTCACCCGGTCGTCGAACCTCATGCCGAGCGCGATCAACAGATCGGCCTCCTGGATGGCGCGGTTCACCCACGCCTCGCCGTGCATGCCCATCATGCCCATGCTGAGCGGGTGGGTCGCCGGGAACCCTCCGAGCCCGAGCAGCGTGGAGGCGACGGGGATGTTGCCGCGCTCGACGAGCTGACGGACGAGCTCGCCGGCCCCCGCGCGGACGACGCCGTGCCCCGCGAGGACGACCGGGCGCTCGGCCTCGTCGATCATGCGGATGGCGCGCCGGAGCAGCTCCGCGTCGGCGCGGTGCCGCGGGCGATACCCGGGCAGCTCGACGTCGCCGTCGTCCCAGCGCACGCGCGTCGACGCCTGCTGCGCGTCCTTCGTGATGTCGACCAGCACCGGCCCAGGCCGCCCCGAGCGCGCGACGTAGAACGCCTCCTTCAGCGTCGGCGCGAGATCCTCGACGCGCGTGACGAGGTAGTTGTGCTTCGTGATCGGCAGGGTGACGCCCGTGATGTCGATCTCCTGGAACGCGTCGGTGCCGATCAGCCTCGAGCCGACCTGCCCCGTGATCGCGACCAGCGGCACCGAGTCGAGCATCGCGGTCGCGATGCCGGTCACGAGGTTCGTCGCGCCGGGCCCGCTCGTCGCGACGCACACGCCCACCTTGCCGGACGCGCGCGCGTAGCCGTCGGCCATGTGCGACGCGCCCTGCTCGTGGCGCACGAGCACGTGGCGGATCGGGAACTTCGGCAAGGCGTCGTACGCCGGCATGATCGCGCCGCCGGGGTAGCCGAACACGACCTCGACCCCCTCGCGCACGAGGGCGTCCCACAGGATCTCCGCGCCGGTCTGCTTCGTGGACTTCGCCGCGTTCACGCCGCGCCCCGCTTCGACGGAGGCTCGGTCACGAACAATCCTGACTGTCGCGACGACGGCGCGCGCCCCTGCCGCAGCTCCTGGCGGAGGTGCTCGTAGTAGACGAGGACGGCCTCGTCAGGCTCGTGCCCAGGGCTCTCGAGCACGCGATCACAGCGGGCGATCGCCTGCTCGACGCCGCCCGCCTCCGCGACGAGCCGCGCGAGCTCCTCGCCCATGCAGTCGGCGAACGTGGTCGTCACGATGCGCGCCGCGCCCGTCGCGAGCTCGGCGTAGCGCGTGGCCCGCGCGAGCGCGGAGCCCGTCGCGTCCTGGTGCACGGCGACCCGGCCCGTGCCGCGCGCGGTGACGACGAGCGCGACGTCGACCTGCTCCGGCAGCGCCACGATCTCGGCGAGCACCGGGCTCGCCTTCGCGAACACGACGAGCGCGCCGGGGCGGATCACGGGCGCGACCGACTGCGCGAACAGCGCGGGCAGCTCGCGCTCGGGGATCTTCACGACCACCGCGTCCGCGCCCTCGACCGCGTCCTCGTGCGACACGGGGCGAAAGCCGTCGCCGAGGGCGCGCAGCCAGCTCATCCCGCCGTGCCGCACCGCGACGGTGACCGACATCCCGGCGGCGCGGAGGCGGATGGCCTCGTCGCGGACGTCGGGGCCGTAGCCGAGCATGGCGATCTTCTGAGCGTGGACGACCTCTTGGACCATGAAAGCTCCTTTCGACACGGGTTCGATCATCGGACGATGGTGGTGGCCCCCTCCGACGCGGAGGAGACGAGCGCGGCGTACTTCTGCAGGACGACCCGGCGCGGGCGCGCGGGCGGAGCCGACGCGACCCGACCGGTGAGATCGGCGAGCACGTCGAGGGCGCGGGTGCCGGCGTCGATCACGACGAGGTCGCCGTCGCGCCCGAGGCCGATCGGGCCGCCCGCCGCGGCCTCGGGCGCGACGTGACCGATCATGAACCCGACCGTGGCGCCGCTGAAGCGCCCGTCGGTGATCAGCGCGACCGAGTCGCCGAGCCCCTGCCCCACGATGGCCGCGGTCACCGCGAGCATCTCGCGCATGCCGGGCCCGCCCCTCGGACCCTCGTGGCGGATCACGACGACGTCGCCCGGCTGGATGCGCCCCGCCTGGACGGCGTCGAACGCGGCCTCCTCGCCGTCGAACACGCGCGCCGGGCCCTCGTGCCGCTGCCGCGCGTGGCCCGCCAGCTTCACGACCGCGCCGTCGGGGGCGAGCGTCCCGCGCAGGATCGCGAACCCGCCGCGAGGCTTCAGCGGCCGCTCGACCGGCGCGAAGACCTCGCCGGCGCCGTCGCCCTCGGGCGCCTCGCCGAGCTCCTCGAACAGCGTGCGCCCCGTGCACGTGGGCTGGTCGGTGATCAGGCCCGCGTCGCGCAGCCGCCGCCCGAGCGCCCGCGTGCCGCCGGCGCGGGTCATCTCGACGGCCGTGAACCGCCCGCCGGGCTTCAGGTCGGCGATGACGGGCGTGCGCGTGGAGATCGGATCGAACTCGTCGATCGAGTAGGGGATCCCGGCCTCCCGCGCGATCGCGAGCAGGTGCAGGACGGCGTTCGTCGAGCCCGCCGTCGCGGCGACCGACGCGACCGCGTTGTCGATCGCGCCCTTCGACAGGATCTGCGAAGGGCGGCGCCCGGCGCGCACCAGCGCCACCGCGAGGCGCCCGGCCTCGCGCGCGGCGTCGAGCTTCGCGGGATCGGTCGCCGGGATCTCACCGAAGCCGATCGGCGCGAGCCCGAGGAAATCGATCGCGAGCGCCATCGTGTTCGCCGTGTACTGCCCGCCGCATGCGCCGGCGCCCGGGCACGCGCTGTCCTCGAGCGCGCGGACGTCGGCCTCCGAGAGCTTGCCGGCCGCGTGCGCGCCGACGGCCTCGAACACGTCCTGGATGGTGACGTTGCGGCCCTGGAACCGGCCGTGCTCGATCGTGCCGCCGTACAGCATCAGCCCGGGCAGATCGAGGCGGCACAGCGCCATCACCGTGCCCGGCAGCGTCTTGTCGCACCCGGTGAGCGCGACCACGCCGTCGAGCGAGTGCGCGAACGTGAACAGCTCGATCGAGTCGGCGATGACCTCGCGCGACACGAGCGAGCCGCGCATGCCCTCCGTGCCCATCGAGATGCCGTCGCTGACGGCGATGGTGTTGCACTCGATGGGCGTGCCCCCGGCCTCGCGGACGCCTGCCTTCACCGCCTCGGCGAGCGTGCGCAGGTGCATGTTGCACGGCATCACCTCCGTCCAGGTGTTGGCCACGGCGACGAGCGGGCGAGAGAGGTCTTCGTCCGTGAAGCCGGCGCCCTTCAGCATCGCGCGGGCGGGCGCGCGGTGGACGCCTTCGAGGAGAGATTTGCTGTTCAAGGGAGGTGGCCTTCGCTGTGCGAAAAAAAACCTCCGGACCCGGGTTCGCTTTCCGGGTGCGGAGGCCGTGTTCCTGGTTCTTCTGACCTGGTCGGCTATCCGCACCCTCGAGCGAGCCCAAGAAGGAGCCCGAGGAGCGAGACCCGAATGACGACGACGCCCTCGACGCCGACGCCCGACGCGACCACGCCGAGGGTGGTGCCGGGGATCGCTGCGTCGACGACGTGGGTCATCTTCGAGCGGCGAAGATACCCGCGTTGCGCCGCGCGTCAAGACAAATATCGCGGCGAGTCACATTTTGGTTGCGACGCGGCTTCTCGGGCGATCGCGGCTCGATTAGAGCGCGTCGCACCATGCAGAGAGCGACCGTGCAGAGCCGTTGCGAGTGTCAGGCGTCCCTCGTCGCGGAGCTCGACGAGCAGCGGCTCGTCGTCCAGGCCTACGCGCGGACGCCCGACGGTGAGCAGGAGCACGCGCCGGCGCACACGATGCACCCGTCCGAGCCGAGGTTCGACGTGGGCTGGCAGTGCGGCGTCTGCGGTCGGAACGTGCTGCGGAGCTTCAGCGCGGACGCGCTCGTGTGGACGACGCGGCCCGAGGTGTAAGCTCGGCGCCCGATGGCGCTGAAGCAGCTGGGAGAGATGTCCCTCGCGGACGTGGAGGCCCTGCGCCTCATCCTGCGGGGAGACTCGGTGATCGACTGGCACCGGCTCAACTTCGAGTCCGAGGCGGACATCGCGGCGTGGCTCACGGTGCAGGAGTTCCAGCCCGGCGATCCGCGGGACCGCGCGCGGATGAACGCGCTGCGCGACGAGGCGGTCGCCTACCTGCGTCGCAACTTCGAGCTCGCCATCCCGAAGCCGGTCGAGCACGCGTCGGTCGAGGAGCTGATGATGCTCGCGTCGGGCAAGGGGCACCGCCAAGTGTGCGCGTGCTCGATCCTGAAGGCGACCCACATCATGCACCACCTCGACGCGCGCGAGCTCCTGTTCACGCTGCCGATCTCGCCGCAGGAGCTGTTCCAGCTCGTGGAGGACAAGGTGTTCCGCGTCATCGGCGCGATGCTGGCCGAGCGGTTCCCCATCATCGAGTTCATCGGCGGCCGGAAGAACAAGGACTCGCTCTACACGAAGCTCCTCTCCAAGTCGGAGACCTCGGCGGCGCAGATCTACGACAAGCTCCGGTTTCGCATCGTCACGCGCGCGGTCGACGACCTGCTGCCGGTGCTGCTGTACCTGACGGAGCGCCTGTTCCCGTTCAGCTACACGGTGCCGGGGCAGAGCGTGAACACCATCTTCCACTTTCGCAGCTACTGCCAGGCGCACCCGCACCTCGCGCGGTTCGTCGGCGGGCTCCAGGGGACGATCGACGACGAGTACACGCCGAGCGACAACACCTTCAGCGCCGAGAGCTACCGCGTGATGCACTTCGTCGTCGACATGCCGGTGCGGCTGCCCGACGCGGTGCTCGACCGCGCGCCTGCGGAGGCGCGAGCGCTCGGCCCGGTGGCGTTCGTGCTGTGCGAGTTCCAGCTCGTCGATCAGAAGACCGAGGCGTCGAACGAGCTCGGCGACGCCTCCCACGCGAAGTACAAGGAGCGCCAGCGGGCGGCCGTCATGCGGCGGCTGAAGCTCGGGGTGCGCGAGATGCGCGAGCCGCCCCGCGAGCCGCCGCCGACCTCGCAGCGGGGTCGCGGACGGTAGCTGCGTCCCGCGCGCGCGCCCGGACGTCAGTCGCCTAGCTCGACCGTGACCTTCAGCGCGCCGGAGTTGTCGGCTGTGTACCCGGGGCGATCGTTCATGAAGAAGACGAGCTCTCCGCAGGCCGGCGCGAACAGCTCGCGCGCGCTGCCCACCGCCAGCGTCGAGGCGCCGATCCGAAGCGAGAGCTGGCCGAGATAGGCCCCCTCCACCATCACCGGCAGCTCGGAGGGCAGCGGCCGCCCCGGCGTCCCGTCGGGCCCCGAGCACCCCGGCGAGCTGCCCCAGCACCACGTGCCCGACGCCGTGATGGCGACGCGCTGCCCCTTCTCCACGATGAGCCCGGAGCGGGTCTCCTCCTCGGCGTCGACGACCACGCCGAACGTCCCTTCGTCCGGGTCTCCGGCGCACGCCTGCGAGGTGCCAGCGCTCGCGGTGCCCCCGCCCTTCGCGGGAGCGCCGGCCGAGCCCGTCGCGCCGCCGGGCCCGAGGAGCCCGCCGTCGGCCGTGTAGAACCCGCGCGGCGCCCGGCTCGGCAACGTGCTCTCGTCCGCGCAGCTCGCGAGCGCGACAGCGACGACGACCAGCGCCCGCGCGCTCATTTGACCCGGTACACGGCCCATCGGGCGGTCCCTCCTCGCGGCAGCTCCAGCGTGAACGGCCTCGGTGGCCCGCAGAGCTCGACGAACGCCGAGCTGCGCGCGCGCTCGTCGATGACGCGGCGATCCTTGGCCCACAGCACGACGGGCGCGTCGGCCGGGGCGACCGCGGCCGCGACCGCGAGCAGGCACTCGCCCTCTCGAAGATCGATGCCGTCGATGACGATCGGGCTCGAGGACACCTTCGCGGTGCCGCGGCGCTCGGCCTTCACGATGCGCGACCCGACCGCGGCGAACGCGGCCGCGTCGACGACGACGTTGTCCTCGCGCGTGACCTCGATGCCGGCCGTCGCGAGCGCGTCGGCGGCCGTGCGGCGCTCCTCCGCGAGCAGCACCGCGCGCAGGCGCGCCTGGACGTGCCCCGAGACCTGCGACGCGATCCGGTCGGCGAGCGCGTCGGGGCGCCGCAGGAGGTTCTCATCGGGAGCGTGACCCTTCACGCCGTGGCGAGCGTCCGCCTGCACCTCCCAGTCGGTCAGGTCGAGGCGCAGGGGCTCGTTCGCGCGGGTCGGCTCGCCGCCCTTCGGCGCGACGGTGAGATCGACGTTCACCGAGACGGTGCGGCGGTACGCCTTCTTCGTGTAGGTCCACGGGAGCATCACCCAGCGCCTGGTCGTCGCGGGCTCGGCGTTGGCCGCGGTGCGCGCGGACGACGCGTCGGCCCGGGCCTTCTGCAGCTGCGAGCGGGCGCTGCTGACGAGCAGCACGTCGGCCGCCGCGTCGGTGGCCGCGCCGCACGCCGCGCCCCCCAGGATACCGCCCCAGGTGCCGGCCTTCTTCGCCTGGTCGCGGCACTCGTCGGCGATGCGCTCTCGTGTCTTCTTGGACTCCTCGAACCTGGCCTCCGCGTCCTTCAGCGCCTGCTCGGCGACGGGCACCGCGGCCTCGGCGGCGTCTGCCGTCGCGTCGCGCTCGGCCTTCTTCGGGTTCGGGACATCCTCCTCGTGGTCACGGTAGGTGACGGTCTCGCGCTCCTCGGTGGTCTGCAGCTCACCGACGGAGAGATCGGCGAGCGAGAGGCGCACCTGGACGGTCGCGGCGGGATCGTGCTTCGTCGTCACGCGCGCGCCGCCCGCCTCGCTCGCCAGCGTCGCGCGCACGGCCTCGGTCATCGCGAGGACGACCGCGCCCTGACGCTCGTCGGTCGCCTGGCCGAGCTCGAGGCCGACGACGACCTTCGCGAACGCCTCGCCGTCCATCAGCCGCGGGCCCAGGAAATGCGCCGTGCCGAGCGTCTGGTGCCGGAGCGTCGCCTTCAGCGTGACGTCGTCGATCTCGACCTGCCAGACGCCGAGCGACGACGTGCACTCGAGGTGCGGCTTGCCCTTGTAGTCGGACGACGCGCACTGCTTGTCCTCGAGGTGCAGCAGCCGCCGCAGATCGGTCGGCGCCTTCGCGAGCTCGGACTCGACCGCCTCGAAGCACGCGTCGAACGTCTGCATCGGGACGGCGAACTTCGCCGAGAAGGTCACCCACGGCATCGGCACGCCCTTCGAGTCGTCGAAGACCCCGACGCCGGACGCGGTGACCTCGGCGCCCTCGCCCTCGAAGAGGATCCCGCTCGCGCTCCGCCCGACCGCGAGCACGGTGTCGCACGAGAGCTTCCACGGCGCGAACACGAAGCGCTTGCCCGTCGCGGCCTTGGCCTCGGCGTAGCCCGGCAGATCGGGCGGGTACAGGCAGCCGGCGCCGTCGAACGGCATCGATACGAAGTCGGTGCGCCCGTCGCCCGTGAGCTCGAACGCGACGCGCTTCGCCCCGGGGTCGACGAGCGCGCGCCCGACCGTGCCGACGCCCGAGGTGCCGCCCTCGAGCTTCGGCGCGCCCTTGTCGGCGCCGAGCGCCCCAGGGAGGCTCGTGCCATGCCGCAGATCGCACGACGGCCCCGCGTGCACGAGGACGCGGCTGCCAGGCCGCAGCGCAGGCCACGACACGCCCGCCGTGCCCTCGAAGGTGGAGAGCGACATCGTCGACGCGCAGCTCGGGAGCGCGAGGAGCAGCGAGAGCGTGGGCGCGAGCGAGCGGAGGAGCGGTTGCATCGAGATCCTCAGAAGACGAGAGAGAGTCCCACGGAGGTGATCGACTTGATCCCGTTGTTCTTGGCGTACAGCCTGGCGAAGTCGCCGACGTCGGGATCGCCGCCGACCGAGCGGAACCGCTGCTCCACGCTGGCGTAGACGCCGAACCAGCGGTACCCGAGCGCGGCCTGGTAGTGCAGGAAGTCGGAGCGATGCTTCGGCGCCCAGCGCGACGTGCGCGCGAGATCGAGCGTCAGGTGCGCGCCGCGCTCGGGGCGCCCGAACCGCCAGCGGGCGTGAGCGCCCCAGCGCCCGCCAAGACCGATCGCGGACGAGTCCTCGTCGCCGCTCCCGGAGGAGCCCGGCTTCGTCGTGGGCGCCGTCGCGCGGTACGTGTCGAAGCGCACCATCACGAACGGGCCGAGCGACAGCCCGCTCAGCACCCCGGGCAGCGGCGGGTGCAGATCGAGGCCGTAGCCGACCGACATCGAGTTCAGGCTGGCCTTGTCGAGCTTGCCGCACGGCGTCTTCGGCTCGCCGTTGAGGCCGATGAACGAGTCGAACATCACCCGGTTGCCGACGAGCGCGCCTGGCGTGTGGAAGTCGCCGTCGAGGCCCATCGCCACGCCCGGGACCTCGAGCGCATCGCACGGCTGGAAGCCCTTCACGCTGGGGGCGAGCCCGGCCTTCGCGTAGCCCACGCGCACGGTCTGGGTCGACGTGTCGAGCTCGGTGGGGCGCTCGAGGACGATCGGCGAGGTCGGACGCGCGGCGATCGCCGGCAGGACGCCGCTCGCCTCCTGCGTGAAGCCGACGTTCGGCACCCATTTCACCGGGCCTATCGACGACACCGGGCGCGGCTCGGGCGGGGGCGGAGGAGGAGGCGGTGGTGGCGCGGAGGAGGACGCCGCCGCGGCGGCGCTGGCCGAGGCCTTCGCGGCGAGCTGCCCCTGCGCCTGGTCGAACGCTGCCTGCACGTCCTTCGTCGCGAGCGTGCCGGGGAGCGTCAGCTTCGGGTCGAGCACGAGCGCGGCGGCGAAGAGCTTCACGCCGTCGTCGTGCCGCTTCTGGCCACCCGAGCGGACGATCGCGAGATCGCGCAGGACCTCCGCCTTCACGGGGACCGAGCACCAGTCCGGCTCGCACTGCCTCTGCGCCTCCTCGAGCTTCTTCGCGGCGGCGTCCACGCGGCCCGCGACGTACTCCCTGCGCGCCGCCTCGAGCCGCATCTTCGTCAGCACGTCGCGCGGCCTCGCGGCCGGGGGCGCGCCCGCCGCCACGGCCACCGCTCCCGACGCACAGACGACCAGGACCGCCGCGACCGTGCGGCGCTTCACGCGCGACCTCGCGCGCGGCGGCGCCACGCGAGCGCGAGCCCGAGCGGCGCGAGCCAGCCGAACGCTCGCGCGTCGGTGCCTCGGACGGAGCACGCGGGGGCCGCCTCGGCGTCGCCGAGCCCCTCGTGCTTCAGCTGCTCGAGCTCGAAGTACTGGTTGCGTCCGTCGTCGGGGTTCCCACCTGCCGCGCCCCCCGCGCCGGGTGGTGCGCCCGCGGCGCCGGGTGGCGATCCCGAGCCCGACTTCGCCGCTGCGCCGCCGGATCCTGCCTGCCCCGCGCCGCCCGAACCACCCTTGCCGGAGGCGCCCGCCTTGCCCGCTGCGCCACCCGCGCCTGACTTGCCTGCGGCGCCGGCCTTGCCTGCGGCGCCGCTCGACCCGCCCGATCCGCCGCCGCCGCAGGATGGCGCGGGGAAGTTCGCGCGGACGTTGGTCAGCTCCAGATCTCCCTCCAGCGCGGCCGGTGAGACCGCGCAGGTCGCGGCCGCGTCGCCCTTCAGCCTGCCGAGCAGCCACGCCGTCATCGCACCCCGGAACTTCGCGGCGCGCGCGACGAGCGGCGTCTGCCCGCACTTGGCCGGGCAATCGCTCCACTCGGGCGCGGCGTCGCAGTGGCTCGCCTTCACCACCGTCGCCGCGAGCGCGCTCACGCTCGCGCCGGTCTGCACGCCAGCGGGCTCCCAGACCCCCAGCGCGTTGCAGTCGTTGGGCGGCGCGAACAGCGAGAGAACGGGCGCCTGCTGCTTCGCCATCACGGTCGCGGGCCCGATCGGCGTCGCGAGCGCGTGCCTCGGATCGAGCAGGACGCGCGTCACCACGCCCGCCACGTCGGCGTCCGCGATCACGTAGGCGCCGGTGCCGTGGCCGACGAGCCCGAGCTTCTCGGTGTCCACCTTCACGGGCAGGAAGGCCGACGACAGCACAGACTTGGCAACGGCGACCTTGCTGGCCAGGGTCGACGCAGACGGCGCGCAGCCGCTGCCGGGCGACGGGCAGAGCTCCGCGACGACCGCGACGACGCCGTGGCTCGCGAGGTGCTGCCCGAGCGCCACGAGATCGCTCGCGCGGGCGAGCTGGTCGTGCGCCACGACCACCCACGGGTACGTCCCGCTCGTCGTCGGGTAGGCGACCGTGTCGCTCTGCGGCAGCTGCGTGCTGGTCGTCGGCAGCGCCCCCTTCGCCGAGTAGTCGACCGCCCCGGCCGGTGCGGCGACCGACGCGACCGCCAGCCACGCGCCGAGCCCGCACCTCCTGCACGACGGCCCCATCGCTCGTCCGACACCCGACATATTATGTCGGACCGTACGCGCCGGCTCCCACGCTCACAAGCGAAATGGGTGCGCCCGCTCCTGGCGCCGACGTCGACCGCGCGGAGGTTCTGCCAGGGGCAAAGGGTTCCGCTCGCGCTGGTATCTCCGAGATCTTCGCGCCTGCGCCTTGACGATCCGCGCTCGGCGACACGACACTCGAGCCCATGAAGCGCTTGGCTCGCGTCGCGTCGCTCGCGGTGGTCGGCTCCTTGATGACGGCGGCGTGCGGAGGAGGCGGCGACGTCGCCTTCGGCAACGCGGGCAAGGCGGGCACCGGCGCCGGCGCGGCAGGCGGCTCCGCGGGAGGCGCGAGCGGCGCGGGAGGCGCGACCGCAGGCGCGGGCGGCGCGAAGGCAGGCACCGGCGGGGTCTCGGCCGGAGCGGCGGGATCGAAGGCCGGCTCGGGAGGAGCCGCGGCGGGATCGGGAGGCGCCGGAGCAGCCGGTGTCTCGGGCAGCGCGGGCACCTCGGCAGGCGCGGGCGTCGCGGGCGCGGGCGGCTCCCTCGCGGGCGCGGGCGGCGCGGGCGGCGCTGTCGCGGGCGGGACGGGCGCAGGGGCCGGGGGGACGACCGCGGGCGCCGGCGGCTCCGTGGCTGGCGCGGGCGGCAACCCGCCTGGTTGCCCGGCGACCCAGCCCGGGCCGCTGCCGCCCAGCCAGTGCAGCGTGCCCGGCACCACCTGCAGCTACGGCGATCAACAGTGTACCTGCGCGAACAGCGTCTGGGCGTGCAACGCCTGCCCCGCCAGCCCGCCCAAGGACGGAGACGCCTGCCAGAACGGCTTCGGACAGCCCGCGCGCTGCGATTTCGGCGCCGTCCAGTGCGCGTGCGAGGGCATCGCGATCGGCACCAAGTGGAACTGCGCCGAGTGTCCGAGCGCCCAGCCCTCCGACAAGGACGCCTGCCCGCTGAGCGGCCTCGCGTGCGGCTATGGTCAGACCAGCTGCGCGTGCCGTGATTCATTTGGCACCAAGCGCTGGGACTGCGCGAAGTGCCCTGACAACAAGCCCTCGGGCGGCTGCGAGGCCACCGGGCAGACCTGCGACTACGCGGGCAGCTCGTGCGTGTGCAAGTCAGGGTTCCCGTTCGGCTCCAGCTGGAGCTGCAACTGATCCGGCGAGGTCGCGCCCGCGCGGGGGCGATCTCGCTGTCATGGCTCGCGGCCTGCGGGGGAGACGGCGCGACCGACCGGGCGCCGCCGGGCTGCGCGCAGCGTGGGGTGGTGGTGCGCGGCGCCTCGCTCTCTGCCTCGGACGGCTGCGGCGTGGAGGTCTCGCTCACGCCGGTCGCGCGCGTCGACGGGCGCTGGGTGTCGGGCCCCTGTCGCGCCGTCGCCGCCGGTGTCTCGTGCGCGACCGACGCGGGCGAGCTCGAGGCGAGCGTGGTGGACGGCGAGGTGTCGGTCCGCCTCCTCGCGAGCCGCGACGTCACCGTGGAGGCCCTCGGGCTCGACGGCGCGGGACGCGTGCCGGGCGCGGACGGATGGCTCTCGAACGGCTACCAGTCGTGGTCACAGAGCGGGGTCGTCGCGCTCGGGCCCTTCCCCGCGGACGGCGCGATCGATCAGGCGCTCGGGCGGCGGGGCGACGCCGAGGTGCTGCGCGACGGGCGCGATCCGTCGTGGACGCTCACCTACGTGGGAGGCCGCGAGCACGCGCTGTTCGTCGGCGCGACGACGTCGTCCCGGCTGAAGCCTTGGATCGCGGTCGGCGGCGTCGACGGCGAGGTCCGCCTGCGCGCGGCGGCGGGCGGCACCGGCGAGCGCGTCGCGTTGCGCGCCGGAGAGACGCTCCTCGGCGAGCGGTTCTTCGTCTCGACCGGCCTGCCATTCGACCAGTACGCGGCCAGGCTCCCGTCGCGCCGCGCGGCTCACCCCGTCGCGCCGCCGGTCGGCTGGAACTCCTGGTACGAGCTCTGGGACTCGGTCGACGAGGCGGCGGTCCGCGACAACGCGAGGCTCGCGAAGGCCGCCCTCGCGCCGGTGATCCCGCCGGGCGAACGCCCGTTCGTCGTCGTGGACGACGGCTGGCAGCGCGCGTGGGGCGACTGGCGCCCGTCGGAGGCGAGGTTCCCCTCCGGGCTCGACGGCCTCGCGCGAGACCTCGACGCGGACGGCGCGCGCCTCGGCGTGTGGCTGGCGCCGCTGCTCGCGTCGGGCGAGAGCGAGGTGTGGGCGGCGCACCCCGACTGGTTCGTGCCGGGGCTCGTCTACCCACACCCGAAGCACGGCGACATGCGCGTGCTCGACGTCACGCACCCCGGCGCGGCGGCGCACCTGACCGCGGCGCTGGAGCAGCTAGTCGCGTGGGGTGTGTCGCTCGTGAAGATCGATTTTCTCTTCGCCGGCACGTGGGACGGCGCGCGCCGCGAGGGCGTCACGGGGGCAGAGGCCTACGAGCGGGCGCTCTCGCTGGTGCGGGCGGCCGTCGGCGAGCAGACGCTGATCGTCGCCGTCGGCGCGCCCCCGCTGCCCACGCTCGCGTACGCCGACGCGTGGCGGGTGGGCCCTGACATCGCGCTCGAGGGGCCCAGCGTCTCGTGGACCTTCGTCGCGCACGAGGCCCGCGCGCTCGCCGCGCGCACGCCCTTCTGCCGGGCGACCCTCTGCGACGCCGATCCGCCCCTGCTCCGGCGGCTCTCCGAGGACGAGGTGAGGGCGGGCGCGGCGCTCGTGGGGTTCGCGGGGGGCGGGCTGTTCCTCTCGGACGATCTGCGCAAGCTCGATCCGTCACGGCTCGCGTGGGGCCTCGATCCCGGCGTCGTCGCCGCGGCGACGTCGGGGCGCGTCACCGCGCCGGACGACGTGCTCTTCGCCTCGCCGCCAGAGACGCTCTCCAACCCCGTGCTCGATCTGGTGGCGCGCTCGACGTCGGCGCGGGTGCCGCTGGTGTGGACCGCGTCGAGCGGCGCGCGCACCGCGTGGAATTCGAGCGACGACGCCGTGACCGCCGGCGGGATCGACGTGCCCGCGCACGCCTCCCGAGCGCTGCCCGGCGCCCCACGTTGACGTGGCGGCCCCGGGGTGATGACTTCGCGCGCAGATGGTCTCGTCCCTGAAGACTCGCGCGTTCGACGTCATCGTGATCGGCAGCGGCATCGGCGGGATGTTCGCGGCGGTCACGGCCGCGACGGCGGGCAAGCGCGTCCTCTTGCTCGAGGCCGGCAAGCAGCACGGCGGCTACACGAACCCCTTTCGTCGCGGGAAATACGCGTTCGATCCGGGCCTGCACTACGTCGGCGAGTGCGGGCCGGGGCAGCAGCTGACGCGCCAGATCGAGCGCCTCGGGCTGGCGGAGACGCTGCGGTTCCGCGAGCTCGATCCCGACGGGTTCGACCGGCTCGTGTTCCCCGGCTACGAGGTGAAGACGCCGAAGGGCGCGGAGGTGTACCGCGACAGGCTCGCGCGCGACTTCCCCGCGGAGCGCGCGGGGCTCGACGCCTTCTTCGCGCTGCTCGCGGAGTTCCGCCAGGCGGTCGCGGCGCTCGCGCGGCTGAAGGGTGTCCGCTCGCTGCTCGACGTCGCGCCGCACGTCCCCCTGCTCGTGAGGTACGCGCGGGCGACGTACGCGGAGCTGCTGGCGCCGCTCATCAAGGATCCGCTGCTGCGCGCCGTGCTCGCCGGGCAAGGCGGCGACTACGGGCTGTCGCCCGGGCGCGCGTCGGCGATGATCGGGCTCGGCGTGCTCGACCACTACCTCGGCGGCGCGTACTTCCCGCTCGGCGGCTCGAAGGCCCTCCGGGACGGCCTGATCACCGCGCTCGAGCAGCGCGGCGGCGAGCACCGTCGCAGCGCGCGCGTCGACCGCATCATCGTCGACCGGGGGCGCGCGATCGGCGTGGAGTGCTGCGGCGTCGAGCTCTCCGCGCGCGCCGTCATCTCCAACGTCGACGCCACGGTGACGTACGGGCAGCTGCTGCGCGAGCCCGACGCGCCGCGGGCGTCACGGCGGAAGGCCGCCCGCACGCGCCAGTCGCTCGCGTCGATCTGCCTGTTCATCGGCACCGATCTCGACGTCGCGGCGGCGGGGATGACGGAGGCGAACATCTGGCACTACCCGTCGGTCGATCTCGACGGGTTCTACGACGTGATGGCGCGCGGGAGCCTGCCGGCCTCGGACTTCTTCTTCCTGTCCTCGCCGTCGCTGAAGGATCCCGACAACCCGACGAAGGCGCCGCCAGGGCACCACACGCTCGAGCTCGTCACGCTCGCGCCGTTCGACCCGTTCGCCGGGTGGGAGGGCATGAAGTCGATGAAGCGCGGCGCGGCGTACGAGGAGCTGAAGGCGCGCCTCGCCGACCGTTACCTCGGCTGCGTCGAGCGCTACGTGCCCGGGATCCGCGACCACGTGAAGGCGCTCGAGGTGGCGACGCCCGTCACCAACGTGACCTACGCCGCGTCGCCGCGCGGCGCGATCTACGGGCCCGAGTACACCCCCGATCAGATGGGCCCGCTCCGCTTCGGCGCGAAGGGTGACGTGAAGGGGTTGTTCTTGTGTGGATCCTCGACGATGGGCGCGGGGATCGTCCCGTGCGCGGTCTCCGGCGGGCAGGCGGGCAGGCTCGCGGTGGCGTCGCTGCGCTAAGGGACTGCGCGGCGTGGTGCGTGCCGAGGCCGCGTCGTCCGCGTCCGGCACGAGCACGAGCGCGCCCGGCGCGTGGTCCCAGCCGTGAGAGTAGCCGGTGACCACCCGCAGCGGCGCGCCGTCCGCGCCGAGGAGCGTCACGTCGACGGGCTCGCCGGTCGGCAGATCGACGGCCGGGATCGACGCGCCGAGCGACGCCGTGCCGCCGGCGTCGACCGACACGAGGCGCCAGCGCCGCGGCGCGGGCAAGGGCGGCACCAGGCGGGCGCCGCCCGCGACCCGCTGCAGCTCGGTCGCGAGCTTCGCGTAGTGGTAGTCGCTGATCCACGTCGGCTCGCAGTAGCTCATCATGTCGACCCACGCGGAGGGCGGCTTGAGCTGACCGGCCTCGAGATCGTACCCGTACACGCCGAGGTGGGCGCCCTGGTGGGGGTACTGCTTGTCGACGTCCGCTATGCCGCCGAACTGCGTGCAGGGCGCGTGCTTCAGCCCGTGCGCGTGGCCGAGCTCGTGGACGAACGTCTCCGCGCTGCCCTCGTCCCCGAAGCCGAGCCCGGTGCTCACGCGCAGCTCGGCGGGCTGCGAGCCGACCTGGTTCACCGTCAGCCCCGCGATGCAGCCGCCGCTGCAGAACGCGGCGAACGAGGGCGCGGGCGCGATGAGGCCGTAGTAGTAGACGTCCCTGTCGGGCGCGTCGGCGGCGCGTCGCTTGATGACGGACTTCGTGAGCTCCTGCCAGCCGCCGCTGCTGGTCGCCGCGAGCTTCGTCGAGAACGACAGCGGCGCGCCGACCGACAGCTCGACCCTGGGCGTCGGGTAGCGCGCGAACATCTGCGCCCGCAGGCGCTCGAGCGCGGCGTCGCTCGTGTCGGGCAGGCGCCCCGAGCCGTCGCCGTGGTACTCGATCGGCACGATGACGACGCGCTGCACGTCGTTCGTGCGGACCGCGCCGAGCGGCTGCTCGCCCTCGGCAGGCCAGCGGGCGCCCGCGGAGTCACCGTCGTACGACGCGCCCGGCGCGACCTCGAGCAGCGACAGCGAGTACGACGCGCCCTCGGCGACCAGCTCGCCCGGGAGCGCGAGGTTCGCGGTCGTGCCGAGATCCTCGACGCGAGAGTCACCCGAGACGGTGCCGCGCTGCTCGACGGTGCGCTTCGTGTCGCCCGCGGTGACCTCGAGACGCACGAGGATCTCGCGCGGCGTGAAGCCGTCCGTCGGCGCGAAGTGCACCCGCAGGAGGCCCGCGCGCCCGGCCACGACCGGCGCGACGTGCGCCGCCTCCGCGCCGCCCTGCATCAGCGGCACCTGCACGCCCTGGTAGAGGCTGATCTCGGAGATCGCGACGCCCGTCGCCGGGGGGAGGCTCGCGGGCTGCGCGGCCCCGTCGTCGTCGTCGCCCGAGCCGCACGCAGCGATCGAGGTGAACAGGGCGAGGGCGAGGGAAGAGGCGCGCATCCCGCGCTCTTGCCACGGCCCCGCGCGCCGACAAACCGGTTCGTCGCGGTCCGAAGATCGCTAGGATGCCGCGGTGTCGAAGCGGGCGTGGCTCGTGAAGAGCGAGCCGTACAAGTACTCGTACGCGGACCTCGTCCGCGACGGCCGCGCCACCTGGGACGGCGTGCGCAACTACGAGGCGCGCAACAACCTCCGGGCGATGCGCGCGGGGGATCTGCTCCTCTACTACCACTCGAACGAGGGCAAGGCGGTCGTCGGGCTCGCGCAGGTGGCGCGGGAGGCGCACCAGGATCCGACCACCACCGACGACTGGAGCGCCGTCGAGATCACGCCGCTCGCGCCGCTCGCAGCGCCGGTGAACCTGGCGACGATCAAGGCGACGCCCGCGCTCGCGGGCATGTCGCTCCTGCGACGCTCGCGGCTGTCGGTCGTCGAGGTGTCGTGGCCGGAGGTCGACGTCATCCTGAAGCTCGGTCGCACCAGGCTCCCGAAGGCGGCGCGGCGGCGATGAGCGAGCTCGGCCGCGCGCTCGCGGCGCGCATCGACGATCCCGTCCGCGCGGCGTACTACCTGGAGGTCGGGGAGTTCTGCCTCGGCGTCGTAGACCGCTCTGCGAGCCACCCTGTCATCATCGGGATCAACGGCCCCCAGGGCTGCGGGAAGAGCTCTCTCGCGCGCCACCTGGTCGACGCCCTCGACGTGATCGGCGTGCGCGCGGTCGATCTGTCGATCGACGATTTCTACCTCAGGCGCGACGCCCAGCTCGAGCTCGCCGCGCGCCACCCGCGCGACCGCACGCTCGAGCACCGCGGCTACCCCGGGACGCATGACGTCGAGCTCGGTCGCCGCACGCTCGCGGCGCTCGCCGACGGACGCCGGACGCTCGCGCCAGTGTACGACAAGTCGGCCCACGCGGGCCGCGGCGATCGCGCGCCCGTGACGGCGTGGCGCATGATCGAGCCGCCGCTCGACCTCGTGATCCTCGAGGGCTGGATGCTGGGGTTCGAGCCGCTGGCGGAGGATCGCGTCCCCGGGGAGCTGCGCGCGCCGAACGCGCTGCTCGGCGCGTACGACGCGTGGACGTCGCTGCTCGACGGGCGCGTCGCGCTCTCGCCGGCCTCGATCGACGACATCGTCACGTGGCGCGTCGACGCGGAGCGCGCGCGCCGAGCGCGAGGGGAGCCCGCGCTCTCCGACGACGACGCCCGCGACTACGTCGAGCGGTTCCTCCCGGCGTACCGCGCGTACCTGCCCGGCCTCGCGCGCGCCCGCGCGGGATCGCCTTCGCTCACCCTCACGATAGGCCTCGACCGCGCGCCGGTGCCGAGGTGAGCGCGCGATCCTGGCGCGCGCGCGCCGTGCTCCCATGCGCGTTGTCCCTCGCCGCGTGCGCCGCCGCCCCGCCTGCGACGAGCGGCTCGCGCCCTTCGCCCGCGGCGCCGACCGACGCTCCCGCGCCGTCGTCCGCGGTGATCGATCCGAGCGCGACGGCTGCCCCTCCCCCGGCCGCCAGCGCGAGCGCGGCGACGCCGGCCGCGCCGACGCCGCTCGATCTCGGCGCCTGGACGCGCGAGCTCGAGGCGCCCGTGACGTCGCTCGCGCTCGGCGAGCCGCGCGTCGCGGCGCTCGCGGGTGATCCTTGGCTGCTCGAGGGCGGCGCGTGGCGGCGCGTCCCCCTGCCCGAGGCGCTCCGACCTCCCCCCGGCGTCCGCGACGACGCGCGCGTCTACTTCGGGCGCGATGACTGGCCGCGCATCATGGGCGCGAGGACGGACGCCGGCGGCGCGCGTCAGCTGTACCTCCGCTGGAAGGGCGGGCGCTGGATCGCGGAGAAGAACGAGCTCGCGAAGCTCGCCGATCCGCCGCTCGCGGCGCTGTTCGGCCTGCTCGGCCACGCGGACCCGGAGGTCGTGTGCAAGGTCGGCGACGACTGCATCATCAAGCGCCGCACCGGCTGGAAAATGCTGCGCGCGAGCGTCGCGCCCTTCCGCGTCGAGCTGCACGACGGCCGCGCGTGGGGGCTGCTCGACGGCGCGGTCGGCCGGCTCGACGCCGACAAGGCCTGGACCCGCGTCGCGCCACCCTCCCCCGTCGGGCAGATCGGCGGGGTGTTCGCGACCGGCGACGAGCTGTGGCTGAGCGAGCCAGGCGCGGGCGCGCTCCACCACCTGAAGCACGGCGCGTGGTCGCGGCATGACGCGCCCGGCGCGCGGCCGCTCGGGATGTGGGGCACGGGGCCGAGCGATGTCTGGCTCGCGACCGCCGACGGGGTCGCGCGGTTCGACGGCGCGGCGTGGGCCCGCGTGAAGGGCCCGAGCGGGCCGCTCGCCGAGGTGTTCGGCCGAGGCGGCGAGGTGTGGGCCGCGGGCGAGTCGGGCGCGTGGCGCCTCGCCCGGGCGAAGCGCTGACGCCCCTGACGTCGTCAGAGCTGCTGGGGGCGCCCGTCTCGCAGCGGGTTCCCGCGGCCGGTGGGCCAGGGCAGGCAGTTCGTGGACGAGCCCGCGACGCCGTACACGCGCACGCTCTCGACCTTGTCCTCGGCGTCCTTCAGCGAGACGACGATCTCGAGGGCGCCGTCGCCATCGACGTCCGCGATCGTCGGGACGGGCATGCCGCCGCGCCTGGGCAGCGGAAGCTCGTGCAGCACGGCGCCGCCCGCGTCGAGGACGAACAGCGCGCCCTTGCCCGCGTCGGTGCTGTAGGTCGCGAACACGACCTCCGGGCGCCCGTCGCCCGACAGGTCGGCCAGCGCGACGCCCCCCGTCAGCACATTCGGATCCGTCGTGTAGGTGGTCGCCCAGAGCTCCTGCCGCGCGGCCGACACCGCGTGGATGCGCCCGTCGAACCCGGCGAACACGAGCTCGGGGCCGGGCGTCGGGTGCAGATCGGCGACCGACACCTGGTTGGTCGCGCCGACGACGTTCGTCCCGTCGAAATCCCACAAACCCGCCAGGTAGTCGGGCGCGTGGAACGGCGTCTGCCACGCGGCGAGGCGGCTCGCGTCGGCGTGGAGCACCCACAGGCCCACGCCCTTCAGGCGGTCGGACTGCGCCGCGTTCTGCACGCTGCCGAGCAGGATCACGTCCTGCTTGCCGTCACCGTCGACGTCCGCGATGGCCGGCGCGGAGTTGGTGAAGTGCGCCTGCAGGGCCGTGTCCTCGTCGTCGGCGTAGCCCTGGATGGAGAGCGCGAGATCGTGCAAGTAGCGCACGCCCGGCGTCTTCTTCACCTTCGTGAACATCGCGTTCGCGTCGAACGCGACGCCGTCCCCGCGGTGGAAGCTCGCGTACGCGTTGTCATGGCCCACCACCACGTCCGCCTTGCCGTCGCCGTCGAGATCGCCGAGCGCGACGTTCTGGTCGTAGCAGCCGGCGACGTAACACTTGGCATCGCACCCGGAGGTGCCGGTCGCGTTCGGGGGGAACCCAGCGACCTTCGATCCGTCCGCCGCGTGCCAGGCGTTCATCACGTCGCCCGAGTCGCCGCCGTCCGCCGGGGCCACCACCAGCTCGAGCGCGCCGTCGCCGTCGAGATCTCCGGCCGCCAGGCTGCGCAGCTCGCCCACCCACGTGACCGGGAAGCCGGACATCACGGCGCCCTTCGCGTCGACCACGAACAGCTTGTTCCCGGCGGCGAACGCGACCTCCTGGCCGGGCTCCGGGCGCAGATCGGCGACCACCGGGCTCGACCAGATCCGCCCGCCGCCGGTCGGCACCTTCGCCTTCACGGCGCCGGAGGGCGACCAGATGACGAGGACGTCCGCCCGCGCGACGACGATCTCGCTCACGCCGTCGCCGTCGAGGTCCGCCACCGCGGGCGAGGCCTGCCACGCCTCCTGCCAGCGGTCCTTCAGCGTCGTCTTCAACGTCGGGGCCTGGACGGTGACGCTCCCTCCGCCCGGCGCCGGGGCGCAGGTGGCGGCCGCGGCGCCGCCCTTGCCTGCGCCGCCGCCGCTGCCCGCGGTCGCCTTGCCCGCGCTGCCGGCCGCCGCGTTGCCAGCCGCGCCCCCGCTCCCCGCGCTGTTGTTGCCCGCGCTGTTGTTGCCCGCGCTGTTGTTGCCCGCGCTGTTGTTGCCCGCGCTGTTGTTGCCCGCGCTGTTGCTACCGGCGCTGTTGTTGCCTGCGCTCCCGGCGTTGTTGTTACCTGCGCTGTTGGCGCCCGCGCCGCCAGCGCTGTTGCTGCCGCCCTTCCCGGCGCCGCTGGCTCCGCCCTGGCCCGCGCCGCCGCGCCCCGCGTGAGCCCCCCCGGCGCCGCTCTTGCCACCGGCGCCCGCGGTGGCGCTCGGGCCCGAGGTGTCGTCCGCGCCGCCGCCGCACGCGACGAACCAGGAGGCGAGGGCGAGGCCGGTGACCAAGGAGGAGCGTCTCATGGGCGCGAGGATAACCGGTCGACGCGGCGGCCGGGTATCCTCCTCGCGATGGCGGACCGTCGACCCAGCGCGCCCGCACCGACATGGCGGAGCGCTCCCCTGCGACCTCGCGAGCGGAGCGCCGGTTGACGCTGCTGTCTCTCGCGGTCGTGCGGATCCGCGACGTCGTCGACGCCGGCCTGCTGGAGCCGTGGACGGCGTGCCTGTGCGACGAGGAGCATCGGGTGCGCGCGCGCGGGCTCGACGCGCCGACGACGGCGAGGGCGCTCGTCTCCCGCGGGCTGCTCCGCCGCGCGCTGTCACGCGTCGCCCCGCTCGATCCGGCCGCGTGGCGCTTCGAGATCGGCGAGCACGGCCGCCCGTGGGCGCCGAGGCCCGCGCCGAGCTTCAACGTCGCGCACTCGGGCGACACGGTCGCCTGCGTGACCGGCGCGCCGGCCGAGCTCGGCCTCGACGTCGAGGAGACCACGAGAGCGCTCGACCTCGACGCGGTGGCGCGCGTGTCGTTCTCGGAGGGCGAGCTCCGCGGGCTCGGGTCGAGATCGGGCGCGGCGCGTCGGGCGCGCTTCTTCGCGCTCTGGACGCTGAAGGAGGCGTACCTGAAGGCGCGCGGCGCGGGCCTCGTGCTCCCGCTCGACGGCTTCACGATGAGCGACGTCGACACGGCGTCGCCCTCCATCACGTTCGCGCCGGGGTTCGGCGACGTGCCCGAGGGCTGGAGGTTCGCGAGGCCCGAGCTCGGGCCGCACCTCGCGGCGGCGGTGGCCGCGCGCGACGCCGAGGCCCTGCGCGTGCAGGTGGAGCACGTGGACGTCGCGGGGTGGCTCGCGTGAGCGACGCCGCGCGCGCCGGGACAACCGAGAGGCCGACGACCTCGCTTGGTCGCCGGCCTCTCATCCCGTCGGGGCGGGGCGATTCGAACGCCCGACCCCCAGACCCCCAGTCTGGTGCGCTAACCAGGCTGCGCTACGCCCCGGGCCGCTCGCTGCTCTGAGCGGGGCGCAACCTAGTCGAACGTGACCTGTACGCAAGAGAAGAATGACCCGTTCTCGATCGCGGACGCCGCCCGCGCGATGCGGGAGAAGTACGCCGAGCTCGCGGCGCTGCGCCAGCACGCGCGCGACGGGACGCTGCCCGATCCCAGGCCGCGGCTGCGCGCGCTCGCGGCGAGGTTCCCCGGCGCCTTGCGCGAGCTCGATCAGCTCACCGACGACGAGCTCCGGGCGCGGGTCGCCGCGCTCGGTCGACCCGACGTCGCGTCGCGGCCGCCTCCCTGGCTCGAGCCCGTCGCGCGCTACCACGCGGCGCTGTCGCGCGCCCTCGCCACGCCCACCCGCGGGCAGCGGCCGTCGACGCGCGCGCTCGCCGAGGTCGCCGCCGAGCTCGGCCTCGACCTCGCGGCGACGCGCGCGCTCGTGCGGCCCACCCGACCTGCCGCTCGCCGCCCGTGATCTCGACGCCGAGCCGTGATGTAGTCCCGCCCCGTGTCTCGACCGTCCAGGGCCGCCGCGCTCGCGCTGTCGCTCGCCACCCTCTCGCTGCCCGCCGGGGCCGAGCAGGCCGCGCCCCCGCCCGTCGAGCGCGCGCCCTCCATGCAGCTCGTCAAGGCGGTGCGCGCCGACGATCCCGGCACGGCGCCTTCCGAGTGGACGACGCCCTCCGGCGAGCGGCGCACCGGGCGCTTCACGTTCGGATCCTACGGGCGCGTGATGACGGCGATCGATGGGCGAGGCCGCAGCGGGCGCGACGCCGACCTCGTCGCGCACGGCTCGCGCCTCGACGAGGACAGCTACGCCGAGCTCGAGCTGCGCCGGGAGGACTCGTACCAGCTCCCCTCCGAGGCGCACCCGTGGACGACGCGCATGGTCGCGACGCTCGCGATCGGCGAGCCGCTGTTCCACCGCTCGGGCAAGTTCGACGCGACGCTCGCGGTCCGCAACCTGTACGTCGAGGCGAAGGGCCTCCTGTCGCCCGACCTCGCGCTCTGGGCGGGCAGCCGCATGTACCGCGGCGACGACGCGTACCTGCTCAACTGGTGGCCGCTCGACAACCTCAACACCGTCGGGGGCGGCGCGCGGCTCGATCTGCCGCGGTCGCGCACGCAGATCGCGCTCCACGCCGGCGCGAACCGCCTCGACGATCCCTTCCAGCTGCAGACGGCGCGCCGCGGGCTGCCAGGCAACCAGCTCGGCGCGACCGACGTGCTGATCCTCGATCGCCCGCGCACCGTCGAGTCGCTCCGCGTCGAGCAGATCTTCGGCCTGGGAGGGCGCGCCGGCGTCAAGCTCGTCGGCTACTCGGAGCTGCACCAGCTGCCGTCGGGCCAGCGCGAGACGCAGCCCGGGCGCTACGAGGCGCTCCCGTCGGACTCGGGCTACGTCGTCGGCGCGCAGGTGACGGGGTTCACCGGCGAGCGCGACACGCACGTCTCGCTCTTCTTCCGCCACGCGCGCGGCCTGCCCGCGTACGGCGGCGATCTGGCGGTGCCGTACGCGCTGCGCCTCGACGAGACCACCAAGGGCGCGACCGACTCGGTGGCCGCGATCTCGGGCAACTTCGAGGCGGGCGCGGTCGCCGTGCAGGTCGCGGGGTACCTGCGGAGCTTCCGCGCCGCGACGAAGGAGAAGTTCGACTACGCACACCTCGACGAGGGCATCCTCGTCGTCCGGCCCCACCTCTACTTCGGCGAGCGCGCGGGCGTGTTCGTCGAGGCCTCGTACCAGGCGCAGCAGCGCGCGGCCCTGCGCGCGGACGGCGGCGGACTGATGGGCGGCTCGATGACCCGCTTCGGCGTCGTGCCGTTCCTCTCCCCCTCGGGGCGCGGCTCGTACCGTCGGCCGCAGCTCCGCGCGATCTTCCTCCTGTCGCGCCGCAGCGACGCCGCGCGCGAGCTCTACGCGACCGACGACGTGTACGCGCGGCGCAACGTCGAGCAGTTCTTCGGCCTCGAGGCCGAGTGGTGGTTCAACTCCTCGTACCGGTGACCGAGATGAAGAAGCCCTTCGCCCTCTTCGCCCTCGCCGCCACGACGGCGCTCTCGTGCCTCAGCCCCGCCGACGGCGAGCGGCCCGAGCTGCACACCAACGTCGCCGACTGGCGCGAGGAGATCATCTACCAGGTGCTCGTCGACAGGTTCGCGAACGGCGACGGCGCGAACGACGTCGGCGTGCGCCCCGGCGTGCCCGCGCGCTACCACGGCGGCGACTGGGCGGGGCTCGAGGGCAAGCTCGACTACATCGAGGCGCTCGGCGTCACCACGCTGTGGATCAGCCCCATCGTGAAGAACGTCGAGACCGACGCCGGCGTCGACGGCTACCACGGCTACTGGGCGCAGGATCTCACCCGCGTGAACCCGCACTTCGGCGATCTCGCGGCGCTCCGCAGGCTCGTCGCCGCGTGCCACGCCCGCGGCCTGAAGGTGATCGTCGACATCGTGACGAACCACATGGGCCAGCTCTTCTATTACGACATCAACGGCAACGGGCAGCCCGACGTGCAGCTCTCCGAGTCGGGCGAGCGCGTCGACGGCCAGGGCCACACAAAGCCCGTGAAGCACCTCACCGAGTACGATCCCGACTTCGATCCGCGCGGCGTCCAGGCGCGCACCAGCCTCGGCGAGTCGGGGCCCGCACAGATCGTGTTCGCGTACGATCCAGACGCCAACAAGCTCCCGGCGATGCCCGCCATCTTCCAGGAGGCGCGCGCGTACCACCGCAAGGGGCGCGTCGTCGACTTCGAGGCCACCGTGAAGCGCTGCGCGTCGGACACGACCCGCGGCTGCGCAGACTGCCCGGGCGACGCGTGCGTCGACTACTACGAGCAGACCGAGCTCGGCGACTTCCCCGGAGGGCTGAAGGACGTCGCCACCGAGCTGCCCGAGGTCCGCCTCGCCATGATCGACGTCTACACGCGCTGGGTGCTCGAGACCGACATCGACGGGTACCGCATCGACACGATCAAGCACGTCGAGCACGGGTTCTGGCAGACGTTCGCGCCCGCGCTCCGGCAGCGGCTGCGCGACGTCGGCAAGCGAAACTTCCTCCTCTTCGGCGAGTCCTTCGACGGCAGCGACGCGCGCAACGGCTCGTACACGCGGCCCGGCGAGCTCGACGCCGTCTTCAACTTCGCGCACAAGTTCCAGGTCTTCGACGACATCGTGAAGCGCCACGGGCCGACCCGCCGGTTCGAGGAGCTCTGGGCGGGGCGCGCCGAGCTCTACGGCACGGCGCCGCAGCCCGACGGCGTCGGCGTCGCCCCGGCGAAGCTGCCGGTCAACTTCCTCGACAACCATGACGTGCCTAGGTACTTGTACCAACAGTCAGACACCCAGGCGCTGACGCTGGCGTTGACGCTGCTGATGACCGAGCAGGGCATCCCCTGCGTGTACTACGGCACCGAGCAGGGCTTCTCCGGCGGCAACGATCCGATGAACCGCGAGGATCTCTGGAGCACGGGCTACGCGACCGACGGCGCGCTGTTCACGCACCTCGCGCGGCTCGCGCGGCTGCGCAGGGGGTACCCGGCGCTGACGAAGGGCGACCAGAAGGTCGTCTACTCGACGACGCGCACGGGCGATGAGGACGAGGACGCCGGGATGCTCGCGTTCCAGCGCGCAGAGGGCGACGCGGGCGCGGAGGCGGCGCTCGTCGTCGTGAACACGAACGCCGCGCACGCGAGCCACACCGAGCACCAGGGCGCCCCGATGAAGACCGATTTCCAGCCGGGCACCGTGCTCGTCGACGTGCTCGATCCGGCGCGCCCGGCGGTGACGGTCGGCGCGATGGGCGCGCTGACGATCGAGGTGCCGCCGATGGGCGCGCGGCTGTTCATCCCCGAGGCGCAGATCCGCGACGGGCTCTGACGGTGGCCGAGCTCTCGATCGAGGGGCTGACGAAGGGCTTCGGGGACGCGTCGATCCTGAGGGGCGTCGATCTGCGCGTGCCCGATCTCGGGTTCTGCGTGCTGCTCGGGCCGTCCGGCTGCGGGAAGTCGACGCTCCTCCGGTGCATCGCGGGCCTCGAGGAGCCCGACCAGGGGAGCGTCCGCATCGGCGGCGTCGACGTGACGCGCCTCTCGCCGCGGGAGCGCGACATCGCGATGGTGTTCCAGAGCTACGCGCTCTACCCGCACCTGTCCGTGCGCGAGAACCTCGCCTTCGGGCTGTCGCTGCGCAAGACGCCGAGGGACGAGATCGCGCGGCGGGTCGCAGAGGCGGCCGAGCTGCTGGGGCTGTCGCCGCTGCTCGACCGGCTCCCTCGCCAGCTCTCCGGCGGGCAGCGCCAGCGCGTGGCGATGGGGCGGGCGATCGTGCGGCGGCCGCGCCTGTTCCTGTTCGACGAGCCGCTGAGCAACCTGGACGCGGCGCTGCGCGCGGAGGTCCGCGTCGAGATCCGCCGGCTGCACGACCGGCTCCAGGCGACGAGCGTGTACGTGACGCACGATCAGATCGAGGCGATGACGCTCGCCGACGTGATGGTGGTGCTCAACCGCGGCAGGATCGAGCAGGCCGGCGCGCCGCTCGAGATCTACGACAGGCCGGCGACGCGCTTCGTCGCGGGGTTCCTCGGCAGCCCGACGATGTCGTTCGTCAAGGCGACGTTCGACGGCGGCGCCGTCCTGCTCGGCGGCGCGCGCCTCCCGGTCAGCGGGTTTCACGGCGCGGGCGCGAGAGAGATCGAGCTCGGCGCGCGCGCGGAGGACGTGTCCTTGCGCGACGACTCGCCGCTGCGCGTGCGGCTCGAGGTGGTCGAGGCGCTCGGCAGCGAGACCTTCGCGCACGGCGCCGCGCCGTGGGGCCGCCTCGTGATGAAGCTCCCGCCCCGCGCGCCGGCGAGGGTCGGCGACGAGGTCGGCGTGCACCTCGACCCGGCGCGGCTCCACCTGTTCGACGCCGAGGGCGGCGCGTCGCTGCGAGCGTGACGTCCCCGCTCGGCGCCGCGCTGTGGGCCTCGTCGATCGCGGGCCCGACGGCCCTCGGGGCGGCGCTCACCGGCGTCGCGCTGCCTCTCCCGCTCGTCGCGTCGGCGCTCGCCGCGCACACCGCGCTCGTCGGCCTCGCCGTCGCGTCCCCGTCGCTCGGGGCGTTCGGTCGCGCCGTCACGCAGAGCGCCCGCGGGGTCGCGCTGACCTTCGACGACGGGCCCGATCCCGAGTTCACCCCGCGCGTGCTCGACGCCCTCGCGGCGCACGGCGCGACCGCGACGTTCTTCCTCGTCGGCGAGCGGCTCGTCGCGCACCCGGACGTCGCCCGGCGCGGCGTCGCCGAGGGGCACGCCGTCGGCGCCCACGGCTGGACGCACGATCCCTGGTACGCGCTCTCTTCACGCGCGCGCCTGTCGGCGTCGATGGACCGCGAGGACGACGCGCACCGGGCGATCCTCGGCCGCGCGCCCAGGCTGTTCCGACCGCCGATCGGCGTCGCGTCGCCGCCCGTCGTCGAGGTCGCGCGCGCCCGCGGCCGCGAGCTGGTCGCCTGGACGAAGCGCACCCGCGACGGCCTGCCGCGCGCGGCCCCCGACGACGTCGCCCGGAGGGCGCTCTGGCGCGTGCGCGAGGGAGACATCGTGCTCCTGCACGACGCGGCCATGGGCGCGCGAGTCCGGCCGGCGGGGGTCGAGGCGCTTCACACAATCCTGACCCAGCTCCGGCGCCTGGGGCTCGAGGCGAGGGCGCTCGAAGGCTGACCACGGGCGCCTCGTGCGGTAGCGTCGGGCCATGCTCCTCGCCCTTCGACGCGCCGCCCGGGCGCTCGTGTCCGCGTCGCTGCTCACCCTCGCGGTGTCCACCGGCTGCGCGAACGGCGACGCGGGCGCCTGCGAGCGCAACAGCGACTGCGACCAGGGCTACTGCCTCGACGGCGCGTGCCGCGCGACTGCGTGGACGAGGCGCTCGACTGCCCGAGGGGCTACTCCTGCAACGCGATAGAAAAATGCGACTTTGACGGTGCGGCCGGCGCTGGAGGTGGGGGCGCTGGCGGCGCGGGTCAGGGCGGTCAGGCCGGCGCTCCCTCGGCGGGCCAGGGCGGCGCGCCAGGCGGCAAGGGTGGCAGCGGCGGCGCCGCGGCGGGCGCGGGCGGCGGAGGCGCCTCTCAGGGAGGCGCGGGCGCGGCGCAAGGTGGCGCCGGGACCTCCCAGGGAGGCGCGGGCGCAGGCCCGGGCGGCGCAAACCGCGTGCGACGTCGACGCGTGCGACTGCGTCGTCCCGGCCGCCTGCGACACGGAGGCGCCGCTCATCGTCAACTCCTGCACGAGCGCGTGCGACACGGCGGCCGACTGCCCCGTGCGCGCCGCCGGGCTGCCAACCTGGACTTGCGACGGCACGTGCCGCAGACCGAGCGACGTGCTCGGACCGCTGGCGGGAGGCACCTACCCCACGCAGTGGGCGTGCGGGCCCGGCGGCGCCCCCGTCAACCTGTGCGGAGACGGCCAGCACGCCGCCCACCGCGCGGAGACAGGCGAGCGGCCTCGCGCGGACGAGACGAGGAGTGCGGCGTGGACGAAGATCCCGAGGTCGGCATGAAGTCCCCGACCTCCTCGGAACCTCTTGCGCGGCGGTCTGCTGGGCGCTACGGTCGGCGCATGCGCAGTTGGCTTCCAAATGCAATCAACGGTCGAGTCGTAGGCGTTTTCTTCTCGGTCTCGGCGAGCGGACTCGCAGGCGGAAAAGTTTGTACGGAAGCCCTCAACTACACAAACCGGGGTGCGTGACCTCAATGGCCGGAACTGGCCAACGCTACGGCAAACGGACCAGGTTTCTACACGGAGATCACGAAGCCGGGGAGCGCCTGGCAAACCGGGGTTCTTTGGACTGAGGGTAGCGTCTACGACACAGACTTTGTTGATCCACAGGCTAGTTCCCCGGGCGGTGACACGTGGAACTTCGATCAGCCCGGATACGGGATTTCATACTTTTCGGGCCACGGCTCTTCGGCGGACTTCTCGAACCCCCAGGTGTTGTGCTCTGCCCACTCTCAGTGCAGCGCACCCGGCAGTGGCCAGGCTCTCCCGGGCAAGTGCATCTGGGGATCGACCGGCTTCGGCACCTGCTACTACGGCGCAGATCACCGCATCGGTACATGTATGGTCGGGCCAAGCTACGGCAATCTGCCCGACTCTGTGTCTGGAACCGTGAAGTTTGGAGAGAGTTCGAATTTCCGGATCGTGGGCTGGCGCCGGCACGAATGGAGGGGTCGTTGTGATGCCGACGGGTTACGGTGCCGACCATGTCGATACGGTTGTTGGCGGCGGGGCGTTCGCGTTGCGTCTGAATGCGAACCCTTACGGCGTTGTGACGGATGCATGGCTCTTTGCTCTGGACGATATCCCTTCATCCGAGGGCACACCGTGCGGAACCTGGGGGATAGGCGGAGGGCACGGCATCGGCGGGAGCGGGCCTAACGGGGGCTGCGGGGGCCGCCTCATGGCATCCAGCAGCGCCACTTGCTCAAGCGCCTACGACACTGTCACCTACGAGAACAGCTACGGCCTGCAGTCCGACTCGAACGACAAGACGGGAACCGGCTGCGTTCAGTACTGGTACCACTGCAACCATGATTGTGCCACCTACCCGATTGACCGAGGGTGACCGATGGTGATCACTATGAGCAAGCTGTTCTTCGCCTCCCTCCTGCTTCTGTCCGGCCTCGACTGCGCAGCATTGGCCGTCGCCAACGCGAACTCGACCGTTCGCCTCGCCGCACACGTTCCCAGTGCCGACCAATCGAGTGCGTTGATGATTGAGTACCTTCGTGACCTTGGCGTTCCATCGGACCAATTGGGGCGTACCCATGTGACTACCACGGTCAAGCAGTGAACCCCTCGCTCCTTCTGGTGACGGCGACTGCGCTCCTGTTGGGCGTTGCGTGCAGCGAGGGTGAGAGGGCTGTCAACCCCGCGGACACGCCCGGCGCCGC
>JADLFU010000211.1 GCA_020849655.1 Polyangiaceae bacterium | reverse complement strand
TCTGCCCGCTCTGATGAAAGGCCTGAAGAATGTGAAGGCGCTCGGTGGCGCTTCGATGGTGGGACATGCCGTGTGAATCGCACGCGGCTGGGGGGCGGGGGGAGGTGCTGCTCGTGCAGCGGTTACGCTGCGGCGACTGATCCCCCAACGTCGACCTCGGTTTTCGCTGCTGCGGCGACTGGCCCAGATCGGTGCAGCAGGCGCAGGCGCAGCCGCCCCGCGGTCACGCCGATGTGCTCGGACTCGGCCGCGTTCTGGCGCTCGACATCACTCGAGCGAGGACGCGCAGGTCACGTGGCGGTCACGGATACGCCAGCGTCGCGCCGAGCGCCGTCACGAGCACCAGCACCACCGGCGTGAGCACGAGGAACACGAGGAACGTGTACCCCATCACGTCGCGCGCCCGCAGGCCGAAGAGGCCGAGGACCGGCAACATCCAGAACGGCTGGACGAGGTTCGCGAGCGCCTCGCCGAGATCGTAGACCGCCACCATCCAGCCGAGGTTCACGCGCAGGTCGTGGGCGGCCTGCATCACGTAGGGCGCCTCGATCACCCACTTCGACCCGCCGCTCGGCACGAACACCCCCAGCACCGCAGAGTAGACGGCGATGACGGCGGGGAACGTCTTGGCCGTCGAGACGCCGACGAAGAACCGCGCGATCGCGGCCGAGAGGTGCGTCTTCGTCAGCACCGCCGCGATCCCAGCGTAGAACGGGAACTGCAAGATCACGCCCCACACGCCCGGCGTCGCCTCCTTGAACGCGCGCATCAGCCGCGCGGGCGTCCCGTGCAGCAGGAAGCCAAGTGACAGGAACGTCAGGATGATCACGTTCAGCGTGACGCCCGCGAGGCCCTTCTTCGCGACGAGGAACGTCCACCCGAGGTACGCGCCCGACATCGCGACGAACACGAGCGACAGCAGGCGGGAGTGCTCGAGGCGCTCGCCCGGCGTGCGCGGCCCCGGACCGGGCGGCGCGTCGAGCGGCGAGGGCCCGAGGTCGACGCCGAGGTCCGCCGCGCTCCTCGCGCGCTCGGCCGTCGGCGTCGCCGCGTACATCACGGCGGTGACGATCGCGATCTCGACCACGACGCTGACGAGGCTCTGCCAGAGGAAGATCGTCCGCCCGAGCGGGATCACGCCGCCCGGGATCACGCCGCCGCCCGCGACGATCTCGCGCACCTCCTTGCTCATCGCCGAGGCCGTCGCCATCTGCAGCGCCGCCGAGCCCGAGAGCCCCTGCGCCCAGACGCTGCCGAGCCCGAGGAACGCGGCCGCACAGACCGCGCGGTAGTCGACGCGCGCGTGCCGACGCGCCGTCTCCTTCGCGAGCATCGCAGAGAAGATCAGCGAGAACCCCCAGTTGAACCACGACGACGCCATCGCGAAGAGGGCGACCCACGCGACGGCCGCGCGCGGGCCGCGCGGCACCCCGGCGAGCGCGGCGATCACGCGGACCATCGGCCGCGACGTCGCGAGCACGTAGCCCGTGATGATCACGAGCGACATCTGCAGCGTGAAGGGGAGGAGATCCCAGAATCCGTCACCCCACATTTGCAACACCTGGAGGGGCGTCGCGCTCCCTGTCAGCGTCGCCGCGCCGACGACGAGCGCCGTCGCGACGAGCGCGAACACGAACGCGTCCGGCAGGTACCGCTCGGCGAGACCGGTGAAGCGGGCCGCCAGCCTGGCGAGCGGGCCCGGTGGCGCCTCGTCGGGGCCTCGCTCGGCGGGGGGCGGCGCGCCCAGCGAGGACGGCAGATCGGCGCCGGACATCGCGCCCGCTCAGGGGAACCCTGGGATCGGGATCGGCACCTCGATCTTGATCGGCGGCAGCCCCGACGGGATCGCGGGAAGGCCCGACGGGATCGCGGGCAGCCCGCCGTCGAAGCCGGGGAGCCCCGGGAACATCGGCCTGCCGGCGTCTCCCGCGTCCGCGCCCGCGTCTCTGGCCGCTGACGCGCTCGGGTGCGGCGCGGTGGGGGGCGGAGGGAGCGACGTCGGCGTGGCAGGCGTGGTCGGCGCCCCGGGCGCGGTGACGACGCCCGTGGGCACGACGCCCGAGGGAGGCGGCGCGGGCGCGGCGGGCGTCGCCGCGGTCGGGGTCGCGGGCGGTGGACCGTCGTCGTCCTTGTCGCGCGTCGCGAGCACGAGCGTGACCGCGAGCCCGCCGGCCGCCGCGGCGAGCAGCGCGATCGCCCACGTGGGGCTCTTGCGACGCCGTCCCCTCGCCGCGGGCGCGAGCGGCGCCGCGAGCGCGCTCGTCGGCCTGGGCGTCGGCGCGACGGGGGGCGGCGCGGGCGGCGGCGCGCCGAGCGAGGTCTGCGGCGCGGGCATCGCGACCGGCGCGATCGGCGGCGCGAAGTCCGTGCCGTGGTGGGGATCGGCGAGCGGCGCGCGCGCGGCCGTGGCCTCGACGCCGCGCGGCGACTCCGGCGGGAGGGTCTTCGGCACCGAGCCCGCCGACGGAAGCGTCCCGGGGGCCGGCGCCGACAGCGCGGCGATGGCCTGGTGGCCCACGAGCGACAGCACCGACGCGGACGGGACGAGCGCGAGCGCGAGCTCGGCCGCGCTGCCGAACCTCCCCGCCGCGCGCGGCTCCATCGCGCGGTGCACCGCCGCGACGAGCGCCTCGGGGAGGCTCGGATCGTGGACGCCGAGCGAGGTGATGCGCCGGTGCTCGACGATCGTCGCGATCTCGCGCGCGTCGTCGCCGGTCGCGGGGCGCTTGCCGGAGAGCATCTCGTAGAGCAGCACCCCCGCCGCGTAGATGTCCGCGCGCACGTCGACGGTGTCGGCCGAGTAGGCCTGCTCGGGCGCCATGTACTCGGGCGTGCCCATCGTCGCGCCGGGCCGCGTGAGGCCGTGCAGGTACTCCGACGACGCCTTCAGCTTCGCGATCCCGAAGTCGAGGATGGTCGCGCGCACGCCGTCGCGCGTCGGCACGAGCATCACGTTGTCGGGCTTCAGATCGCGGTGCACCACGCCCGCGCGGTGCGCGACGTCGAGCCCCGAGAGCACCTGGATCGCGACGTCGAGCGCGCGATCCTTCGCGAGGCGGCGCTCCCGCGCGAGCACCTGCGCCACCGTCTCGCCGGTCAGCAGCTCCATCACGAGGTACGCGCCGTCCGCGTCGACGTCGAGCACCGGCACGATGTGCGGGCTCTTCAGCTGCGCCGCGACGCGCGCCTCCTGGAGGAACCTCGCGACGAACCCCGGCCGCTCGCGCAGCTGCGGGTGCAGGAGCTTCAACGCGACGCGCGTCCCCAGCCCCTCGTGCGTGGCCTCGTAGATCGTCCCCATCCCGCCCTCGGCGAGGGGCCGCTCGACTCGATACTTGCCGATCCTCGTGCCGGGCAGCGGGCGCATCCGCCGAGAACCTACGACACCGCGCGCCGCGGGGCGAGGCTTTGCGCTAGCCTCGCGCGGCCGATGGGCAAGGACTTCCGACAGCTCTGGCTGCGCCCGATGGTGCTGTTGTTCGTCGCGGCGACGGCGCTGTTCTTCGGCCTGTACGCCCTCGATCACGCGTACACGGGCGGCCCCGCGAACGACCACCCGGCGACGTTCCTCGCGCGGTACATCGGGTTCGATCCCGACAAGATCACCGACGCCGTGAGCGCGCTCGCCGCGATGGTGGCCGCGGTGCTCGGCATCGTGATCACGGTCGTCAGCATCGTCGTGCAGCTGTCGGCGAGCCGGTACCAGGGCGTCACGAAGACGTTCTTCTCCGACCGCACGAACGTCGTCGTGATGGCCTACTACGTCATCACGTGCGTCGCCGGCATCTGGCTGTCCGTCTCGCTGCGCGCGGGGTTCGCGCCGCGCGTGACCTTGATGGCGATGCTCCTCGCGACGACGGGCGGCCTCGTGCTGATGGCGCCGTACTTCGCGTACGTGTTCCGGTTCCTCGAGCCCGCGAGCATCATCACGCGCATCCGCCGCGACGCGCTCCGGGTGGCGGAGCAGGGCGCGCTCTCGGGCGACCCCGCGCTCCGCGACGAGCGCCAGGCGAGGACGCTCGCGGCGATGGAGGAGCTCACCGACATCGTCTCGGCGTCGATCTCCGGCAAGGACAAGATCATCGCGTCGAACGCCGTCGACGCGCTGAAGGATCTCGTCGTCTCGTACCTGCCCGTCAAGGCGCGCGCCGACGCCAGGTGGCTGCTCGTCGGCGACCTCATCAAGCGCAACCCCGACTTCGTCGCGATGGACCCGGAGTCGCTGCACGATCTCGAGGCGCAGCGCTGCTGGGTCGAGTGGAAGGTGATGCGCCAGTACTTCGCCATCTACAACGAGGCGCTCGGCGAGATGCGCGACATCAACTACCTCGTCGCGATCAACACGCGGTACATCGGCGAGGCGGCGATCGCGGCCGGCGACCAGGAGCTGATCACGCTGACGCTCCGGTTCATGAACTCGTACCTGCGCGCGACGCTCAACGCGAAGGACGTGCGGACCGCCTACAACGTCCTCAACCAGTACCGCCTCTTCGTCGAGTCGCTGCTGCGCGCCGGGCGCTGGGCCGACGCGCGCACCGCGACGGGTCACATGAAGTACTACGGGCACACGAGCTTCCAGATGAACCTCGCGTTCGTCGCCGAGACGGTCGCCTACGACATCTCGACGCTCTGCGCGCTCGCGCACGAGGTGCAGAACCCCGATCAGGAGGCCATGCTGCGCATCTTCCTCGACCTCGACATGCCCGCCTCCGAGCGCGAGAAGGAGCAGGGCCTGAAGGGCGTCCGCAAGGCGCAGGTGAAGCTCGCGGCGTACTACCTCGCCGTCGGCGCGCGCGACAAGGCCGAGATGATCCGCGACGACATGGCGAACGAGCTGCCCGACCGCCTCCTCGCCATGCGCCACGAGCTCGAGCGCGTCACGACGAAGGACTTCTGGGAGATCATCGACCGAGGCCGGAACTTCGAGTTCATGCCGCCCGAGCAGAAGGCGGGGATGCGCACGTTCTTCGAGTGGCTCGGCACGCCGTCGTCGCGCCCGTCCGCGTGAGCCGCGCGCGTGACCCAAATCAGTCTATAGTTGCCGGCAGTCCATGCCGGTCGTCCAGCACGCCGTCCGCGAGATCTTGCTCAAGATCGTCTATTACGGCCCAGGTCTCGGCGGCAAGACGACGAACCTCCGCCACCTCCACGCGAACACGCGCGCGGATCTGCGCGGCAAGCTCCTCTCGCTCGACACCGAGACGGAGCGCACGCTGTTCTTCGATTTCATGCCCGTGCACCTCGGGCAGTACAAGGGCTACACGATCCGCCTGCACCTCTGCACGGTGCCGGGGCAGATCGCGTACGACAAGACGCGGCGGCTCGTGCTGCGCAACGTCGACGGCGTCGTGTTCGTGGTCGACAGCCAGCGCGCCGCGCTCGATCTCAACTTCGACTCCATCCGCAACCTCGAGGAGAACCTCCTGCTCCAGGGCGACGACGTGAACGTGCTGCCGCTCGTCATCCAGTACAACAAGCGCGATCTGCCCGACGTGCTCTCGATCGAGGAGCTGCGCACCGAGCTGTCGGTGCCGCACGGCGTGGCCGAGGTCGCCGCGTCGGCCGTCAACGGGCAGGGCGTGTTCGAGACGCTGAAGCTCATCACGAAGCTGTGCCTCTCGCTCGTCGCCGACCCCGCGACGCTGCCCGAGGGGCGCACGCCGTCCATCTTGCCAGGCGCGCGCGCGTCGATGTACCCGGTCGGCCGGCCGCCGTCGTCGCAGATGAGCATCCCGATCCCGGGCGCGGGGCGGGTGCCGAAGTTCGACGAGTAGGCGCCGCTCGCCCGCGTGCCGCCGCTCGATCCGCAGAGGCGCCCGAGGAGGCGCGCGTTCGTCCGCGTCGTCGTCGCGCTCGCGCTCGCGATCCACGCGCCGTTCGCGCTCGCCGCGGCCGCGCCGTTCGCGTGGGCGGGGCTCCGATGGCCGCTCGCGTGGGGGACAGGCGTCGCCGTCTGCCTCGCGGCGCTGATCCGCGCGCGGCTCCGGCCGCTGATGTGGGACCGACCGCGCGGCGCGTGGGAGGCGCTGTGGGAGCGCCCGTACCTCGCGCACCTCGCGGCCTGCCTCGGCGCGGCGCCCGTCACCCTGCTCGCGGCGCCCGTCGCGCGGATCGTCGCGCCGGCGCACGTGCTCGACGTCGCCTTCGCGGTGTACGCGGCCTTCTCGCTGCTGACGGCGTACGGGACGTACGTGCTGCCCGGCTGGGTGCGGGTGCGCCGCCTCGAGGTGTCGCTGCCGGGGCTGTCGCCCGAGTTCGACGGGCTGCGGATCGCGCACCTCTCCGACCTGCACGTCGGCGGCCTGCTCGGCGCGCGCGCGGTCGCGCGCTGGGTGGAGCTCGTCCGGCGCGAGGACGTCGATCTCGTGGCCGTCACGGGCGATCTCGTCACGTCCGGCACCGCGTTCCACGAGGAGGCGGCGCGCGTGGTCGCGTCGTTCCCGGCGCGCCTCGGCGTCTTCCTCTCCTTCGGGAACCACGACTACTTCGACAACGACGATCTCGCGGCGCGCCTCCGCGCGCGCGGCGTCTGCGCGCTGAAGAACGCGCGGCACCTCGTCTCGCGCGGCGCCGCCGTGCTGTGCGTCGCGGGCGTCGACGACACGTGGACGGGGCGCGCCGATCTCGACGCGACGCTCGAGGGGACGCGCGACGTGCCGACCGTGCTGCTCGCGCACGATCCCGATCTGTTCGACGACGCGGCGGCGCTCGGCGCGGGCCTCGTGCTCTCGGGCCACACGCACGCGGGGCAGATCGCCGTCCCGTTCTTCGCGCGGGAGCTGAGCCTCGCGAACCTCGCGCACGCGTACCGCTGGGGTCGCTACTCGCGCGGCCCCTCCACGCTGGTCGTGAGCGCGGGCCTCGGCACCACGGGCCTGCCGCTGCGGGTGGGCGCCGCGCCGGAGCTGGCGATCATCACGCTGCGCGCGCCCCGCTCCTAGCCTCCTCCTCGCGGGATAACTCCACGATCGGCGCGCTCATCAGCGCGCGGATCAGCGCCTCCTTCGGGGCCTCACCGGACAGGGCGCCGACGAGCGCGGTCAGGATGGGCGCGCGCACGCGGGCTCGCGCGCTCCACGCGGCGACGCGCGGCAGGAGCGGGATCGCCTCGACGCGCTCGCCGGTCGCGCGGGCGGCGTCCGCGATCGAGGCCCCCGCGGCGAGCGCGCGCCCGACGAGGATCTCGGGGCGCGTCGACTGGCCCGACGCGGCGAGCAGATCTCCGAGCCCGCCGAGCCCGAGCGCCGTCGCCGTCTCGCCGCCGGCCGCGTACGCGACGCGCGCGGCCTCGTGCGCGACGCGCGTCGTGAACGCCGCGACGAGCCCGGGCCCCGCCGCCGCGCCGAGCGCGTAGCCGATCGCGATCGCGTAGCAGCCCGTCAGCGCCGAGGCCCACTCGAGCCCGCGCAGATCCCGGGTCGCGTACAGGCGCAGCGTCTCGGTGCCCAGCCGCTCGCGCACGAGGTCGACGACCTCACGGAACCTCGATCCGACGACCATCACGCTCGGCTCGCCCTCCGCGAGCTCCGCCGCGAGCACCGGGCCGCCGAGGGCGCCGAGCCGCTTGACCGGCGTCTCCTCCGCGAGGACGTCCGACACCGTCGCCTGCGCGTCGCCCACGAGCCCGCGCACGCCGTGCACGAGGAAGTGCGCGCCCGACAGGTGCGGCGCGAGGCGCGTCGCCGCGTCGCGCACGTGCGCGCTCGGCACCGCGACGACGATGAGCGTGTGGTCGGCCGCGACGCCGACCTCGGGCGTGCACGCGACGCCCTCGAGCGCCGGGAGCGACCGCGAGGTGATCAACGTGACTGCGCTGCCCGCGCGCGCCGCCGCGGAGGCGAGCGCGCGCCCCCAGAGGCCGCCGCCGAGCACGCAGACCGCGTCGGCCCTCACGACGCGCCTCCGTCCGCGCGGCGCGGGGCGAGCACGTCGAGCGCGACGCCGTGCGCGGCGAGGCGGTTCTGGTAGTAGAAGACGAGCGGCGCGTCGCCTATCGACAGCTCGCCGCCGCGCTCCTCGATCACGGGCGACGTGTGCGCCCCGCGCCACGCGCGCAGCGCCTCGCCGAGGATCTCCTCCCCCGTCGCCGCGCGCAGGCTGCGCCCGAGCAGCGCCCGCCCGTCGCGGTCGAGCACGGCGACCCGATCGCGCAGCGCGGCGACGTCGCGCGCGACGTCGTGCCTGGTCGCGGGCGCGCGCTGCCTCACGCGGAGCAGCGTGAAGATGTCGTCGGTGCCCGCGCTCTCGCGGAGGCGGTTCATCATCGCCGCGGCGACGAGGTTCGTCGCGAGCACGACGGTGTTCCTCGCGAACGAGCCGCAGATGGCGTCACCGAGCTCGCGCGTGTACTCGGCGTCGCGGTCGGCGTCGTGCGCGACCTCGCCGCGGCGGTTCGTCACGTACGAGCGCGGATCGACGACGCGGCCCCGCGGGCTCAGGCTGTCGCCCTGCTCGTCGACCAGGTTGCCGAAGGGATCGAGCGGCGCGCCGAACCGGACGACCACGCCGCCGTCGTGCTTCAGCAGCTTGTTGGAGAAGCTCGCGACCTTCTCCCAGCGCGACGACTCGTCGTCCTCGATGATGTAGCGGGATTTCCCCGACTCGTGGAGGAAGTCCTCGATGAGCGTCTCCGCCTCCAGCGTCACCAGGTACGCGATCGTCGCCGGCACGAAGAACACGCGCCGCGGCGCGCCCGCGAGCGACGTGCGGACGAACGCCTCGACGCCGGTGCCCGCCAGCCCGAGCTTCAGCCGCCGCTCGACGCCGCCCGAGCGCGAGCGCGTGCCGCCGGGGAAGAACAGCGAGTGGTAGCCGCGCTCGATCAGGAGGCACGAGTAGGCCTTCAGGACGTCCTTGTAGAGCGCGTGCCGCAGGCGCCTGTCGACCTTGTAGGCGCCGAGGTTCTGCATGAAGAACGACAGCACCGGGTTCGTGAAGAGGTTCTTGCCGGCGCCGTACGTCGCGGGCGGCAGCTCCGCGCGCTCGAGCGCGTAGCCGAAGACGATGCTGTCCATGTTCGACAGGTGCGTGGGCACGTACACGACGGTGCCGAGCTCCGAGAGCGCGCGGACGTGCGCGATGGAGCCCTCGACGGTGATGCGGTCGCCGAGCGCGGCCGCGTCGACGAGGCGCCGCATCGACGTCATCGTCGTCATCGGCGCGACGAGCGCCCCGAGCACCGGCGGCATCAGGCGGGTCGCCACGGCGTAGACGCGCGGATCGAAGTTGCCGGCGACGTCCGTCGCGTGCGCGCGCGCGAGCGCCTCGACCTCCGTGGTGAGCTCGCGCGGGGTCATGTCGCCGACGCGCCGGGCGAGCGCGCGCCACCTCCCGAGCTCGTCGCCACGCGGCGCCGTCGCCGTCAGCCTGCGCACCTCGTGGTAGATGGCGTCGCTGAGCGTCTCCTGCGGATCACGGCGCCCCGCGGTCACGCGCCGGACGACCTCGTCCACCAGCGCGCCGCGGTCGTCGTTGAAGCGGAAGATCGGCGCGGAGAGGCGCGTCATGGGCGGTGCGGGAGGCTACCCGCTTCGCCGGGCGCCGTCGCTGCCGCCCGCCAGGTCGGAGCGTTTCCGGTTGCGCGCGTCGCCGGACCCCCGCATGCGATCTCTCCATGACAGATGGCCTCCTCGGTCGCGCACGCGCGCTGCTCGTCGACACCGCGCGGCGCTCTCGCCCACCGCACCTCGAGCTCGCCGAGGCGCACGCCGTGGCGCCGCTCGCGTCGATCGACGTGGGCTGCGGCGCGAAGAAGCGCCCTGGGTTCGTCGGGGTCGATCAGATGAGCCTGCCGGGCGTCGATCACGTGGTCGACCTCACGCAGCACCCCTTGCCGCTCGCGGATCGATCGGTCGGGCAGATCTTCAGCTCCCACTGCCTCGAGCACCTGCCCGACCCCTTGCCCGTGTGGCGCGAGCTGTCGCGCGTCGCCGCGGACGGGGCGCTGTGCGAGCTGTGGGCGCCGTACTCGTGGCACGGCGACGCGCACCTGCACGGTCACGTGTCGACCCACAACGAGCGGCAGTACCTGCACATGGGCGCGTGGAACCGCGCGCACTGGCGCGGGTACCTCGGGGCCTTCTGGCGCGTGCGTGAGCTCGTGTTCGTGATCCAGGCGGACACGGTGCGCGATCTGCGCCGCAACGGCGTCCACCCGAGCTTCGCGCTGCGCGACCTGCACGGCGTGGCGCTCGAGCTCGGCGTGTTCGCCGAGATCCGGCACGGCGCCGAGGACGACGGCGCAGACGACGCCCCCGTCGTGTGCTGGGCCACCGACCGACGCCCGTCCCAGCGGCGCGTGGTGCCGGGCGCGGCCGAGGCGGCGCTGCTGCGCGCGCGCGGCCTCCGGGCCTCGGCCCTCGTCGCGCGCTGAGCTCCGCCGGCTCGCCGGCTCACTTCGACCACGAGGGCCCGGCCGACGTCTCGACGACGAGCGGCACCGCCAGCGTCATCACGCCCTCCATCGCGCGCTTGACGGCGGCGCGCGCGGCGTCGACCTCGCCCGCGTCGACCTCGAAGACCAGCTCGTCGTGCACGGTCAGGATCATCCGCGCGCTCGGCGTCGGCGGCTCGCGGAGCGCGATCATCGCGAGCTTCAGCAGATCGGCCGCGCTGCCCTGGATGGGCGTGTTCTGCGCGACGCGCTCGGCGGCGAGCCGCACCGCGCGGTTCGCGTGGGACAGATCGGGCAAGAACCGGCGCCGCCCCGCCAGCGTCGAGACGCTCCCGGTCGCGCGCGCGGTCGCGACGACGCGATCGAGGAACGCGCGCACGCCCGCGTACTTCTTGAAGTACGCGTCGATGAAGCTCGCGGCCTCCTTGCGCGGGATGCCGAGGCGCTTCGCGAGCGCGCCGTCGCCCATGCCGTAGATGACGCCGAAGTTGATGGTCTTCGCGGCGCGGCGCTGGTCGGCGTCGACCGCGTCCGCGGGCCTGTCGAAGATCTCCATCGCCGTCCGCGTGTGGATGTCCTCTCCGGTCGTGAAGGCGTCGACGAGCACCGGGTCGCGCGACAGGTGCGCGAGCACGCGCAGCTCGATCTGCGAGTAGTCGGCCGACACGAGCGCGTGGCCCGGCTCGGCGACGAACGCCGCGCGGATGCGGCGGCCGAGCTCGGTGCGGATCGGGATGTTCTGCAGGTTCGGATCGACCGAGGACAGCCGCCCCGTCGCCGCCACCGCCTGCGCGAACGTCGTGTGCACGCGGCCCGTGTCGGGGTTCACCTGCGCGGGGAGGGCGACGATGTACGTGCCCTCGAGCTTCGCGATCTGCCGGTGCTCGAGGATGATCGCGGGGAGGGCGTGATCGTCCGACAGGGCCTCGAGCACCTCGTGATCCGTGCTGCGGCTGGTCTTCGTGCGCTTGACGACGCGCAGGCCGAGCTCGTCGAACAGCACCGTCTCCAGCTGCCGCGGGCTGCCGAGGTTGAACGGGTGGCCCGCGGCCTCGTGGGCGCGCGCCTCCAGCGCGGCGAGCTCCGCCTGGCAGAGCGCGCCGAGCTCGGCGAGCCGCGCGACGTCGACCTTCACACCCGCGAGCTCGACGTCGACCAGGAGCTCCGAGATCGGGAGCTCGATCGACGAGAAGGCCCGCGAGAGATCGGCCTCCTCGAGCCTCGGCTCGAGCTCGGCGCGCAGGCGCGCCACGGCGTCGAGCTCCGCGAACACGAGCCGCGCGACCTCGTCGACATCGAGCTGATCGATCGGCGTGGCCTTGCCCCGCGCGGGCTTCGCGAGCGCGTCGAGCGACGAGAGCGCGACCTGGAGGCGGGCGTCGGCGAGCGCCGGAAGATCCACCCGCGCCTCGGGATCGAGCAGGAAGGCGGCGAGCTGCGCGTCGAACGCGTGCGCGCCGGGCGTGACGCCGTGGCGGCGCAACGTGACCGAGTCGCGCTTCAGATCGTGCCCCGAGAGCGGCCGCGCGAGGGCGGGGGCGAGGGCGCGCAAGGCGTCCGGGAGCGGCACCTCGGGGCCGGCGTCGAGCCGTCGGTGCGCGAGCGGGACGTACGCGGCGCGCCCCCCGGCGAGCAGCCCGACGCCGACGATCGCCGCGCGCATCGCGTCCGGCTGCGTGACCACGAGCCGCAGCGTCACGTGGTCGGCGGCGGCCGCGTGCGCCGCGGTCCGCAGGAGCGCGCCGAGATCGCGCACGATCTCGGTCGTCGCGGGGCGCACCTCGGCGGGCGCCGCGCGCGGAGGCTCCTTGCGCGACGACGGGGGCGCGCCGCTCGCCGGCTCGTCGGGCAGCGCGGCGAGCTGGCGCCGGAACCCGAGCTCACGGTACAGCGCCCTCAGCCGCGGCACGTCCGGCGCGCCCACCCGCGTCTCGTCGATCGAGAGATCGAGCCGCACGTCGCGCTTCAGCGTGACGAGCTCGAGGGAGAGGCGCGCGCTCGCCTCGTTCGCCATGAGCGCCTCTCGCAGGCGCTTCTTGTTGGGCGGGAGCGCGTCGAGCCGGGTGTAGAGATCGTCGATCGACGAGAACTGCGAGAGCAGCTCCGTCGCCGTCTTCGGACCGACCGACGGCACCCCCGGCACGTTGTCGGACGAGTCGCCCGTCAGCGCGAGCAGCTCGCGCACGCGCTCCGGCGCGACGCCGAGCTTCTCCTTCACCTCGGCGGGCCCGTAGAGCTTGTTGCGCATCGTGTCCCACTGCACGACGTCGCCGCCGACGAGCTGCATCAGATCCTTGTCGGCCGAGGCGATGACGACCGGCAGCCGCGCCGCGCGCGCGAGATCGACGAGCGTCGCGATCACGTCGTCGGCCTCGACCCCGTCGCGCTGCGCGATCGCGAGCCCGAGCGCGCGCCCGATCTCCTCGCACCGCGCCATCTGCTGGCGCAGATCCGGCGGCGTCGGCGGGCGCGTGGCCTTGTAGTCCGCGTACAGCTCCTTGCGGAACGACGGCGTGCGCGAGTCCATCGCGAGCACCATCCGCCTCGGCTTGCGCTCGACGATCAGCCGCTCGAGCATCGTCAGCGTGCCGAGCGTCGCGTGCGTCGGCTCTCCCGACGGGCTGGTGAGCGGCGTGGTGATGGCGTGGTACGCGCGGAACACGTACCCGGACAGATCGATGACGTAGAGCGCGTCCGCGCCGACCGCTGGCAGCACGACCGGGCTCTAGCAAGCGGGCGCCGCGGCCGATAGGGACGCGCCGTCTGCGCAGGCCGACGCGCGCGCCAGGCGGGCAGCGCTACCCGATCACGGGAGGCGGCGGCGTCAGGCTCATCGGCCCGTCGTCGCTGGGCTCGGGCGGGGCGTCGTCGCCGTCGAAGAACGCGAGCAGCTCGTCGCGGCGCGCCGCCGCGTCCGCGCGCCCGAGATCGATCAGCCGCGACGCGAACTCGCCGTCGAAGAGGAGGTAGCTGACGAGGTCGGACTCGGTGCCGACGCCGACGTCGAGCAGCCCGAGCAGGCGGCGCACGACGCGCGAGCCGCTCTTCGTCCTCCCCGCGCGGAGGTGATCGGCGGCCAGCCGGCCGATGTCCTCCGTCGGGCGCACGATCGCGTGCTCCACGCGCCGGTAGGCCGCGCGCCCGGAGACGGAGGCGGCGCGGCTCAGCGTGGCGGCGAAGTCGGGGCCGAACGCGAGCTCGCCGTCGTCGAGCACGGCGTTCTGCCTGCGGAGCAGCTCGATGTCGGCGTCGACGTGATCGAGCAGGACGGCGTTCAGCACCTTGCCCATCAGGAAGGCCGCCCCCGGCGCGCGCGTCTCGCCGGGCGCCGGGATGCCGCGCTCCTCTCGCGACAGCCCGATCGCGAAGACGTGCGTCGCGCCCGCCCGCAGCGCCGGCGAGATGGGCGTGTTCTGGCGGACGCCGCCGTCGAAGTACAGCTCCGCGCCGATCTTCACCGGCGGGAACAGCACCGGGATCGCCGCGGACGCGAGCGCGTGCTCGGGCCCGATGCGCGCCGATCGCAGCACCGTGCGCGGGGGCGCCGTCGTCGGCAAGGCGCCGTGCGGGCCCGTCTGCATGAACACCGCCGTGCGCCCCGTCGAGACCTCGGTCGCCGAGACGCTGAGCAGCGAGAGGCTCCGCTCGCGCAGCGATCGTTCGATGTCGCGCCAGCGGATCTCGCGCTCGATGAGCGCGCGGATCGGTGAGACGTCGAACAGCCCCGCGCCGAGCGATCCCGGCCCGCCGGTCAACACGCGCGGCAAGGAGAGCGCGTGGCGCGCGCCGAACCCGAGGATGTCGTCGAGGCGGAGCGCCCGCCACATCTGCGCGAGCCGCCGGACGCCGTCGGTCGGATCGCTCATGTGCGCGGCGAGGTAGCAGGCGTTGATCGCGCCCACGCTCGTGCCCGAGAGCAGATCGATGCGCGGCGGGCGACCTCGTCGCCGCGCGAGATCGTCGAGGACGTACGAGAGCACGCCGACCTCGTACGCGCCGCGCGCGCCGCCGCCGGAGAGGATGAGGGCGAGTCTCCGCTTCATGGGCCGAGGATGCGCTGGACGGGCGCTCGCGCGAAGAACAGCCTGCGCAGCCGCGCGTCTCGGATGCGCGTGCCCGCCTCACGGACGTGCGCCGCCGCGCGGGCGCGGAGCTCCTCTCGGCCCTTCGCGTCCGCGCCGTCGAGCGCCTCGAGCGACAGCGCGCGCACGAGCGTGCCGTACTCGATCGGCACGACCTCCACGGCGGCGAGGGCGCTGCGGGCGAGCAGCGTCCCCGTCGGCGCGTCGCCCACCTTCACCCGCGACGCGGCCTCGATGGCGGTCGCGTAGATGTGGAACGCCGCGAGCGCGCGGCCCTCGGCGAGCCGCCGCGCCTCGCCGACCACGCTGACGGCCGTCGCGTGATCGTCCGCGGCGCGCGCGAGCAGGGCGCGCACGACCTTCTCGTGGATGATGTCGTACGCGCTCCCCGTGACGCTCGAGAGCGCCGCCGCGTCGCCGGCGAAGCTGTGGGCCGCGTCGAGATCGCCGGCCTCGAGCATCACCTCCGCGGAGACGAGCAGCGTGTCGGCGTACGCGTCCTGATCGCTGTAGCGCTCGTGCGCCTGCCGCGCGCGCTTCAGGTACGCGAGCGAGCGCGAGAGATCCCCGAGGCGCATGTACGCCTGGCCGACGTTGGAGAGCGTCTTCGCGATCTGGAACCGCCCGCCGATGGAGAGGTCGAGGCTGATCGACGAGAGCGCGAGCGTGATGGCGTCCTCCCAGCGCTCGCGGACGAGCATGGCCATCGCGAGCGCGTTCTTCACGCGGGCCTCCTGGCGCTTCGCGCCGCACCTCTTGAAGATCGCCATCGCCTCCGCGTACGCCTCGACGGCCTCGTCGACGCGCCCGAGCCGCCGCAAGAGCACGCCGCGCGCGCGCAGCACCTCCGCGCGCACGCGCACCGACACGTCGGCCGACCCCGCGACGGAGAGGGCGCGATCGCAGGCGGCGAGCGCGCCCGACATGTCGCCGAGCTCTCGCAAGAGCTCGCTCACGGTGCTCTCGGCCTCGACGGTGAGCGACGCGCTCTTCGCGAGCTTCGCCGCCGCGACCGCGCGCTCCGCCGTCGGCAGCCCGTGCGCCAGGTGCCCCTCGTCGAGATCGAGGCGCGCGGAGCGGGCGAGCGCGATGGCCGCCCACTTCGGGTGCTCGACCTCGCGCGCGAGGTTGCGGAGCGCCGCGAGGTGCGTCTTGCGATCCTTGCGCCGCCCGAGCACGCGGTACACCGCCTCGAGCGCCTCGTGCCCGACGAGCCGCCGCGGATCGCCCTCGGGGAGCAACGCGAGCGCGCGCTGGTACCAGCGGATCGCGAGCTGCGACTGGTACCCGCGGCGCGCCGCCTCGCCCGCGGTGAGGTACAGCTCCGCGGCGCGCTCGAACTGCTCGCCCCGCGCGAGGTGTCGCGCCACGATCGCGGCGCCCGTTCCCGCCGCCGCGGGGGTCGTCGCGAGGTAGCGCCCGAGCTCGCGGTGGAGCGCCCGCCGCGCCCCCGCGTCGAGCCCGGCGTACGCGACGTCGCGGGTGATCGTGTGACGAAAATCGACCGACTCGCCGCGCTGATCGCAGATCCCCCGCGCGCACAGGCGCGTCACCGCGTCCTCGGGCGCGGCGCCGGAGAGCGCGCCGAGCTCCGCCATCGTCAGCGGGCCGCTCGCGACCGCGAGCCACCCCACGACGGACAGCTCCTCCTGCGGCAGCTCGCGCAGGCGGTCGCCGAGGATCTGCTCCAGGGTGGAGGGGAGCGCGAGCCGCTGGCCGTCGTCGTCGCCGCGCCGCACGAGCGCCTGCTCGCCGCTCTCGTCGACGGTGAGCTCGAGCGCGCCACGCTCGAGGAGCGCGTCGAGCATCTCGAGGAGGAAGAAGGGGTTCCCCGCGACGCGCGGGAGCAGCTCCGCGCACACCTGCGCGACGCCGCGGCGCACGCCGAGCCTCGCCTCGACGAGGCGGATCTGGTCCTCGTGCGAGAGCCCCTCGAGATCGATCCGCACGACGCCGTCGAGGTGCGGCATCACGCGATCGTCGGGGCGGGTGACGAGGAGCGCGAGCACCGGCAGCGGATCGGTGCGCCGCACGAGCTCCGCGAGGAGCTCGAGGCTCGGCTTGTCGATCCACTGCAGGCCGTCGCAGAGGATGACCAGCGGCTGCCGGGACCCGAGCCCCGCGAGCAGCCGCCGGACGGCGCCCCCGACCATCTTGCGCCGGAACGACGCGTCCTCCTCGTCGGACGCCCGCAGCGTGGCGCCCGTCGCCAGCTCGAGCAGCCGCGCGATCGCCTGCTCGCCCGCCGGCCCCTCGCCGAGCGGACCGAGCGCCGCCTCGACCGCGGCGATGGCGGTCATCATCGGCGCGCCCGGCTCGAGCTCGAGCGCGTCGCGGACGAGCTCGGAGACGGAGGAAAACGGCAGCTCGGAGCGCAGCGACGACGCCTCCACCCGCAGCACCCGCGTGTCGGGCGGCAGCTCCGCGAGGAACGTCGCAGAGAGCGCGGTCTTGCCGATCCCCATCTCGCCGACGACCGCGCGGCTCACGATCGACGCCGCGCCGCCGGGGCCGCTGGACAGCGCCTCGTGGTACGCCGCGAGCAGATCGGCCTTCTCGGCGTCGCGGCCCACGAGATCGCTCGGCGCGTGGGCCATCTCGGAGAGGCGCTCCTCGCGGGAGAGCGCGCGCTCGAGCTCGTAGACGCGCAGCTGGCGCGGCAGCTCGATCTCCGCCGCCTGCTCGACGTCGATCGTCGGGCCGTCTCCCCAGCGGAAATCGCGGCGGACGAGCCGGTACAGACCGCCCGCGACCCAGATGGCGCCCTTCGTCGCGCGCGCGCCGAGCAGGTCGGCGAGGTGCTCGGCCGGCGGCTGCAGCGCGTGCTTCGACAGGCGCCCCTCGTCGTCGCGCTCTCCGTCCGCGATGCCGCGCACGATCGCGATCGACGCGTCGACGCCGACCTCGAGATCGTCGCCGATCGCCCGCACGGCCTCGCGCGCGTCGACGGCGAGCCACGCCGCGTCCGCCGAGGCCCGCGACGCGTTCGACCAGAGCCCGACGGTCGCGCGCGCCGTGTCCCCCGACCAGCGCCACTCCGCGCCTCGCTTCCACGCGACGTCGGAGAGCGTGCGCCGCGCCTGCTCGCGCGCGTTCGTCTCCGCGGCGGGGCCCTTCTCCGCGCCCACGGCGTCGAGGCCGAGCAGGCGCAGGCGCACCTCCGCGACGTGGCGCACCTCGCGGGGGCGCTTCGTCAGCGAGCGCGACGCGCCCGTCTGCTCGCGATCGCGGAGCGGCGCGGGCACCGCGGCCTGGGTCACCGGTCGGTCCTCCGGCTCCGCGATCGAGCCGGGCCCCGCGTCCGGCTGCGACGCGACGGCGATCGATCCGACCGAGGGCTCGTGCGCGACGCCGGGCGACGTGTGCTCGCGCCCGACGAGCCGCGCGAGCACGCCCTCCACCACCGCGCCGTCGACGAGCTCCTGGCGCGCGAGCATCGCGCGCGAGATGGCGCCCGCCATGTCGCGCGCCGTCTGGAACCTGTCCTCGGGCCGCCGCGCGAGCGCCTTCATCGTGATGGCCTCGAGCTCCGGCGGGACGTCGCGCACCCACGTCGACGGCGGCTCGATGTTCCCCGCGCGCACCGCCTCCAGCAGATCGTCGCCCGCGAGGGCGCCGTGCAGGTGTCGGCCCGAGAGGATCTCGTGGAGGCAGGCGCCGAGCGCGTAGATGTCGCTGCGCCGATCGATCGCCTCGCCGCGCGCCTGCTCGGGCGACATGAAGCCGAATTTCCCCTTCAGCACGCCCGCCTCCTCGCGGAAGAGGTTCGCGCTCGCGATCCCGAAGTCGGCGATCTTGATCGCGCCGTCGAAGCTCAAGAGGATGTTCTGCGGCGAGACGTCGCGGTGCACGATCGCGAGCGGCTTGCCCTCGTCGTCCTTCTTCTCGTGCGCGTAGTGCAGGCCCTTCGCGGCCTCGGCGATGATGTAGCCCGCCACCCACGGCGGCAGGCGCGCGCCCCTCTGTCGCGCGGCGGACGCGACCCGGCCGAGATCGGTGCCCTCGACGTACTCCATCGAGAGCAGCTGGCCGCCGTCGCCGATGTCCTGAAAATCGTAGACCTGGACGATGTTCGGGTGGTTCAGGCGGGTCGCGAGCTGCGCTTCGGCGACGAACATCGCGCGAAATCGCCTGGATTTCCCGTGGTGCGGGAGCACTCGCTTCACGACGAGCTGCTTCACGGTGTTCTCGGCGCCGCGCTTCTCCGCGAGGAACACCTCCGCCATGCCGCCCGCGCCGAGGCGCCGCTTGATCTCGTACGGACCGAGCTGCGTGGGTTGTGGCGGCGGGGCCTCGCTCAGCATGGGTTTCGGGATCCCTTCGTCGCGCGCGCCGGGCTCCTCGCGTCCTTCGGACGCCCTGGGTGAATCCGTGCTCGACGTGGCACGGTCACGCCTGCGCGCGGGTTCAGCCCAATCCGGCTCGAATTCCGCTTCGGACTCCCGCTCTCGCTCCTTGGGCTCCCGACATCCATGCTCAAGCGGCGATGATCTAACACGCGGGGCGACCCGCGCGCTCGGCCAAGGCCCCTTCACTCCGGCGGTCGCGCGCCGCGGGCGGGCGGGAGCAGCGGACGATCGTCGTCGACCGCGACGCCCTCGACGTCGATGATCTCGCGCGGGGCGTCGTCGCCGTGATCGTCGTCGGGCGGTGCGCGGGTGGACCACGTGAGGATCTCGACGCCGCCCTCTGGCACCCAGCCCTGTGCGCGACGCCGGACGCGCTCTGCCACCACGCGGCGCAACGGCGGCACCAGGAGGAGCGCGCCCACCGCGTCGCCGACGAGGCCCGGCAGCACGAGGAGCGCGCCGCCCGTGAGGACGAGGAGGCCGTCGACGAGGCCCTCCTCGGGCTGCTCGCGCTCGGCCATCCGCGCGATCCAGCGGTCGAGCACGCCGAGCCCCTGCGAGCGCGCGAGCGCCGCGCCCGCGAGCGCCGTCCCGAGCATCCAGCCGAGCGTCGGCAGCCACCCCACGCGCGGCGCGACGCCCGCGAGCACGAGCACCTCGAGCGCGAAGAGCGCGAAGAGCGAGGCGACGACGCGGCGCACCCCGGCGTGGCTACCGCGTCGGCGTCCGGGGAGCGACGCGCCAGTGTACTCTCGGGGCTAGACCCGTCGCTTCACTCGCCCGTCTGGATCGCGGCGAGTCGACCCCCGCCCGCGCCTCGCACCGGAGAGCCCCGCCATGACCCCCTCGAAGCCGCGCGCCCTGCCCGGGCCGCTCCGCGCGATCGTGCTCGGCACGATCGCATGCCTCGTCGTCGTCTTCGTGCTCCACCGGGTGCTGAAGGCGCCGCACCGCGAGGCGGACCAGCCGTCGCGGACGATCGGCGCGCGCCTCGAGCTCGCGGCGGGCGACGTCACCGTCGGAGAGGGCGCGAAGGCGGAGCGCGCGGTCTCGGGCGCGCCGCTGCCCTCCGGCGCCCGGGTCGCGACGGGCAAGGGCTCGCGCGCGCTCGTCCGCTCGGGCGACGGCGCGTCGGTGTTCATGCGAGGAGAGAGCGACGTCCTGCTCGGGCAGGCCGCCGTCGAGCTGCGCGCCGGCGAGGTGTGGCTCGAGGCGCCGAAGATCGACGGAGACGCGGTCACCTTCAAGGTCGGCGCGCACCTGCTGACTGCGTCCGACGCGGGGCTCTCCGTCGCGCGCGCGGGCGACCAGGTCACCGTGTACGTGGCGCGCGGCCTCGCCGTGCTCTCGTCGCCGGGCGGGCGCGTCGAGATCAACGCGGGCGAGCAGGCCGTGGCCACCGCGACGGGCGCGCCGAAGCTCGGCCAGGTCGCGTTCTGGCAAGACTGGACGGGCGGCATGGGTGACGCGCGGCCCGGCCGCGGGAGCGTCGGCGGCGGCGCGGGGCGCATCTACGGGATCGAGGGCGGCCGCGCCGGCGCGCCCGCGCGCAAGCTCGGCATCGCGAAGCAGCTCGTGAAGGTCGTCCTGCGCGACGGGCTCGCCGAGACGGAGGTCGACCAGACGTTCTCCAACCCGGGCGGCAGCGCGATCGAGGGCTACTACTGGTTCACGGTCCCCGCGCGCGCGATCGTCACGAGCTTCGCGCTCGAGACGAACGGTCAGCTCGTCGAGGGCGAGGTCATCGAGAAGAAGGAGGCCGCCGCCAGGTACGACGCGGCGAAGAGGAGCGCGCAGGATCCCGCGATCCTCGAGTGGGTGGACGGCCTCTCGTACCGCGCGCGCATCTTCCCCATCGCGGCGAACGGCACGCGCAGGGTGGTGCTGCGGTACCTCGAGGTGCTCCCGCAGGTCGACGCGAAGACCCGCTACGTGTACCCGCTCCGCGCGGAGGACGGTGTCAGGTATGATGAGTTTTCACTGAGCGTGGATCTCGGTGACAAGTCCGGCGCGTTCGACGTCGCCTCCTCGCTCGACGCCTCGGTGGAGGACGGCGGGCGACGCGTGACGATGAGGCGCAGCGGGTACCAGCCGCGCGCGGACTTCCAGCTCGAGCTCGCGAGGAAGTCCCCGCCCCCCGCGGTGCGCGCGTGGCGCTTCGCCTCGGGCGGAGACCAGGCCGACTACGTGATGCTGCGCTACGTGCCCGACCAGGACTTCGCGAAGGCGCCGGCGGTCAAGGGCGAGGTGGTGGTCGTCGTCGACACCTCCGCGGGCGGCGACGAGCGCGAGCGCGCGCTCCGCGGGGCGACGGCGGAGGCGATCCTCCGCGCGCTGTCGGAGGCCGATCGGTTCAGCGTGGTGGCGCTCGACGTGAAGCCCACCGTCGTCTACCCGGAGAAGGGCCAGGCCGCCGCGACGGAGGCGGAGATCGCGAAGGCGCTCGAGAAGCTCGCGGAGCACACCGCGGGCGGCGCGACCGATCTCGGGGCGATGTTCGAGCCGGCGCTCGAGCGCCTCCACGGCGCCGAGCAACCCGCGATCCTCTACGTCGGAGACGGCCTTGCGACGTCCGGCGAGGCGACCCCGGAGGCGCTGGTGGACAGGCTGAGGCGCTCGCTGACCGGCTCGCGCGCGCGGTTCTTCGCGGTCGCAGTCGGCACCGAGGCGAACCACCCGCTGCTCGGGGAGCTCGCGCGAACGGGCGGCGGTCAGCTGGTGCGGGTCGACGAGGCCGAGCGCGCGACCGGCGAGGCGCTGCGCCTCATCGCGGCCGTGAAGACCCCCACGGTGACGGAGCTCGAGGTGGGCCTGGGCGCGGGGCTGGATCAGCCCTTCCTCTCCGCGACGGGCAAGCTCGCGCGCGGCGAGGAGCTCTTGTTGTTGGCGCGGACGCACCACAAGCTGCCAGAGAAGGTGACAGTGAAGGGGCGACTGTTCGGTCAGCCGTTCTCCCGGGAGTACGCGGTGCCGCTCGAGAGCGGGATCGTCACGAGCCTCGTGCCCAGGCTGTGGGCCGCGGAGTACGCGCGCAGGCTCGCTGGCAGCGGCGCGTCGCCCGAGGAGCACCGCGCGAAGATCCTCGATCTCGGCGTCGAGTACGGGCTGATGACGCCCTTCACCAGCATCCTCGCGCTCGACAGCGAGGCCGCCTACGCGCGCTCCGGCGTCAGGAGGCGGAGGTCGCCGCTGCGGGGCGTCCGGCTGACCGAGCTCGCCTCCGACCAGCGAGAGCACGAGCTCGCCGCGCTCTTCGGCGCCGCCGTCGATCCAGGCGCGACCGCGGGCTGCGCGAAGCGGAGCGCGCCCGCGGACAGGGCGGAGGCGCAGGCCGCGACGGAGGACGAGTCTCCGATGACGAAGTCCGAGGCCGCCCCGGCGCCTCGACCTGGCGCGCCCGCCGCGGTCGCGGCCCCGGTGGCGCCGACCGTGGCGGGGCCGCCCACAGAGCCCGATCCCTCGCAGCAGCAGGGCATCGGCGCGGGGACGGGCGGCGGAGGGCTGTCGAAGGGCCTCGGCCTCGGCGGGCTCGACGCGCGGGGCGGGGGCGCGGCGCCGGCCGCCCCGGGACGCGAGAAGGCGAAGGTCGGGGACGTCGACGACGCCCCCGCGCCCACGCCGAAGCCCGTCGCCGTTCGCCCCGCTGACAAACGCGCCCCCGCCGCGCCCGCGCCCCCGCAGAAGCCGACGCCGGCGCCGCCGCACTCGACGCCGCCGTCGACGCCGCAGCTGATCGTGGCGCGCCGTCAGCCGTCGACGTGCAGCGACGCGGCGAGCCGTCCGCTCGCGGAGCGCGTCGTCCTGTGGAAGAAGCGGATGAAGCAGGCCACCGGCGCGCGGGAGCTCTTGACCCAGTTCGAGCTCGCGCGCGGCGGCTGTGAGCTGCCCGACTGGCGTGACGAGGCGGCGCTGCTCGATCTGCTGCAGGCGCGCATCACCACCGAGGACGCGGCGGAGGCCGTGCTCGGCCACTTCGCCGGCGAGCGGGAGGCGCAGCGGTACGTCGCGCAGGCCGTGCTGCGCAGGACGGTCGACGTGCGGCTCTCCGCGGCCGTCGGGCGCGCGCTCTACGGCGGGCGCGTCGACTGGCAGAAGGTGGACAGAGACGTCCTCGACGCGAAGCCGGAGGACCGCGTCAAGACCATCCGTGAGGCCATGTTGCAGGCGCCAGGCGATCCCAACGGAGACTTCCGGCTGGTGCGCGCGCTCGCGAAGGCCGGCCAGGGTGGCGAGGCGCTCGCGTACGGCCGGCGGCTGCGCGACCGCGGGCTGATGACGCCGTCGCTGGCGCTCGCGCTCGGCGACGTGCTCGCGGACGCGAAGGAGACGGACGAGGCCCAGCGCACCTACTCCGAGATCGTGGAGTTCGACGGCGAGAGCGCGGCGTCGCGCCAGGCGCTCGGCGACGTGTTCCTGCGCAACGGCTGGTACGGCGGCGCGTACCGCCAGTACAAGACGCTGACGGAGCTCGACGGCAAGCGCGCGACCGCGTGGCTCCGGCTCGCGGCCGCGGCGGCCGGCGCGGGGCGCGTCGACGAGGCGCTCCGGATCGAGCGGCAGGTGGCGACGGGCGAGGGCACGCCGGGGCCCGACGATCCCCGACACTGGGCGCGGCTGTGGTCTGGCGCCAGGCTCGGGCAGCTGTGGGCGGCGCCGCCGGCCGGGACGGAGCGCGGGGCCATCGCGCGCAAGCTGAAGGAGCTGTCGCTGTTCAGCGGTCCGGGGACGCTGTCGATCGTCGCGTGGGAGGATCTCGACGCCCGCCTGACGCTGGGCGCGGCCGACGCGAAGCAGGAGCGCCTCGCCGGCGAGGCGACCGACGCCGGCCAGACGGGCCTCGTGTCACTGTTGACGAGCGGCGACACGTGGAAGAGCGGCGCGTGGGCGCTGTCGTGGAAGAGCGAGCCCCGTCGCGCCGTGAAGGCGACGCTCGTCGTCCTCGAGTGGGACGGCAAGGCCTTCGCTGTGCAAGTGAAGAAAATTGAGTTGCAACCGGAGGACGTGAAGGCGCCCCTGTGACCGCGACGACCCTGGGTGAGCACCTCGCCGCCGCGCCGTTCACGCTCGTCATGTCGTCGGGCTTCTTCGGGTTCTTCGCGCACGCGGGGGTGCTCCTGGCGCTCGAGGACGCGGGCCTCGCCCCGGCGCGCGTGGGCGGCTCGAGCGCGGGCGCGCTGGTGGCGGGGCTGTGGGCCTCGGGGCGCTCCGCCGCCGAGCTGCGGGACGAGCTGGCGCGCCTCCGCCGTGAGGATTTCTGGGATCCAGGCCTGGGCGCCGGCCTGCTGCGAGGGGAGCGGTTTCGTCACAAGCTCGAGCAGACCCTCGGCGCGCGGTCCTTCGAGCGGTGCCGCGCGCCGTGCTTCGTGAGCGTCTTCGACCTCGTGCGCCGCCAGGTCGACGTGGAGACCTCGGGGGAGGTCGCGCCCGCGCTCGTCGCGTCCTGTGCCGTCCCCGGCCTGTTTCACCCCGTGCGGCGCGGCCGTCGCCTGCTCGTCGACGGCGGCGTCGCCGACCGCCCCGGCCTCCGCGGCGTGGCTCCGGGCGAGCGGGTGCTGTTGCACCACCTGGCGAGCCGGTCTCCGTGGCGACGCGAGCAGGAGCTGGTCGTGCCGCGGCGCGCGGGGATGGTCTCGCTGGTCATCCATGGACTGCCCCGGCTCGGGCCCTTCCGGCTCGGGGACGGCGGGGCGGCGCTCGAGCGGGCTCGTGAGGGGGCGCGTCGCGCGCTCGACGCCGAGCTCGCGGAGCTCCACGAGATCTGAGCGTCCGCGCGCGCGCCCCGCGGTAGGCTCGCGCCGCCGATGTCGGACGAAGCCCTCGCGCGGTACCGCACAGTCCTCGCGACGATCGGGGTCGAGGAGGCGACGCTCGCGCTCGACAAGGGCGGGACGCTCGCGTCGCCCACGCTGCCCGAGCTCGTCTCGAAGGCGCGGCTGCCGTCGATCTTCACGGAGGACGCCGTCGGCCACGACGCCGACGTGCGCCTCGGGGAGCTGCTCGGTGAGGGCGGGATGGGGCGCGTGCTCGCGGCGGAGCAGGTGGCGCTGGGGCGCGAGGTCGCGGTGAAGGTGCCGAGGGGCGGCGCCGTCGACGTCGCCGCGAGCGCGCAGCTCCTCCGCGAGGCGTGGGTGACGGGCCGCCTCGAGCACCCGAACATCGTCCCCATCTACCTGCTCGGCACCGCGAAGGACGGCTCGCCGCTGTTCGTGATGAAGCGCATCGAGGGCGCGCCGTGGTCGGCGCTCATCCACGACACGGCGCTCGCGCGCCGCTACTTTCGCAGGTCGGACGATCTCTTCGACGCGCACCTCGACGTGCTCGAGCGCGTCTGCCAGGCCGTCGCCTACGCCCACGATCGCGGCGTCTTGCACCGCGATCTGAAGCCCGAGAACGTGATGATCGGCGCGTTCGGCGAGGTGTACGTCGTCGACTGGGGCATCGCGGTCTCGCTCCGCGAGGACTCGCGCCTGCCGCTCGCGCGTGAGGCCGCGGGGATCTCCGGCACGCCCGCGTTCATGGCCCCCGAGATGGCGGCGGGCGCGGCCGATCGCCTCTCGCCCCGGTCGGACGTGTACCTGCTCGGCGGGATCCTCCACGAGCTCGTCACGCTGCGCGCCCCGCACGAGGCCGCGACGCCGGTGCAGTCGCTCGCGCTCGCCTACGAGTCGGCGCCGCAGGCGTACGGCCCGGAGGTCTCCGCCGAGCTCGCGGGCGTGTTGCGGCGGGCGATGGCGCGCGAGCCCGCGGATCGCTTCGACGGCGCGTCGTCGCTCGCGGCGGCGATCTCCGCGTTTCGCCGGCACAAGAGCTCGCGCGAGCTCGCCGAGGCCGCGTCCCGGCGCCAGGAGACCCTGCGCGCGCTCCTCGAGCGGGAGGCAGGCGGCGCCGCGATCGAGCCCGCGCTCGTCCACGAGGCGTTCTCGGAGAGCCGGTTCGGGTTTCGACAGGCGCTGATCACCTGGGCCGAGAACCCGGCGGCGAAGGCCGGCGTCTCGGCGGTCACGGTCGAGATGATCGGCTACGAGCTCCGGCACGATCACCCGCGCGCCGCGCGCGTGCTGCTCGCCGAGCTCTCGTCGCCCGACCCCGCCGTGGTGCGCGCGGTCGAGGAGTCGGAGGCGCGGGCCCAGCTGAGGGAGGCGAGGTTCCAGGAGCTCGAGCGGTTCCGCGAGCAGGCCGACACCGAGGCGGGCGCCGACGACCGCTCGCTCGCGCTGCTCGGCATGGCGATCTTCTGGTTCATCGCCTCGCTCGGCACGAGCGTCGTCGCGAGGCGCACGGGCGCCGAGATTGGGTACCGCGAGGCGCTCTTGGCCATCTGCGTGCACGTGCTGCTCGTGCTCGGCACCCACCGGTGGCTGCAGCGCAAGGCGCAGAACGACGCGCAGCGCCGCATCGGCTTCACCGCGATCGCGGGCGGCGTCGGCCTCGTCGCGCACTGGGTGTTCGGGTGGTGGTGCGGGCTGTCGTTCGGGGCGGCGCTCGCGCTCTTCCTCCTGTGGCTCGGCATGGGCTGGACGGTGGTCGGGGCGCTGTGGGACAGGCGCGCGCTGTCGGTCTCCGCGGCGTATTTCGTCGCGGCGCTCGCGACGAAGCTCGCGCCCGCGTGGCCGCTCGAGATCTTCGGCACGGCCACGCTGCTCGGCTTCGGCGCGCTCGCGCTCTCGTGGCGAGGGCAGCGGCGAGAGGCGGCGGCGCCCTGACCGCCCGCTTGGCGCGCCGCCGCGGCCGTGAGAGCGCTCGCCGCCGTGAAGCTGGTGCTCGAAGGTGGCGGCGTGCGCGCCGCGTATGCATCGGGGGTCATCCACTCGCTGTCCCGCGCGGGCGTCGTCCCGGACGCGGTCATCGGATCGTCGTCGGGCGCGCTGAACGCCGCGTTCACCGCGGCGGGCCAGATCGACGTCGCCATCGAGATGTGGCGCACCGTCATCCCCGGCAACCGGATGGTCAACTGGCGCAGGCAGTTCACGCCGTGGGGCAAGCCGGGGCTCGACGTCGACTGGATCGTCGACGAGGCGCTGTCCGATCGCCTGGATCTGGATCGCGCGACGTCGGGCAGGACACACCTGTATTTCACCGCGACGGACATCGACGCGAGGCGCGCCGTGGTGGCGCGACCGACGCGGGACAACCTGCTCACGTGGCTGCGCGCCGCGCTCGCGCTGCCGGTCGGCTACAACCGCATCGTGGAGGTCGAGGGCCGCCGCTTCATCGACGGGGGGATCGGCTCGCCGGTGCCCTTCGACGAGCCGCTGGCAGAGGAGTACCCGGGGCCGACGGTCGTCATCCTCACGCGGCCGATGCAGACGAAGAAGCCGCCGCCGGCGCTGTGGGAGCGCGTCGCCTTGAAGCTGATCGTCCCTCCCGGCGCGCGCGAGCTCAGCGAGACGCAGCACGAGCACCACAACGCGCTGATGGGGCGGCTCGCCGGCGCCGTCGCGCGGGGCGAGGTCATCCTCGTCGAGCCGCCGCCCGATCTGCCGCTCTCACGGCTCACGCAGAGCGCGGAGAAGATCCAGCGCGGCGTCGAGCTCGGGCAACGGGTGGGCGAGCGGCTCGCGCGAGAGCTCGGCGCGTGAGCTTGCCGCCCCGGTGGGCAAGGCATACAGAGCGGCGCAACATCATGGCGACTGTGCGAATCCCCACTCCGCTGCGCACGCTCACGGGCGGCGCCGACGAGGTCTCCGCGGACGGCGCGACCGTGCGCGCGCTCATCGACGCGCTCGAGCAGAAGCACCCGGGGCTGCGCGACCGCCTGCTCGACGAGAAGGGCGTCCGCCGCTTCGTCAACATCTACCTGGGCGAGGAGGACATCCGCTTCCTCGACGGCCTCGACACCGCCGTGAAGGCCGACGATCAGCTGAGCGTCGTGCCCGCGATCGCGGGTGGTTGATCCGCGCTTCGTCCGGCAGGTGCTCGTCGCCGAGATCGGCGAGCGCGGCCAGGCGGCCATCCTGCGCGCGACGGCGCGCACCTCGGGGCAGGGGCTCGCGGCCGAGGTCGCCGCGCGGTACGCGGCGCGCGCCGGGTTCCGGGAGATCGCCGACGGCGGCGTCGAGGTGACGGCGCCGGGCTACGTCGTCGAGCCCGCGGCGCGCGCGGTCGTCGAGGGCGCGCTCTCGGCGCTCGCGGCGATCGTGGCGGCGACGCGGTAGTCAGCCGAGCTCGCTCAGCGACAGCACGATCTCGGGCGCGCCCGGCGGCCCGTACGGCCCCTCGAACCGGAGGACGCCGTGCGGCGGCTCCGCGTCGAACCACATGCGGTACTTCGGCAGGAGCGGCCTCGCGAGCCGCGTGATGACGGCGCCGAGCGAGACCCAGTCGTTCAGATCCGGGTACATCACGGCCTCGATCGCGTCCCTGCGGCCGATGGGCAGGTCGAGCGTGGCGCGGCCGATGGTGTCGACGTACACGCGCGCGACGAACCGATCGTTGATCCACGCGAACAGCGAGCGGCGCTTGCCGTCGTGCTGACAGAACGCGAGCACGAACGGCAGCGCGACCTCCGGGTAGGCGGACGTCGGGAGGCCGAGCGTCGCGTGGTGAAACTGGAGCACCTCCTCGCGGCGCGCGAGGCCGCCCGTCGAGTCGCGCACCTCGCGCAGGACGGCGCGCGTGAGCAGCCGCCCGTCGGCCTCGTCGAAGCGCATGTCCTCCGCGATCTCGCCGCCGAGCACGGGGTGGCGGAGCTGGACGAACAGGCCGTCCGCGTCGCGCCCGACCGAGACGTGGCTCGCGCGGGACGGATCGACGAGTTTGTCCGCGTCGAGCACGGTGTGGAAGGCGCGGCGCTCGCGGGCGCGGATGGCGTAGCGCGCGCGCCAGCTGAAGCCCGCGGGCGCGGTGGGCAGGGTGTCCGGGATCATGTGGGCTCTCCTCTGGGTGACGACGCGAGCGGCGAGACGGCGCCCGCCGCGAGCAGCGCGATGAAGGGGAAGGCAGGGAGCGAGTACCGCCCCGCGCCGAAGAAGACGGCGTGCACGAGCGCGGTCGCGCCCACCGCTGCAGCCGACAGCGGCACGAGCGAGGGTGCGCCGAGCGCGCGGCGACCGAGCAGCGCGACCATCGGCACGAGCGCTAGGTGCGCGATCCACCCGCCCGCCGCGTCGCGGGTCACGATCCCCGCGAGCGCGCAGGCGCTGCCGACGACCGCGAGCGCCGCGCGCGCGCGCCGCCTCGGGCCCGCCATCCGCGCGAGCGCCCACAGCGCGCCGACGAGCAGCGCGCGGTGGAAGACCGTCTCGACGACCGCGGCGCGCGCCTTCGCGCGGTAGGAGAACGCGCCCGGGTTCGACGCGTGCAGGTAGTACGGCGCGGCGCCCGCGTAGTCGAACGTCGCGGCGAGCTTCTTCGGCGCGAGCGAGAGCCACGCGAGCGGCGCGCGCGCGATGTCGCGGCGCGCGGCGGCGCCGAAGCACGCGTCCTTCTTCGCCTCGTCGAACACGGTCTTGCACTCGTCCGGCACGCCCACCGGCGCCCAGTGCCCCGTCGCGCCGGGCGCGGCGCCGATGAGGAGGTTCCAGCCGCCGTTGACCGAGACGAGCGCGCACGCGCCCATGCGCGCGCAATGTCTCGCCGTCCACGGCGCGCACACGACCAGCGCCGCCGCCGTCACGAGCGCCGCGCCGAGGACGCGCGCGCGCGCCGACGTCGACAGCGCGACCGCGCCGAACAGCGGCGCGAACAGCAGCGACTGCGGCCGGACGAGCGTCGCCGCCCCGATCGCGACCCCGAGCGCGGCGAGCCACGGCCACGCCGCGCGCCCCGCTCGTCGCCTCGTCGCGACGACGAGCCACGCCGCGAGCAGGAGCAGGTGCGCCGTCACCGCCTCCGTCATCACCGCGGGCTGGTAGAGCAAGAGCGCGGGCTCGAGCGCCGCCGCGAGGGCCGCCGCGAGCGCCGCGCGCGGCCCCAGGGCGTCTCGCGCGAGGGCCCAGCCCGCGACCGACGCGGCGACGCCGAGGAGGAGGTTCAGCGCGCCCGCCGCCGCCGCGCCCGATCCGAGCGCGCGGTACGCGATCGACAGCGCCGCGGGGTAGCCGACCGGGTAGTGCGCCGCGTACGTGACCGCGCCGTCGGGCCACGCCCACGTGTACCCGAGCCCGCGCGCGAGGCGATCGGCGAGGACGTCGTAGTAGTGCCCGTCCGCCGTCGCGGGGAACCTGCCCCACGCCCACACGAGCACCGCGACGCGCGCCGCCGAGGCGACGATCAGCGCGATCGCGGCGCCGCGCCTCACGCCGCGGGCCCGAGGGGGAACCTCGCCAGCAGGCCGAGGCCACGGAGCGCCGCCACCACCTCCGCCGCCGGCAGGCCGACGACGCTCGTGTAGGAGCCCTCGATGCGGCTGACCGCGAACATCCCGAGCCCCTGGATCGCGTAGCCGCCGGCCTTGTCGCGCCCCTCGCCGGTGGCCACGTACGCGGCGATCGCGTCGTCGTCGAGCGGCCGCACGTCGACGCGGGTGACGACGGTCTCTGCGTGCGACGCGCCGCTCGTCGCGGCGACCGCGAAGCGCGTCATCACCTCGTGCGAGCGACCCGCGAGGCGGCGCACCATCCGCCGGTTGTCAGCGGCGTCCGCGGGCTTCGCGAGCATCGCGCCGTCGAGCACGACGGTCGTGTCGGCGACCAGGACGGCGTCGTGCCCTCGCGCCTCGGCCATCGTCCGCCCGAGCGCGAGCTTCGCGCCGACCACGCGCTCGAGGTAGGCGCGCGGCGCCTCGCCGGGCCGCTCGGACTCGTCCGCGTCGACCGGGTGCACGTCGAAGGCTAGCCCGAGCGTCGCGAGGATTTCGCGGCGGCGCGGCGAGGCCGAGGCGAGGAGCAGGCGCATCGAGCGGCGCGCTACACACGATCTTGCGCGGCGTCATGCGCTCGGTGAGGACCGGCGCCGGGCGGGCTCGTCGAGGCCGAGCGCGCGCATCCGCCGCCACAGGGTCACGCGGCTGACGCCGAGCAACCTCGCCGCGTGCTCGCGGTTGCCGGTCGCGCGCGCGAGCGCCCGCGTGATGCGCGCGGCCTCCGGTGAGCTCGCGTCGGCGCGCCCCTCCGCGGCCGGTGAAGAGCCCGTGACGGCGTCGGCGTCGAGCACGTCGCGGGGCAGATCCGACAGCGACAGCACCGGGCCGTCCCCGATCGCGAAGGCGTACGCGAGGACGTTCTTCAGCTCGCGCACGTTGCCCGGCCAGTCGTAGCGCTCGAGCGCGGCGAGCGCGGCGGGCTCGACGCGCGCGACGGCGCGGCGGCTGCGCAGGTTCAGCTCCGGGACCAGCTTGTCGACGAGCAGGGCGACGTCGCCCGGCCGCTCACGCAGCGGCGGCAGGAACACCGGGATCACGCGCAGCCGGTACATGAGATCGGCGCGGAACCTCCCCGCCTCGACCTCCGCCCGCAGCGCGCGGTGCGTCGCCGAGACGATCCGCACGTCGATCGGGATGGGCTCGCGCCCGCCGACGGGGACGACCGCGCGCGTCTCGATCGCCCGCAGGAGCTTCGCCTGCAGCTCGAGCGGCAGCTCAGCGACCTCGTCGAGCAGGAGCGTGCCGCCGTGCGCGAGCTGAAAATGCCCCTTCATGTCGCGCACCGCGCCGGTGAAGGCGCCCTTCACGTGGCCGAACAGCTCGCTCTCGAGCAGCGTCCCCGGCAGCGCGGCGCAGTTGATCGCGCGGAAGGGCCCGCGTGAGCGGGAGGAGAGCCCGTGCACCGCGGCCGCCACGAGCTCCTTGCCAGAGCCCGTCTCGCCCCGGACGAGCACCGTGACGTCGTCCCGCGCGACCTTCTCGAGGATGTGAAACATGCGTTTCATCGACGGATCCTGCGTCCACATCCCGAAGAGCTGCACCTCGCCGTCCGTGGGCCTCGCGGCCTCGCCGAAGATCAGCATCCACCCGACGAGCCGGGCGCCCTCGTGGAGCGGCAGCGAGCGGACGGAGAGCGCGCGCCCGCCTGCGCCCGCGGAGGGCCGCGGGACGACCCCGTGCACCGGGCGCCCCGCCGCGAGCGCCTCGGCGATCGGCCGCTTCGGTCTGTCGCCGCAGAGCCACGCGGGCGCCGAGATGCCCACCGGCACCGGACCGCCGAGGAGCCGCGCGGCCGCGTCCGTCGCGAAGCGCACGCGGAGGTCCGCGTCGAGCAGGACGCAGGCGCCCGCCGCGGCCGTCAGGGCGGCGTCCCACGGCGGCTCGCGATGCTTCATCGGCGCTACGTAACATGTTTCACGTCCAGCGGCGTCCCGTCGTCGTCGGTCGGTCGGGAGAGGTTCACCGGCACCCGCAGCCGCCGGACGCCGTGCGCGTCGGCCGGCGGCAGGCGCCCCGCGTCGAGGTTGACCTGCACGCTCTGGTAGAGCAGCCGCGGCGCCGCGAGCGTCGCGTCGCGCGCCTCGCGGAGCCTCACGAACTCGTCTCGCGAGGTTCCCGCACGGAGCTGCACGTTCTCCCGCTTCAGGCGGCCGATGGTCGTCTCGAACCGCTGCTCGCGCCCGTTCGGCTGGTAGTCGTGGCCGACGAACACGCGCGTCTCGTCGGGGAGCCCGTAGAGGCGCTCGTGCACCGACGTGTAGAGCTCGTCGGCGCTGCCCCGCGGGAAGTCGCACCGGCCCGTGCCCTGGTCCTCGAGGAACACGGCGTCGCCGGTGAACACCGCGTCGCCGATGAGGAGCGAGACGCACGCGGGGGTGTGCCCCGGGGTCGCGATCACGTCGACCGCGATCGACCCCGCGAGGACGCGCTCGCCGTCGCACAGGAGGTGGTCGAACTGCCCGCCGTCGGCGCGGAAGGAGGGCGGCAGATCGAGCAGCCGCTGGAACTCCTGCTGCACCTCGGTGATGCGCGCGCCGATGGCGATCTTCGCCCCGAAGCGCCGCTTCAGGCGCTGCGCGCCCGAGAGGTGGTCGGCGTGCGCGTGCGTCTCGAACACGTAGCGGACGCGCAGCTCGCGCGCGCGGAGGAACCCCTCCAGCTCCGCGAGGCGCAGGGTGTCCGTGAACGATCCGACCGGATCGAAGTCGAGCACCGGATCGATGACGACGGCGTCGCGCGTCTCGGGATCGAAGACGACGTAGGTGAGGGTGGAGGTCACCGGGTCGAAGATGGGCAGGATGGTCGTCATGGCGTGTCGGCCTGCTCGGCGCGGAGCGGAGGGCGCGGCGCGAGGGCGCGCCTCGCCGCGCCGTGGAGGGCCATGCCCGCGACCATCGCGAGCACGAACGTCCACGCCGAGGCGCCGCCGGCGCCGAGGTGGACGATCGCGGGCCCGGGGCAGACGCCGCCGAGGCCCCAGCCGACGCCGAACACGGCCGCGCCCGCGAGCAGGGGCGCGTCGATCCGCGCGGTCGTCGGCGGGTGAAACACCGGGTGAAACACCGGCGCGCGTCGCGCGCGCGTCGCGCGCAAGAGGGCGAGGTGGACGCCGATGGCGCCGAGCATCACGAAGGCGAGGCTCGGGTCCCAGTCGCCGCCGACGTCGAGGAAGCCGCGCACCTTCGCGGGCAGGGTCATCCCCGAGACGCCGAGCCCCACCCCGAACAGCGCGCCGGCCGAGAGCGCGGCCGCCCGCGCCTTCACGAGCCGCCCCCGAGCAGGCGGACGGCGAGCACCGTGGCGGCGCCCGTGGCGAGGAACGTCAGCGTCGACGCGAGAGAGCGCGGCGACAGCCTGCTCAGGCCGCAGACGCCGTGGCCGCTCGTGCAGCCGCTGCCGAGCCGCGTGCCGACGCCGACGAGCAGCCCGGCGACCGCGGTGACGGCGAGCGGCGCGTGCGCGGAGGGGAAGGCGGACGGGCGCGCCACCAGCAAGAGCGCGCCCGCGGCGACCAGGCCCAGCAAGAACCACGGGCGCTCGTCGCGGTCCGCGCCGTCTCGGTCGACGAGCCCGCCGAGCAGGCCGCTCACGCCGGCGACGCGGCCGTGCGTCCACCACAGGATCGACGCAGACAGACCGATGAGGGCGCCGCCCGCGAGCGCGGACAGCGGAGTGAACGAGGAGGAGATGTGCATGGAGGTGGAGATGTCTCTATGGGCTGTGGGGGATCGGATCAGCGAGCGGGCGGCGAGGTCGACGCGCGCAGCCGCGTGACCGCCCAGGCGAGCGCGACGAGCGCCGCGCCGGCGGCGAGGGACGGCAGGTGGAGCGCGCGCGTGACCGCCGCGGGGAGCTGCGCGAGGAGCATCGCCGCGCCGGTCACCAGCACGAGCCAGCCGAAGGCTGTGCGCAGGTCGAGGGCGCGCACCCGGCGCGACAGCGCCACGCCCGCCGCGCTCCCCGCGATCGACGCCGACGAGACGACGGCGAGCAGCGCGACGTCGAGGTGGGCGTCCGCCGCGTGCCCCGCGAAGCCCGAGAGCGACTGCAGCGCGATGACCAGCAGCGAGGTCCCGATGGCGCGCGGCAGCGGCAGGCCGGCGAGCAGCGTGAGCGCCGGCACGACCACGAACCCGCCGCCGGCGCCGACCAGGCCGGACACCCCGCCGACCGCGAGCGCGATCGCGGCGAGCGTCGGGGCCGAGCGAGGTCGCGTCCTCGCCGACGCGCGCGGACCGCGGAGCATGGCGACCGAGGCCGCGAGGGTCACCGCGCCGAACCCCGCGAGCAGCAGGCCGGGCGGCACGAGCCGCGCCGCTCGGCCCCACAGGTACGCGCCGAGCATCGCCGCCGCGGCGAACGAGAGCCCCAGCCGCGCGTCGACCCGCCCGGCCCGCGCGTGCCCCGCCGCCGCCGCCGCGCTCGTGAGGCCCACGACCAGCAGCGAGGCCGCGATCGCGTCCTTCGGCGCGACGCCGAGCACGTAGACCAGCATCGGGAGCGTGAGCACCGAGCCGCCGCCCCCGAGCAGGCCGAGCGTGGCCCCGATGCCAGCCGAGAGGAGAGCCGCGACGAGGAGCATGGCGGCGCCTGGAGCAAGCCTCGTGCCGCGCCCGCGCGCGCCCAGGGGCGCCGCGATCTGCCGCGGGCGCCGCGCGCCGCCGCGGCTGGCGTGTTTCAGCCAGCTGAAACGCGTGTTTCAAGGCGTTGCGTCGCGCGCCCTACGCGGGGGCGTCCGAGGCGCGCGCGTACGCGGACCGCGTGCCGGACACGACGCCCCCGAGGACGGCGCGGGCCGCCGCCGGGCCGGGGAGGAGCGCCGTCAGCAGGCGCTCGCCGACGGGCGCGTCGAGCCCCGCGATCGCGTGCGTGGAGCCGTCGGCGTCGGTCACCAGCGCGACGGACGCGGGGGACGGGAGCGCCGCCGCCGGCCGCACGCGGGGCACCCCCTTGCGCACGCCGGCCGCCGCGAGCGGCAGCTCGAGCTCGCCGTCGAACAGCGAGAACGTCGCGAGCGCCGCGTCGATCACGACGGCCGCGACCGAGCCCTGCCGGTCGACGGCGACGACCGCGTCCGTGCGCCCGCGCGTCGCCATCGGATCGGACCACGGCGGGGACGCGACCGCGCGGCCCGCGATCGTCGCTCGGGTGGGCGTGTGGCACACCTCGACCAGCACCTCCGAGAGGTCCTCGCCGCCGATCATCGCGCCCCGGATGCGCGGCGCCGCCGAGAGCAGCGCGTCGGCGAACTCGGGCTCCGTGAGCGCGCGCTGCGGCGCCGTCGCGAGGTGCGAGAGCATCCTCGCCCGCGCCGTCGCCCCCGCGCGCTTCGCGGCCTTCAGGCCGGCCGCGGTGACCTGGCTGGATCGAGCGCCGAAGAGCGCGGCCGCCGCGGCGAGGACCGCGCCCGTCGCCGGCACCGACACCCGCGCGATCGTCGGGACGTCCGGGTCGGAGGCGTACCGCAGCGGGCGGACCAGCCCCTTGCCCGGCTGCCGCGCCCGGCCATCGACGAAGGCCGCTCCCTCGCCGCCCCCGCCGACCGCGACCGTGACCGGCGCGAAGAGCGCCCACGAGGTCGCGCCGCCGAGCGCGAGCCAGCCCGTCAGCGCCGCCTCGACCGCCGTGGATCCGGACGCGAGGGCCGCCTCCGCCGCGTGCGCCGCCGCGTCCGAGGTCGACGCCGCGGCGGTCCGCTTCGCGGTCCCTGCTCTTCGTCCTCGGCCGACAGGCGCGCGGCGGGACGCACGACCGAGCCGGCCGCCACGCGCGCGGCGGGAGCGAGCGGCTCCCGGAGCGCCTTCGCCACGCGCGCGGCGCCGTCGCACTCCACGACCGCGTACACGCCGCGCCGCCCCGAGAACGCCAGCCGCGCGCGCTCGAGGCCCGCCGCGGACGAGCGCGCGCCGGCGCCGATCCCGCGCAGCCGCGTGTACAGGACGGGCCCGCGCGCGGGAGCGTCGCGCGTGACGTCCGACACGATCGCGAGGTCGAGCTCGCGGCCGAGCGCGCCCGTCTCCTCGGTCGACCAGAGCCCGCGCGGCTCCCACGCGACGGTGACGACGTCGCGCGGCAGGCGCTCCACGAGCGCCGCGAGCCGCCGCTTGTTCAGCGCCGTCGGCGTGACGTCCGGCTGGGTGACGAGCACGAGGCACCGCGCCTCGAGCGCGGCCGCGTGCTCGAGCGTCGTCGCGAGCGCGGCGTCGGCCTCCGGCGTCTGGCGCAGCGAGGAGACGATCGACGGCAGGACGACGCTGAACACGAACGCCGGCGGCACCTCCTTGCGCCACGCGCGCGTCTTCGCGGGCTTCGGCAGGGGCGTGTCGACGGGCCGCACCTCGAGCAGATCGAACCGCTCGGCGTAGCGCGCGAGGCTCCCGCGGAGCGAGGGGAGGCCGACGTGGACGGTGGTCATCTTCGGGGCGCTCGCTCTTGCCCTTCCTCGCCGGCAGAAGCAAGGGCGCGCGGCTAGAGCCCCATCTGCTTCGCGATGATGATCTTCATGATCTCGTTCGTGCCCGCGAAGATCTTCTGCACGCGCGCGTCCATGTACGCGCGCGCGACCGGGTACTCGAGCATGTAGCCGTAGCCGCCGAAGAACTGCAGGCAGGTGTCGACGACCCGCGACGCCATCTCCGTCTGCCAGAGCTTCGCCATCGAGCACTCCTTCACCAGGTACTCGCCGCGCGCGTGCTCGACGATGAGCCGGTCGATGAACGCGCGCCCGACCTCGATCTCCGTCGCGCACTCGACGAGCTTGAACTGCGTGTTCTGGAACTTCGAGATCGGCTTGCCGAACGCCTTGCGCTCCTGCGTGTACGCGACGGTGTCGGCGAGCACTTGCTCGGCGGCGGCCTGCGCGGCGATCGCCACCATCAGCCGCTCCTGCTGGAGCTTCTGCATCAGGAACATGAACCCCTGGCCCTCGTCGCCGAGGCGGCAAGACGCCGGCACGCGGCAGCCCTCGAAGAACATCTCGGAGGTGTCCTGCGAGGCCATGCCCATCTTCTTCAGCCGCTTGCCGCGCACGAACCCCGGCGTCCCCGCCTCGACGACGAACAGGCTGACGCCCTGGTGGGCGCGCGCGGGATCGGGATCGGTCTTCGCGGCGACGACGACGAGATCGCAGAGCTGCCCGTTCGAGATGAACGTCTTGGCGCCGTCGAGCACGTAGCCGTCGCCGTCCTTCGTGGCCGTCGTCGCGATGGCCGCGAGATCGCTCCCCGTGCCCGGCTCGGTCATCGCGATCGCGGTGATGAGCTCGCCCGACGCGCAGCCCGGCAGCCACCGGCGCTTCTGCTCGTCGCTGCCGAACGACGCGAGGTACGGCACGACGATGTCGGAGTGGAGCGGCATCGCGAACCCGCTCTCGTACGCCCGCGCCAGCTCCTCCGAGACGATCGCCGAGTGCAAGAAATCGCCTCCGGCGCCGCCGTACTCCTCGCCGAGCCACGGACAGAGGAAGCCCGCCGCGCCCGCCGCGCGCCACGCCGAGCGGTCGACGACCCCCGCGTCGCGCCACGCCTCCTGGTGCGGGGTGATCTCGCGCTCGATGAACTTCTTCAGGCTGTCGCGGAAGAGCCGGTGCTCCTCGCCGTAGAGGGTGCGCTGCATGGGCGGGAGGCTACACACACAGCGGCGCGAGGAAAGATTGGCGTCGATCTTCGCGCCGCCTTCCCGCAGCATGCGCGCCCATGTCCGACCCCAAGCCCTACTCTGGGAGCTGCCACTGCGGCGCCGTGCGCTTCACGGTGAACCTCGACCTCTCCGGCGTGATGCAGTGCAACTGCTCGCTCTGCCGCCGCCGCGGCTGGCTGCTCACGTTCGTCCCCGCGGACGCGTTCACGCTCGACGCCGGCGCCGACCACCTCACCGAGTACCGGTTCAACAAGAAGAAGATCGCGCACCTGTTCTGTCGCACCTGCGGCGTGCAGTCCTTCGGTCGCGGCGACGGCCCCGACGGCAAGCCCTCGGTCGCCGTCAACGTGCGCTGCCTCGACGGCGTCGATCTCTCGACGCTCCCCGTGAAGCAGGTGGACGGCGCGAGCTTCTGACGGCGCGCGCGCGCGGCGGGCGCTTCCCGCCGCGCCGGATCTCCTCCACACTCGGGCGGATGCGGCTGCTCTTCTCTGCGCTCTGCTCCCTCTCCCTCCTCGTGGCGTGCGGCGCCTCCTCCACCGCGGTCGACGCGCCCGTCGACGCCGAGGAGGGCGAGGGCGGCGCCGCGGGCAAGGCGCAGGCGGGCGGCGCAGGCGCGAGCCAGGCCGGCGCGACGAGCGGCGGTGGCGCGGGCACGAGCGGCGGTGGCGCGGGCACGAGCGGCGGTGGCGCGGGCGCGAGCGGCGGTGGCGCGGGCACGAGCGGCGGGAGCGCGGGCGCGACGACGGGCGGCGCGGGCGGAGGGCCGCCGAAGGACTGCGCGCTGCCGCCCCCGTGCGACGCCGCGCCGCCCGACCCGGGGCCGAAGTCGAGCTGGAACGATCTGCTGTCGAACGGGATCGCGGTGTTCGGCGCCTCGCACCGAGGCCGTGATCTCTTCCTCAACCCCGGCGACGCGCAGTGGGTCATCGCGAAGTTCGCGTACGGCGCGCCCGTCGACAAGGATCTGAAGGGCGAGGACGTCGATCTGTACCTGCTCCGTGACTGCCAGGGCGCCTGGGAGAAGCTCGGCACCGCCGTCACCACGAAGGAGAATTCGCACCCCGCCGCGGAGCACGTCGACGACTCCGGCGGGCGCGTGTTCTTCCAGATCCCCGCTGGCAAGACCCTCGGCCTCGGGCGGCACCGCGTGCACCTCGTCGTGAAGGGAGATCTCAGCTCGACCGACGTGTTCCTCGAGATCGTCCCGAAGGGCCAGCCGATGTTCGTCTCCGACGTCGACGGGACGCTGACCCTCACCGAGACCGAGGAGTACAAGTCGCTGTTGACGGGCGCGATCTCCCCCGCGCACCCGGACGCCGCGAAGGCGCTCTCGGCGCTCGCGAAGCGCGGCTACCGCCCGATGTACCTGACGGCGCGCCCGGAGTACCTCGTCGCGCGCACCCGAGAGTTCATCACGGCCCAGGGGTTCCCGCAGGGGATCGTGCACACCACGCAGGGGCTGACGGGGGCGCTCGGCGGCGCGGCGACGACGTTCAAGACGGACGAGCTCGCGTGGATCGCCGCCCACGGCCTCGTGCCGGCGTGGGCCTTCGGCAACACCGCGACCGACGCGGCGGGGTACGAGAACGCCAAGATCTCGCCGAAGAACCAGCGCATCATGTTCCAGTTCGACGACACCGTCAGCGGCGCGCGCCGCATCGAGACCTACTCGACACTGTTGCCGGAATTCGCCGCCTTGCCCGCGCTCTGTCCCTTACCCGAGGCTCGCCCCGATGACCCGAAAGTCCGCCGCACTGTTCGCCGCCGCGCTCGCGCTGGTCACGCCGGGGAGCGCCCGCGCCTTCTCGACGCGCCTGCACATCGTGCTCGCCAACGACGTCCGTGAGGCGCTCATCGACGGCGGCGGGGGCGTCCAGCTGAAGGTGAGCGGGCACGTCGTCACCTGGAAGCAAGAGGATGTCGACGCGGTGCTGAACCAGCCGGCGGCCTTCCGCGCGGGCGCCATCGGCCCGGACAACATGGTGTTCCCCGGCATGACCGATCCGTCGCACGCCATCGGCGTCCGCCCGTACGAGCAGTGTCAGCTGCTGTACGACGCGGCGCTCATCCCGGAGGAGCGGGCGTACGCGATGGGCTGCTTCCTCCACGGGGCGACGGACGCGGTCGCCCACCACTACGTCAACTACATGTCCGGCGAGACCTTCACGCTCACGCCGATCACCTCCGCGCGCCAGCAGAGCTTCACCAACGTCGTGCGGCACATCCTCGCCGAGGAGATGATCCAGGCCTCCGCCTACGCCGCGCGCCCCACCGACTTCGCCTCTGGCCAGCTGCTGCACGCCATCCCGAAGGGCTTCGTCCTGCGCACGTACATGGACGAGACGAGCCCGCTCTGGGCCATGATGGCGCACCACAGCAAGCAGAAGTTCGACGCCGCCGCGGCCGGCAACCCCGGGGCCTCGTTCGTCACCGTGCTGCAGAAGTCGGGGCTCGCGGCCGCCGACCACCTCGCCCTCGCGCCGTACTATGTCTCGCGCGTCGAGGCGCAGCGTGAGGCGCTCCGCGGCCAGCTGCAGGGAGCGGTGAAGGCGATGCAGAGCCCGTCGACGCCCGAGGGCGCCCAGCTGCAGGTCAAGGCCGGGCCCGACGGCAAGCTCGGCACCAAGGACGACACGACCGCCTGCTCCGCCAGCTGCGCCTCGCTGTATGCCAAGTACTTCGTCTACGCGGGCCTCCTGGCGCCGAGGTTCGACGCGCAGAGCCAGATGTTGCCACCCGTGTTCGACAAGGTGAGCGACAAGCTCGGCGCGGATCTGCGCGGCCTCCTGCCCGCCGAGCTGTCGACCATCGAGCAGCTGTCGAACAAACTCAACACGCCGCTCACCCCGCAGAGCCAGGGCCTGGGCGTGACCAAGGCCGACATCGACCAGGCGTTCCTCCCGATGACGAGCTGGGCGTCGCAGATCACCACCATCGACTACGAGAGCGTGGTGCAGGCCGTCGCGCCCGACTGGCTCATCTCGACCCAGAACACCCTCAACTCGCTCGGCCTGAACATCAAGGTCTCCGACATCGTGAAGGCAGCGTTCGCGCCGGTCGTGGATCCCATCAAGGAGGGCATCAAGCAGTACGTGGTCGACGAGGCCAAGTCGTTCCTGTTGACGCTCGTCGACGCCTACGATCAGCAGAAGGGCCCCATCGAGGCCGAGTACGCGACGAGGCTGAAGAAGGCCGCTGGCGCGGGCCTGAGCGGGACGCCCATCGACCACTTCTACACGAGCGGCCTGTACCTGCACTCCTTCAACGTGGCGGCGGCCGCCCTGACGGAGCACAAGCTCGTCCTGCCCGTCGGCGATGATCCGGTGGGCGTCGGGCCCGCGTCGTTCGACGCGTCGCACACCCCGCGGTGGATGCAGGCGGGGCTGTGTGACTACCTGCGCGCCGCGGTGTTCCCGCTCGGCGTCGACGTCAAGGGCTCGCTCACGGTCGTGGAGGGCGGCAAGACCTTCACCGCGCAGGTGACGGACGACAGCCCCGCCGAGTGTCACGACGGATCACTGAGCAAGTTCGCCGCCGCGCCGACGACCTCCACGTGCGCGCTCGTGGAGCTCGACGCCTTGCTCGCCGACCCCGCGCATGACGGCTCGGTCAGCCGCGCGTACCCGCCGGCCCTCGGCGCGAAGGCGCCGCCGTGCCTCGATCTCGCGGTGCCGGGGCTGCCTGATCCCCCTCTGCCGGGCGCTGGCGGCGCGGCGGGCGCGGCCGGGGCCGGGGGCGCCTCCGTGGCGGGGGCGGGCGGCGCTTCACAGTCATCGGGGGCGGGCGGCGCTTCACAGTCATCGGGGGCGGGCGGCGCCGCCGGTGGTGCGGGGCGCGGATCGGCGGGCACCACCTCATCGGCGGGCGCTTCGGGCGCGTCCGGGGCCGCGCCAGGCAACGCGGCCACCCCCGACGCGGCGGACGACGGCGGCGGCTGCGCGTGCGCGGTGCCGGGCGACGGCGCGTCGGGCAGCGCACCCCGAGGGTGGGCCTGGCTGTTGCTGGCAGGGGCGCTGTGGTCACGCTGGCGGCGGCGCGCGGCCGCGTCGGCGTGCGCGGCGGCGACGCTGTCACTTGGCTGCGGAGGAGGAGACGCGAGTGAAGACCCGGCGCCGCCTGGCGGCGCGGCCGGCGCGGGTCCTGGCGGGGCGGCGGGGAGCGCCGCCGGAGGCGTGGCAGGCGCGGCGGGGAGCCCAGCGGGCGCAGGGGGCTCGGGGACAGCCGGCGCGTCCGGCCTCGGCGGCGCCGCGGGGGGTGCGGGAGCGTCGGGCGCCAGCTCGGGGGGCGGTGGCGGCGCAGGCGGTGCAAGCGGCGCAAGCGGCGCGAGCGGAGGAGGCGCGGGTGGCGCAGGTGGAGGGGGCGCGAGCGGAGCGGGTGGCAAGGCGGGGCAGGGGGGCTCGACCGGCTCGAAGGCGGCGCAGCTGCTGAAGGACCTGGGACAGTCCACCTGGCACGGCGCCGCGCCGAGGCAGAAGGGCGCGGGCACCGTGACGCGCGCCTTTCAGCTGGAGTTCGACGCGGACTCGCTACAGTGGGCGGAGATCATGAACCCCTGGGGGCCCTCGCGGGCGCGCGAGCTGCGGGTGTTCTCCGTGGCGTCGGACGGCGAGACGCTGACGACCACTGTCATGTCGCCCGCGGGCTGGCCTGTGTCACCCAACAACGGCAAGAAGCAAGAGTTCACAGTGAAGATCCTCCCTGGCGCGCCCCGCACGCTCGAGCTCCAGGCGGCGGGCGGCCAGAAGGAGACATACACCGAGGGGGCGCTCGCGGCGCCCACCGACGGCCTGACGGCGACGGTCAACGTGTTCAGCTCCGGCGAGGTGTCGGACGCCTTCTGCACGTCGGGCGTCGGCGGGTTCGACTACCCGCTGCTGTTCGACTTCGCGCGGGGCAAGACCAGCAAGGACAAGCTCGGCACCGACACCGTCGCCGGCGCGAAGCTGCGCACGTGGAAGGAGCCGCAGGGCAGCAACTCGTTCTCTGTCACCAACGTCGACGGGTTCCAGCTGAACGGCGGCACCGATCTCTCCGACCAGTTCAACTTCTTCGTCTGGTACCAGGGCACGATCAAGCACCCCGGGGGCCCGCTGAAGATTCGCGAGGCGGACGACAGCGTCGAGGACGGCGTCTGGGCGTTCGTCGGCGACAAGGTCGGCAGCGCGAACACGAACGATCTGTTCCTCGAGGTGCACGGGTTCCCGTGGGCCGACAAGACGTCGGACGAGCCGTCGCGCGCCATCTCCGCGGGCGACGTCCCCATCGAGGTGTTCGTGGTGCGCTGCGCGAAGCCCATCGAGCCCGTCGACGTGCAGGTCGATCTGGGCGGCGGGTGGAAGCTCCTCGGCGACGCGCAGACGAAGCCCAAGCTGGGCCCGACGCTCTTCCCTCCGGCGCTCTTCTGAGAGAGAGGTTCTCGCGATGCTCTCCTTCGAAGAGGCGCGCGCGAGGATCGCGGGCTGCGAGGCTCACCCGGTCGCGGAGCGCGTGCCGCTGTTCTCCGCGGACGGGCGCGTGCTCGCCGAGGACGTCCACGCGCGCGCCCCCGTGCCCCCGTGGGATACCTCGGCGATGGACGGGTACGCGGTGCGGGTCGCCGAGCTCACGGTCGATGCGCCGACCCGCTTGCCGGTGCGCGGCGAGTCCCGCACGGGCGCGGCGCCCGAGCCCCTCGCGCCCGGCGCGGCGATGCGCATCTTCACGGGCGCGGTGCTGCCGGAGGGCGCCGACGCCGTCGTGATGCAGGAGGACGTCGCGCGCGAGGCCGACGTCGCGGTCTTCCGCGCGCGCCCCGCCGCCCTCGCGAACGTGCGGCGGCGCGGTGAAGATCTCGAGGAGGGCGCGCTCGCCCTCGCGAAGGGGACGCGCCTCGGCCCCGCGCAGGTGGGGCTGCTCGCGTCGCTCGATCGCGGAGAGGTCCTGGTCGCGCGGCGCCCCGAGGTGGTGATCCTCGCGACCGGCGACGAGCTGCGGCCGCCCGGCTCCTGCCCGCGCCCCGCGTCCATCCCCGAGTCCAACGGGCTCGCGCTCGCGGCGATGGTCGTCCGCGCCGGCGGCAGGGTGAGGGTCTGCCCCGCGGTGGGCGACGATGGTGCGGCGACGGCGCGCGCCGTCGAGGACGCGCTCCGCGGCGCGGATCTCCTGCTGACGATCGGCGGCGTCTCCGTCGGCGACCACGACGTCGTGCGGCCCGCGCTGGTCGCGGCCGGGGTCGAGATCGATTTCTGGAAGGTGGCGATGAAGCCCGGCAAGCCCCTCGCCGTGGGCCGGCGCGGCGCCACGTGGGTGCTCGGGCTGCCGGGCAACCCGGTGAGCGCGCTCGTGACGTTCGCGCTCTTCGGTGTGCCGCTGCTGCGCACGCTCTCCGGCGACCGCGCGCCCGTCGCGCCGTGGCTCCCCGCGAGGCTCGCGCGCGCCGTGCGGCGACGGCCCGGTCGCAGCGAGTTCCTGCGGGCGACCCTGGATGTGAAGAATGATCAGTTGATCGCGACGCCCGTCGCGCACCAGGCCTCCGGCGCGCTCGTCGGCCTGGCGGCGGCGACCGCGCTCGTCGCCTTGCCGGCGGAGGCGGGCGATCTCGAGGAGGGGGCGGCGGTCTCGGTCGTGCGGCTCGGCGATCTGTGATCGCGGCGATCGTGGCCGGCGGCTCGGCGAAGCGCCTCGGCGGCGCGCCGAAGTGGCTGCTGCCGACGCGCGATGGGCGCACGATCGTCGCGCGCCTCGCCGACGAGTGTCGCGCCGCCGGGCTCTCGCCGGTGGTCGTCTCGAACCGCGCGCTCTTCGGGCCGTCGCTGCCGCGGCTCGACGACGCGGGCGAGGGCAGGGGGCCGCTCGCGGCCGTCGTCGCGGCGCTCGCGCACGCGGCCCCTGACGCGATCGTCGTGGTCGGGGGCGATCTCCCGCAGGTGAGCGCGGCGCTGCTCGCCCGCCTCGCGTCGAGCGAGGGCGCGGTCGCGCCGCGTCGTGAGGGGCGGTTCGAGCCGATGTTCTCGCGGCTGCCAGGTGAGGCGCTCGCGCTCGCGCAGGCCCGGCTCGCGCGCGGCGCGCTGTCCGTCCAGGGCCTGCTCCACGAGCTGTCCGCCAGGGAGCTGCCGCTGTCGCCGGCGGAGTGGGCCGAGCTCGCCGACGTGGACGAGGTCGCCGACCTCGCCGCGCTCTTAGGGGGCGATTTTTCGCAAGCCGCGGCGCGAGCGGTCGATAAGCGGTCATGGCCAAGGACAGCGTCGCGTACGCGTGCCGCGAGTGCGGCGCGCACGCACCGAAGTGGGTGGGGCGCTGCACGGCGTGCGACGCGTGGGGCTCGCTCGAGGAGCTCGCGGCGACGGCGGCGCGGGCGCAGAAGCGCGGCGATCGGCGCGCGAGATCGGCGGCGCTCCCCGTGAGCGAGGTGCCCACCGACACCGTGTACCGCGTCGGCACCGGGATCGGAGAGCTCGACCGGGTGCTCGGCGGCGGGGCGGTCCCGGGCGGCGCGGTGCTCGTCGGCGGAGACCCCGGCGTCGGAAAATCGACCCTGCTGCTCCAGGCGCTCGGCGCGTGCGCGCGCTCCGGCCCGGCGCTCTACGTGTCCGGGGAGGAGTCGGCCGCGCAGGTGGCGCTGCGAGCGCGGCGCCTCGGCCTCGGCGAGACGACGCTGCGCGTGCTCGGCGTGAGCGAGCTCGCCGAGATCGAGGACGAGGTCGCCCAGGTGTGGCCGCTGGCGATGGTCGTCGACAGCGTGCAGGCGGTGCGGGACGCCGGGCTCGGCTCGCCGGCGGGCACGATCACGCAGCTGCGCGAGGTGACGATGCGCCTCGTCGATCTCGCGCAGCGGGAGGGGACCGCGCTGTTCCTGGTCGGTCACGTCACGAAGGAGGGAGGGCTCGCGGGGCCGAAGGTGCTCGAGCACCTGGTCGACGCGGTGCTGTCGTTCGAGGGCGAGCGCGGCCACGCGTTTCGCACGCTGCGCGCGACGAAGAACCGCTTCGGCTCGGCGACCGAGGTGGGGCTCTTCGAGATGACCCAGGAGGGGCTGCGCGAGGTGGCGCAGCCGTCGGCGATGTTCCTGGCAGAGCGCCCGCGAGGGGCGAGCGGCTCGATCGTCGCGGCGACGGCCGAGGGCGCGCGGTCGCTGCTCGTCGAGGTGCAGGCGCTCGTCGGTCACCCGGGTGTGGGCGCCGGGCGGCGCAGCGCGACCGGGGTCGACGGCGCGCGCCTCGCGATGCTGCTCGCGGTGCTCCAGCGTCGCACCTCGGTCGAGCTCGGGCAGGCGGACGTGTTCGTCAACGTCGCCGGCGGGCTGCACATCGAGGAGCCCGCGGTCGACCTCGCGGTCGCGCTCGCGGTCGCGGGCGCCTTCCTCGCGCGCCCGGCCGCGGACGATCTCGTCGCCTTCGGCGAGGTGGGGCTCGCCGGCGAGGTGCGCGGGGTGCCCCGGTGCGCGGCGCGCCTCGCCGAGGCCCGCGCGATGGGCTTCCGGCGCGTGCTCCTTCCCGCGTCAACAGCCCAGCGGACGACGGCCGCGGAGCGAGACGGCGTCGAGCTCGTCCCGGTGCGCTCGCTCGAGGAGGCGATCGACCAGATGGGCTGATCCGCTCCCGTCGCGCGGTGAGGCCAGGTAGATCGTTGGGCAGGCGCTCAGGCGAGCGCGCCCGCATGCACCACAGAGCTCGTTCCCCATGGCGAGAGCGATGAGCGCGCGTCGTCGCCTCGCGGCGCGGTCGCTCGACGGGCGCGCACGAGCGTGGCTCACGGGCTCGATGGCGCTCTCGCTGCTCGCGCGCGTCGCTGTCACGGTGGGCGCGCTGTCGGCGGCCGAGGAGGGCGTGGCGCGCGCCGCCGTGTCGGCCCTCGCGTTCGGCGCGCTCTTGAGCGCCGGGAGCTTCGCGCGGCTCTGGGCGGCGTCGCGCGCGCGAGGCGCGCTGCTCGAGATCACGACCCGCGGGCTGCTCGCCCCGCCGACCGATCCCCGTGGTGAGCTCGATCCTGCGCGCGTCACCGCGGGCCTGTTCGCGGCCGAGCACCTGCTCCTCGTGGCGGCGCCGGCCGTGCTGGTCGACGGCGCCGCCATCGTCGTGACGTCGGCGCTCGCCGCGACCGCGCTCCCCTCGCGCACGCTCGCGGTCGGCGCCCTCGCGCTGCTCGTCGCCGCGACGCTGTCGCTCTCGATCCGCGGCGTCGCGGCGCGCGCGTCGGACGCCGCGTGGCGATCGTTCGCGCCGGTCGCCCGCGATCTCGAGACCGCGCTCGCCGGTCGCGACGAGCTCGTCGCGGGAGGGCGCGACGCGCACCTCCTCACTCGCGCGAGAGAGAGCGCGCGCCGGTACGTCGCGGCGGCGCGCGCGTCGGACGTGCTGTCGAGCCTGGCGGGGCGCATCCCCACGGTCGCGGCGGCGCTCTCGGTCGCGGGCGCGGTGGCGCTGGCGGCGCGTGACGGCCGCGCGCCGATGTCCGTCCTCGCCGACGCGGTCGTCGTCGCGTCGTTGCTCCCCGCGCTCGCCGGGCTCGCGCAAGGCTGGATGAGCTGGGTCCGAGACGCGCCGATGGTGGACGAGCTCGCCGCGCGTGTGCTCGACGTGCGCCCGCTGCCGGCGCGCGTGGACGCTCGCGAGGTCTCGCTCGAGCGCGTGGCGTATCGGTACGCAGGCGCCGGCGTCGACGCGCTCTGGGAGCTGTCGCTGCGCGTGGGCCCAGGGCGTGTCGTCGCGCTCCAGGGTCCGAACGGCAGCGGCAAGAGCACTGCCCTCGCGGTCCTCGCGGGGCTCGTCCCGCCGGCGCGGGGTGTCGTGGCGCTCGACGGCCGAGAGGTGGATCCGCGCGCTCGGTCACCGAGGGCGTTCCTGCTGCGGTCTCCTGCCTTCGTCGAGGAGGACGCGACGGTCGGAGGCGCGTTCGAGCTGTCCGGCGCGGCGGGCGACTCCGCCCGAGACGACGCGCTCGCGCTGGTCGGCCTCGGCGACCGCCTCGCGGCGGAGGGGCTGAGCACGCCGACGGCGGCGCTGTCGCTGGGGCAACGGCAGCGGCTGGGGCTCGCGCGCGCGGTCGCGTCCGACGCGCCGCTCGTGCTGCTCGACGAGCCCGAGGCGAGCCTCGACGCGACCGGGCTCTCGGTGGTCGTAGACGCGCTCGCCGCGCTCCGCCGCCGCGGGGCCGCGGTCGTCCTCGCCTCCCACGCGCCCGCGGTGCTCGCGCTCGCCGACCAGATCGTCACGCTGACCGCGCCCGCCGCGCGAACAAGCGCCCCCGAGGGCGGCGGCGGTGAACCCCTAGCGAGTCGCTAGGTGGGGCGCGTCCCGTCGCTTCAGGCTTCCTGGTGACCCGTGGGTCCAGGCGTGCACACGGCGACGCATGTTGCGCTCCGGGTTCGTGCTTACTCGGGATTCAATGGCCGACACCCTCGGGGGCCGCTCGAAGCTAACCCTCGGTACGATTTTGTCCACCCGTGAAAGAGCCCGACGCGCAGATCGTTCGTCTGGGGAACTATCTGGCTGACATCGATGTCACGGATTTCGTCCTGACGGCGACGTGCAGCGGGGAGATCGGGAGTGGACGACCGTAATGCGGAGGCGCACATGAAATCGGCGGTTTACACGGTGCTCGGGCTCGGGGGGCTGGCGGCGTCGCTGGCCGGGTGCGGAGGCGCGAAGCCGACGGGGGCGGCGGTGACCCCGAGCCAGGCGGTCGCGAGCGCGCGCTGCGAGCGACGCGCGCCGGGCGTGGGCGCGGCGCGGGCCGACGAGCGGCGAGAGAGCTCCCCCGTCGCGCTCGCGCGGCTCGGATCGCGCACGATCGCCTACATCGCCGACGAGGACGACGGCGTCGTGCACACGGTCGACGTCGCGAAGGGGGAGGAGCTCTCCGTCACCCAGATCGGCGGCGCGCCGTCGCAGGTGCTCGTCACGAAGGATGGCCGCGTGCTCGTGTCGCTGCGCGATCGCTCGCAGGTCGCCGTGCTCGAGCCCGCCGACTCCCCCGAGCGCCCGCTCGCGCCGCTCTGCGCCGTCGACCTCCCGGCCGAGCCCGTCGCGCTCGCGGCGACCCCGGACGACTCCACCATCCTGGTCACGAGCGGGTGGGGGAGGGCGCTCTCGGCCCTCGACGCCGACCACCTGACGACCCGCTTCCGCGTCACGCTCGCGCGTGAGCCGCGCGCCGTCGTCGTGTCGGACGACGGGTCGAAGGCCTTCGTCGCGCACGTCGTCGGCTCGCGGATGAGCGCGGTGGACCTGAAGGCGCCCGATCACCCCGTGCGGACCGTCGACATGACCGGAGAAGACGCGGGCCTGTCTCGGCCCCGGCGGCGCGGCGTGGTCGCGGGGCTGCTCCGGGGCGAGCCGAGAGCGCCGGAGCGGATGGGCTGCCAGAGCTTCGCGCTCGCGAAGAGCGTCGACCCGCCGGGCCGCATCTTCGCGCCGCAGGTGCTCGTCGATCCGGGCGACACCGAGCAGTCGACGAGCGGCTACGGCGACGGGTTCCGCGCGGCGGAGGTCGCGAGCATCGCGGTGATCGACGACGGCACGGGGGCCCCGCTCGACTCGTCGCTGAAGATCGCGGCCCACGAGGGGCAGGTCGCGCAGGCGCAGCGAGAGTGCCTGCTCCCCCGCGCGATCGCGGTCGACCCCGCGCGCCGCTCGATGCTCGTGACGTGCCTCGGGATCGACGCGGTCGTCGAGTACGACGCGGCGTCGGCCGATCCGCGCCAGTCCGAGCGGCGCCGCTGGCAGGTGGCGTCCGGCCCGACGGGGGTCGCGGTCGATCAGGTGGGTCGGCGCGCGATCGTGTGGTCACAGTTCGACCAGGCCGTCAGCGTCATCGCGCTCGACGAGGAGGCCAAGCGCCCGACGATGCTCGCCGTGTCCCGCAAGGCGAAGGCCGCGCGCGACGGAGACTACGCGCTCGGGCGCAGGCTGTTCCACGCGGCGGGCGACACTCGCATCGCCGCCGACGGCCGGGCCTGCGCGAGCTGCCACCCCGACGGTCGCGACGACTCGCTCACGTGGTCGACCCCCGAGGGCCCTCGCAACACCCCGATGCTCGCCGGGCGGCTCACGGACATGGCGCCGTTCGGGTGGAACGGCGCGAGCGACACGGTCGGCAGCCACCTGCACCACACGCTGCAGCGGCTGCGGGGGCGCGGCCTCGAGAAGCACGAGATCGCGGCGCTCGAGGCGTTCGTAGGAGGCATGCGCGCGCCCTCGACGCACGCGCCCGCCGCCGGCCCCGCCGCGACCCGCATCGCGCGAGGCAAGGCGGTGTTCGAGTCCGCTGAGACCGCGTGCGCGTCGTGCCACACGGGCGGCGCCGCGGTCGACGGCGTGGCGCACGACGTCCAGAGCAAGGCGAAGGCCGACACCGATCTGAAGTTCGACACGCCGTCGCTCCGCTTCGTCGGCGGCACCGCGCCGTACTTCCACGACGGCCGTTACCGCACGCTGCGCGAGCTCCTGGTGGGCTCCGACGGGAAGATGGGGCACGTCAGCCACCTCCCCGCGGAGGACGTCGACGCGCTCGAGGCCTACCTGAGGACGCTGTGACCGCGCCTCGCGCCGCTCTCGCGATCTCGGTCGTCGCGGGGATCGCCTGGGGGACGCCGCCGCGCGCCGGCGCGCTGCCGACCGCGCAGCTCCCCCCGTTGCCCGCGCCTTCGTCCCGGCCTGGCTCGATCCCGGCCGGAGCGTCGGTCCCCGGCATCCGGATCAGCGGGCCTGCAGGAGGGGCCGTGGCGGTGAGCAAGTCTCACCGCGCGCCGCCCGTGCCCGGTACGTCGATGGAGGTCACGTCCGACGCGGGTGACGACGCGTGCCTCGCGATCGCGCAGCCTGGGCGGGACGCGTTCCGCTCCACCTCGGCGATCTTCGATCGCTCCGAGGGTGTCGTCCCCGTGCGCGTCGAGACGCTGCGCGACGCCGGCGGCGTGGCGACCCTGACGGTCCTCGATCTGTGGGTCGATCCGCTCACCCTCGGCGTCGCGCGCGCGGGCCGCGTCGAGCTGCCGCTCGCGAGGATCGCCGACAGCGCGCTCGGCGCGGTGGTGTTCGGCTTCAGAGCTTCGGACAGCGTGCACCTCGTCGTCCCCGCGAGCCAGAGCGGGCAGGTGCAGACGAGCGAGGGCCAGCTCATCAGCACGAGCTGCGCGACCCTGCGGATCGATCTCGCGGCGGCGCGCGGCAAGGCAGCTGTTGTCACCGGGAGCTTCATGAAGCAGACCCCGGCCGTCCCCGCGACGGAGACGGAGCCGGCCGTCGCGCCCGTCGCCGTCCGGTTCGGCCTCGCGGCGACGTTGAGCCAGACCTCGCGCGATCCCGAGCCTGTCCTCTCCGTCGTCCTGCGCCCGCTCGACGAGCTGCCTGCCCCGCCGCGGCAGAGCAAGCGATAGCGTCACCGAGAACTGGTCCGCGCTCGGCCTCGCCTGCGAGGATCCGCGCCGTGATGCTCCCCGGCGAGGCCCCTCACGCGCTCGCGCTCCACGGCGCCGTCTCGCTCGCGGCGCCGTCCGAGGTCGATGCCCTCGCGCACGCGGCCCTCGCGAACGGCTGGCTGCGGATCGACGTGCCGAGCCCTGCCCGCGCGGCGCGGGGATCGCTCGCCGAGCACGTGGAGGCGGCGATCGATGCCCGCCTCGCCGCTCGCGGCGCGCCGCCGCCGGGCGCGTCGTGCGCCGAGTCGATGGACGCCGCGCTCTCCGATCAGCTCTTCCGCGCGCGCCTCGCGGGGCAGAAGGGGTTGCTGCTCGTCGTCGGCTCGCTCGCGCCGGTGGCGGTGCACGGCTGCCTCGATCCTCGCGACGGAGAGACGCTGGCGTGGCTCGCGTCCGCGACGCGCGATCGCCCCGTCTCGCTCGTGCTCTCGGCGGACGCGCGCGAGCATCGAGCCTACGGCCCGAGCGTGCCGCTCACGTCGCTGCTGGCGATCCGAGCGCCGGTCGACGAGCCGCGCGAGGTCGCAGCGGAGGACGACGACGGCGCGATGCTCGAGCGAGTCGACGCGCTCGAGGCGACCACGGGCGCCCGGCCGCTCGCCGAGGTGGAGCGCGTCTTCGTCGAGGCCTACGCGCCGCTCGTCGAGCACGCATCGCAAGGATCGCTGCCGGAGCGCGCCGCCGCCGCCGTCGCGCGCTGGGCAGCGGGGTTCGCGAAGAGCTACACCGAGGCCCATCCGGCGTTCCGTGTCACGCACAAGCGCCCGCCGATGGTGCTCGATCTGCCGCGGCTCGCCGCGAAGATCGCGCGCTTGCACGGCGCGCGCGCGGTCGAGCTCGTGCTGGTGGACGCGCTGCGCTTCGATCTTGGCGAGCGCGTGACCGCGCAGATGAGCGCGGCGCTCGAGGGGCGCGCGACGCTCGCCGAGCGGCTGCTCTTGTGGGCGGCGTTGCCGACGACGACGACGACCCAGCTGGTGACGTTCGCCGGCGGCCTCGACGCCTTGCTGGCCGGGGCCGACGAGCCGGACGCGGCGCTGGTCGCCCGCTCGGAGCGGGCCGCGGCGCTGCGTCGTGTCCGCGTGGCTGGCAGGGATGTATTCAAGCTCGATGCGATCGAGGCGCGCCTCGCCGAACCCGGCCTCGATCACGTGGCCCTCGACGCCGCGTGCAGGCGCGCCGCAGACGCGCTCGCGAAGCACGTCGCCCAGCGCGCGGAGCGGACGCTCGTCGTCGTGTTCGGCGACCATGGGTTCAAACTCGACGCGAGCCAGCGGCCGCTCACGAGCTCACAGGGCGGCGCCTCACCCGAGGAGGTGCTGGTGCCCGCCTACGCGTGGCTCGTCGGCGGCGTGCACTTACGCGCCCGCGCGGCTACAGTCCGCCGCACACATCGGACGAGTCAGGCTGAGGGATGCAGCTCTTGGGGCAGGTCATCCGAGAGATCTCGGCCTGCGTGTTCGGGTTGCAGGTCACCAGGTCCTGGCCGTCACACACTTCTGTCTTCTCCTTTGTCGAACTCATGCACACCGGAGAATCGGGCCCGCTGCCGCAGGCGTCGTTCTGGTCGGCGGCGTTCTTCGTGCAACCCTTGCCGCCACAGTCTGCCTTGCTGAGCTCTTTCTTGGTCTGCGGATCGCACAGCACCAGCGTGCTCCCCTCGCAGAAGGCGCTCTTCTGCTGGGACGCGGACGTGCACACCGTCGGCGCACCGACGCTGCCGAGGGCGAACGGGCCGCCCAGGTTGAAGCCCTCTCCCGGCGTGCCAGCGTCGAACGTCGTCAGGTCGACCCGGATATCGCCCGCCAGCGCGCTCACCCAGAGCTTCACCTTCTCGCCGAGCGGCGGGTAGTAGTAGCTGGGCCAGCCGCCGAGGTTTGCCTCGGGCTCGTTCCCAGGGTCCGTGACCTCGGCCGGATACCACAGCGTGCCGTCGAGGGGGGCCCCCGCCGTGTGGGTGACGAGCGTGATCGTCTCCTTGCCACCGAACCGCAGCTGCACGTCGCTCGGCCCGACGACGATCGAGTTCCCCTTGCTGTCGGCGTACGTGCCTGCCGGGAGCGGCGCGACGTAGCCCATCGTCACCGAGCCGCCGCACCCCGCGGGGTAGCCCTCCGCCGCGCACGGGGCCTGGCATCGCGCGACCGCCGCGGCGAGGTCGGCGGCGCTGTCGTCGGCGAGGCCGCCGTTGACCTCGTCCGTGCACGCGACGTACGCGAGCAGCTTCGCGTACTTCTGCCGGCAGGCGGCGCTGTTCAGATCGTCCGCGCACTCGCCGAGCTTCGCGGAGCACGCCGCCCGGCGAGGCTCGGGGCAGCTGCTGGCAGACTCGTAGCCGTCGAACGGCGTGTCGAGGAGGCACGAGAGGTACTCGCGGCTCGCGTCGTCGCACCGCGCGGCGTCGAGCGAGGCTGCGCAGTTCTTCGGCGAGGCCGGCGCGTACATGCACTGGAAGCACGCGCTCGTGGCGAGCGTCGCGGGCTTCTTGTCGGCCTTGCACACCGACTGTTGAAACACGCAGAGCGGCTGGCTCGGCGACTTCGTCGCGCACGCCGTGGAGGAGCGGACGGCCGTGACGCGGCCGTCCTTGATGGCGGCGCACAGGCCCCGCGGCAGGCGGAGGTTGCCCGCGTCGTCGGCGGAGAACCCCTCGACGAGCCGGCCGTCCTCCCGCTCGAGCGTAGCGAAGCGTCCGAGCGCGCCTGACGCCGCCCAGCGCAGCCCGACGTTGAGCCCCTTGCCGCCGCGCGCCTTCTCACCGAGCGCCAGCGTGCAGGAGCCGTCCTCCGCCTCCTTCAGGCTGGCGGATGACGCCTCGAGCGTCGTCGAGTTCGCGAAGCAGCCGGCGTCCGTGTCGTCGAAGCACGTGCCCTGGGCGAGGGTGCCGAACACCAGCTTGTCGTCGTAGTCAGGCAGGCTCTCGACGTCGATCTTGGTGTCCTGGCAGACGCCCCCGAGGCACTCCTGCGTCGCGGAGCAGAGCTCCTTGAAATCGAAGCAGGAGTAGCGGAGCGGCATCTTCAGCAGCTTCGTCTTCTCCTCCGAGAACCCCAGGGTCGCCTTGCGGAGCACGCGCGCCTTCTGCCCCGCCGACGCCGTCACCGTGATCGTGATGGGGACGCCCGCCTCCTGGGAGTCGTCCATCTGCAGGGTCAGCGTGCCCGGCAGGCGCGCGTCGCCGGCCGCCGACAGCGGGTACTGACCGAGCAGCCGGGTGTCGTCCCCCCGCTGCACCAGGACCTCCATGTAGTCGAGCTCCTCGGGCACCGGCGCCTCGCTCGACAGGGACACCACGATCGCCGACGGCTTCTTCTTCGCGCAGCCGAGGAGCGCCGGCGACGCGAGCGCCAGCACACCGAGGGTCATGCTCACCACACGCTTCGCCCGAATCGCCATGTCGACTCCTCCTCTACCGACTCCGTGACTCTCCGACTTCGCTAACAGCTTCCACCCCACCGAGACGGTGCCCGGGCTGATGGTGCCGGGCTGGGCGTCCTCGGTCTTCGGGCGGGTGAGCACGTAGGTGGCGGCCGCGCCCCCGACGAGCACGGCGCCCGCGCCGGCCCACACCCACCACGGCGTGCCGCCCGTCGACTCGAGCTTGTACTCGCGGGTGACCGTCTGGCCCGTCGCGATGGTGAGCTCGGTCTGCAGCGTCTTCGCGCCCTTGCGGCGGAGCTCGAGCCCGTGGCCGCCGCTCGAGAGCGCGCCCGACCACGAGCCCTTCGCGACCAGCGTGCCGTCGATGAAGATCTCGGTCGAGTCCTTGTCGGTCTTGATGGACGCCTTGCCCTCGTCGACGCGCAGGGACAGCTCGATCGCGCTGGTCTTGTTGTACTCGATGTCGAGCGTGCGGCTCTCGGTGATGAAGCCCTTCGAGCGCACCTCGATCGTGTGCTTGCCCGCCGTCACGTCGCCCTGCCACGGCGAGGGGCCCACCTCGACGCCGTCGACGACGACGACCGACGTCGGCGCGCCGAGCGCCTTCACCGACAGCTTGCCGTTCTTCACGGACGGCTCGAGCTTCAGGTCGACCTTCGCCGCGACGCCGCCGGAGACGTTCACCTTCTGGGTCGCGTCGAGGAAGCCCGCCTTCTTCGCCGTCACGGTGCGCTCGCCGACGTCGGTGGTCAGCGGCCCCGCGAGCGGCGACTTGCCCGCGTCGGTGCCGTCGATGGAGATCGTGGCGTCGGGCTCGTTGACGACGACCGTGAGCGGCGCGGTGAACTCCTTCAGGCCCGCGAGCACCTCCTCGGCGGTCTTCTTCTCGTCGTCGCTGAGGGTGTCCGCGCCCTCCTTCAGCTCCTGGTTGAGCTTCGCGACGGCGCGCGAGTAGCGCTTCAGCTCTCGCTCGGCGATGGCCATGTTGAAGAGCAGGCGTGCGTCCTTCGACTCCTGGTACGCGCGATCGAACTCGACGAGCGCGCCCTCGAAGTTCTTCGCCTCGAAGAGCGTGACCGCGCGATCGAACGCCGCGCGCGCGTCGCCGGAGAGCGAGTCCTTCAGGCCCTTCCTCTTCGTCGCCTTCACCTTGCCCTTCGCGACGGCGGGCTTCGCGCCAGCGGGCGCCTGCGCGAGCGCGACGGCGGGCGTCAGGCTGGCCGCGGCGACCGAGATCGATGTTGCCCACGCCACCAGCTGGGTGCGAAATGTCCTCACGTGATTCCCTCCTCCCGGCGCGCCGGGAACGTTGATCGCCCGTGACTATTGCATGATCCCGGCGCTGAACGGGCTCTTTTTTCCGGCAGGAGTCGCGGGCGGAGCTCCCGGCGCCGCGGGCGGGGCGGCGGCGCCCGCGGGCTTCTTCGCGCCGGTCGCGCTCGTGGCCGCGGGCGGCGCGTCGACGACGGGCGCGACCTCGGGGGCGGCGCTCTTCGCCGCGCTCGCGGCTGGGGCTGGGTCGGGGGTCGGGCTCGGAGCGGGCTTCGCGGACGGCGCGGTCGGCGTCGTCGCGGCCGGTGTCGCCGAGCCGCGCGAGAGCGCGACGCCTCCCCCCGCGAGCGCGAGCACCGCGACGACGCCGACGGCGGCGAGCACCCCCGCGTTGCTCTTCTTCTTCTGAGCGGCGCCGCCGGGCGCGTCGCTCACACCCATGTTCAGCTCGGTCGCGCCGCCCCCCTGCGCAGCGGGCACGGTCCGGGCGCCTACGGTCGACGACGCGATGGCCGTCCTGTCGAGCGGCCCCGACGGCGCGATCACCGTGGCCTGCGGGTCGGAGGAGACGAGGCTGGAGCGCGACGGGCCGAGCTTCGAGACGATGCTGGCGGAGCGCGCGTCCGCGTACGGCGCGATGAGCTCCGCGAGCTCGGTCACCGATGCGGGGCGCCCCGCCGGCTCCTTCGACAGGCCGCGGTGGATGGCGGCGGCGAGCCCCTCCGGGACGTCGGGGCGCACCCCGCGGATGTCGTCGGGCTCGGTCGTGAAGAGCTTGAAGAGCAGATCGTTCGGCGTGTCCGCGAGGTACGGCGTCCGCGCCGTCAGCAGCTCGTAGAGGATCGCCGACACCGAGTAGATGTCGCTGCGGGGCGTCGCGTCGCGCGCGTTGCGCGCCTGCTCGGGGGACATGTAGAGCGGCGTGCCGAGCCCGGTGTTCGTCTGGGTCAGGTGCTGCGCGCTCTCGCTCGCGTCCTGGGTGATCTTGCTGATCCCGAAGTCGAGGAGCTTCACGAAATCGGGCTCGCCGTCCTTCGTGATGACGAACGCGTTCGAGGGCTTCAGATCGCGGTGGATGATCCCGGCCCCGTGCGCGACCTGCAGCGCGCGAAGGATCTGGAGCACGAAGTGCACGGCGCGCGGCACCGGCAGCCCCGTCGGCCCCTCGCGCTCGAGCACGACGGCGAGATCCTGCCCCGACATCATCTCCATCACGATGTAGGGCAGGCCGCTCGGCATCTGCCCCACGTCGAAGATGCGGACCACGTGGTCGGAGTCGATCTGCGACGCGGCGACCGCCTCGTTGACGAACCGCTCGACCGCGCCGGGCACGCGCACGATGTCGGGGCTGATGAACTTGAGCGCGACGGGCGCCTTGCGCAGCAGGTGGAACGCCGCCGCGACCGCGCCCATCCCGCCCTGCCCCAGCATGCGATCGATGCGGTACTTGCCGTCGATGACCTCCCCCGCGGACGGATATCCGGTCGCCTGCACCATCACCCTTCGTTGTAACACGTGTCAGGACGGCGACGCACAAGTGATCGCGGGCGCCCCGGGTGACACCCGCCGGCCCACCGGTGTACGACAGCCCGGTTGCCCCCGCGCGCGCCGTCCAACGAAGATTTCCTGTTCCACCTCTACCGCGGGACGGAGCTGCTGCAGGACGATCACGTCCACGAGGCGAAGGAGGAGCTCGAGGCGGCGCTGCGGCTGCGGCCGCTCGATCCGAAGAGCCAGGATCTGCTCGGGGTCGTGTATTTCCGGCTCGGGATGTACCCGCGCGCGATCGGGATCTTCTCCGAGATCGTCCGCGATTTCCCGGACCAGCGCACGCCGCGCTTGAACCTCGCGCTCTGCTACCTGAAGACCGGCCAGCCGTCGCTCGCGCGCAACCTGCTCGAGGGCGTGCTCGAGCAGTCTCCCGATCTGCCCCGCGCGTGGGGGTACCTCGGGCTCGCGCACGAGCGCCTCGGCGAGTACGCACGGGCTCGCGACGCGTTCTCGCGCGGGGGGCACGACGGCATGGCGCGGCGCATGGACGAGCTGCTCGGCGGCCCCCCGGCGTCGATCGGCGTCACCGCGATCCTCGAGGCGATCGCCGACGCGCGAGGCGAGCTCCCGTCGCTCCCTCCGGGCGGGGGCGCGCCGCCCAGCGTGCGCCCGAGCGCGCCGCCCCCCGTCAGCCTCGGCGCCGTCCGAGCGGAGCGGCCCTCGCTCCCGCCGCCGCCGCTGCCGATGTCGGTGAGCGAGCCGCCGAGCGCCGGGTTCGCGCCGTCGCTCGAGGGGTTCGTCCGCACCATCCTCGCGACGCCGCCGGCCGAGGGCAGGGTGGCGCCGTTCGGAGAGGGGGGCGCGCTCTGGTCTCCCCGCGGCCCGGCCAGGTGCAGGCAGAGCGTCGTGCACGCGGTGATCGGTGACGCGACGATCTCCCGCGCGGAGGCGCGCGGGCCGCGGCTCGGCGGCGACACCGCGCCCCTCGCGTCGGTGACCGGCGCGCGCGCGCTGTGGCTCACGCCGCGCACCGGGTTTCGGCTCGTCGCGTGCCAGCTGGACGGCGAGACCGTGCTCGCGCGCGAGGACGCGGTCGTGGCGTTCGACGCCGCGCTCGCCCTCGAGGTGCAGGCGTTCCCGTCCGAGGGCGTGGAGGGGCTGCTGCTCTCCGGGCGCGGCGCGCTGATCTTCGAGGTGCCGCGCGCGCTGGTGAGCCTCGAGGTGCTGCCGGGGCAGCGGGTGTGGGCCCGCCCCGACGCGCTCATCGCGCTCTCGGGCGCGGTCAGCGCGCACGCGTCGGTGGGCGACGAGCTCGTGTGCGTGGAGGGCGACGGCGTCGCGCTCGTCGAGGGGCCGTAGCGCGCGTCATCCTCGGGCTCGTTGCGGCGACCGTTCGTCGCGAAGTTGGCCCGGCCTCGGCGGCCCCGATAAGGCCCCGTGCACCGGAGGAATGAGGACGATGCGCGAGAAGGCCGAGGTTGTCGCTGAGCTTCGCACGATGTTGAAGGATGTCTTCGCGGCCCGCACGGACGGCGCGGCGTACGCCCGCCTGGCGCGCGCGCACGGCTACGTCGACGGGTACATGCGCGCGGCGATGGACGCGGGGCTGCTCAGCAAGGACGAGCTGTTGCGTATCGTCGCGGAGGAGCGCTGCGTGGCGTACGGCCCCGCGACCGCGGAGGTCTCGGGCGAGACCGTCGCCGCCTAGTAGTTGAACTGCGCCTGGACGCGCAGCATCTGGCCGGTGACGCCGGTCGAGCCCGCCTTGAAGTCGTCGTAGCCGCAGCGCGTGTGGTCCTTGCTCTCGGCGACGCAGGTGCGGCGCCCGTACGCGTAGCTGACGGTGAGCTCGAACGCCTTGTCGGGCTGCCACTCGACGCCCGGCTCGATCTCTGACACGCGCGAGGTCGGCGCGTTGATCTCCGATTTTCGGCCGCCGTGGTACCGCTGGTACCGGACGAACGGCATGAAGGCGCCGATCTTGGCCGTCAGCATCCCGTAGCCGCCCCACAGCGATCGCGCCTTCAGCACGCCGTCGCGCGTCTCCGGGCCCACGCCGACGTTGACCTCGGCCTGGAGCCCCACGGGCCTCGGGTACAGCACGAACGCGGTCTGCGCGCGCATGTCCCTCAGGTCGTTCACGTCGCGCCCGCTCGCGTCCTCGATGCGCGGGACGTTGGCGCCGGCGCCGAGCGGGACGACGACCTTCCCGTAGTAGCCAGCGACGCCCGCCTCGAGGATCTGTCCGCCCACCTCGAAGGGGTAGGAGACGCGCGCGACGACGTGGCGGCTGTCGTTCTTCTCGACCTGGTTCGCGCCCTGTCCGTTGTACACTCCGAGCGCGACGACGCCGTAGTCGCCCGAGCCCTTCAGGCCGTCGTCGACGAGCCGCTTGAAGAGCGCGCGCCGGGACGCGGGCGCGTAGTACGCGAAGACGCCGAGGTCTCGCTCGCCGGGTATCGCGGTGTTGATCGGCTCGCTGCGGTCGAGCGTCAGGCGGTTCTGGCTCGACTGGAGGTTCTCCCAGCCGTAGGGCACCTTCGACTGACCGACGCGGAGGCGGAGCTCCTTCTTCTCGTCGAGGGCGACGTCAGCGTAGAAGTCGCGCATCTGCACGAAGTGGGTCGCGTCGCCCATCGTGTTCGAGAAATCGGGCTGGACGTACACGAACACGCGCTCGGTCACGTCGCCCTGCACGATCAGGCGGGCGCGGCGGATCGAGAGGCCGTTGCGGCGGCCGATCGACCTGTCGCCGAGCGGGCTCGTGTAGCGGTCGTTCTTCTCCCCGAACAGGCCGAGGTCCGCGCCGAGGCGGTTGTAGCGGACCTGCCCGTACCCGCGGACCGTCAGCTTCTCGTACCACCTGGCCTTCTGCTCGCGCGGCTCGGGCGCGCGGGGCGGGTCCGCGGCGATCGAGGAGGAGCAGGCGGCGACCAGCGTGAGCAGGATCCGGGTGCGCACGCGCGCTTTGTCGGCCTCGCGTGTGACAGCGAGGTGACGCCGCCGCGACTTCTCTGCGCCGCGTCAGCGCTCGATGATCGCGAGCACGCGGTCGAGCTCGTCGAGGCTGCCGTAGTGCACGACGACGCGCCCCCGGCCCTTCTTGTCGTCGAGCTCGACCTTGCAGCCGAGGCGGCGCATCAGCCTCGCCTCGACGTCGCGCACCGACGCGGGCCGCTGCTCGGGGCGCTGGCCGGGGCCCTTGGCGGGCTTGGTCGCCGCGCGCACGAGCGCCTCGGTCTGACGCACCGACAGGCGCCCGTTCACGACCTGGTCGGCGATCCCTTCCATCGCGCGCTCGTCCCGCGCGCCGAGCAGCGCGCGCGCGTGCCCCTCCGAGAGCCGCCCGTCGACGACGAAGCGCCGGATGCGCCCGGGGAGCTTCAGGAGGCGCAGCGCGTTCGTGATGGTGGTGCGGTCCTTCTTCAGCGCGCCGCCCAGCGTCTCGTGCGTGTGGCCGTGCTCGCGCAGGAGCCGATCGAGCGACTCGGCGAGCTCGATCGGGTTCAGGTCCGCGCGCTGCACGTTCTCGACGAGCGCGAGCTCGAACGCGCGCGCCGGGCTCACGTCCTTCACGACGACGGGCACCTCGAGGACGCCCGCGCGCTGCGCCGCCCGCCACCGGCGCTCGCCGGCGATGAGCTCGTACTTGTCGCCCGCGACCTTGCGCACGACGAGCGGCTCGAGCAGCCCGTGCTCCTTCAGTGACTGCGCGAGCTCGTCGATGGCTGCTGCGTCGAAGTGCTGCCGAGGCTGGCCCTTCTGCGGGACGATCCGCTCGATCGGGCAGACGAACATCCCCGCGTCCGCGCCCGCCGGCCCCCTCGCCGGCGCGACCGGCAGGAGCGCGTCGAGGCCGCGCCCGAGCGCGCGCGGCTTGTCCTTCGGGGTCATGCGCCGATCACCTCCCGCGCGAGGCCGAGGTAGCCCTGCGCGCCCTTCGAGGCCGCGTCGTAGAGCAGCGCGGGCTTGCCGTGCGACGGCGCCTCCGAGAGCCGCACGTTGCGCGGGATGACCGACTCGAACACGCGAAAGTGCTTCTTCACCTCGGCGGCGACCTGGTGGGCGAGGTTGTTCCGCGCGTCGAACATCGTGAGCACGATCCCCTCCACCGTGAGCTCCGGGTTCAACGACGCGCGGACGCGGTCGATCGTCGCGACCAGCTGCGTGAGGCCCTCGAGCGCGTAGTACTCGCACTGCAGCGGCACGATCACGCGGTCCGCGGCGACCAGCGCGTTGATCGTGAGGAGGCCGAGCGCCGGCGGGCAGTCGATGATCACGTACGCGTACCCGGCGCCCGACACGCTCTCGAGCGCGGACTTCAGCCGCGTCGCGCGCGCGGGATCGTCGACGAGCTCGAGCTCCGCGCCGGCGAGATCCGGTGTCGCGGGCGCGACGAAGAGGTGGGGCATCTCGGTCGGGCGGATGACGTCGGCGAGCGTCGCCCGCCCCGACACGACGTCGTAGACGCTGCGATCGATCGTGCGCGGGTGCGCGCCGACGCCGCTCGACGCGTTCCCCTGCGGATCGAAGTCGAGCAAGAGCGTGCGGTGCTCGGCCGCGGCGAGGCTCGCGGCGAGGTTCACGGCGGTGGTGGTCTTGCCCACGCCGCCCTTCTGGTTTGCGACGGCGAAGACGTGCGCGCTCTGGACCATGGGCTTCGGAGGTGGGCGCCGTACCGCGGGCCTCGACCAAAGCCAAGCGCGCGCGCCCCTCGTCGTTCGGTGCTTGACAATTCGACGGCGCTTTCTTGGGGGATGAAGGTGTTCTGGATACAGTGTGACCAGATGTAGGTGTAAGTGGTTTTGCCGATGCGACGCCCGACCTTGCTCCCCGACGATGTCCTCACCGCCCAGCCGAGCGCTTCGACGCTCCGGGTGCTGCGGGGATCGTTCTGGGGCGACGGCGCGGCGGTTCGGCTGGCCGCTGTCCTGCCGCTCTCGCCCCGCCTGCTTCCCACCGAAGGAGAACACGACCATGGCCGCTCCCCGTAGCTTCTACAGCACGTTCGCCGACTTCACCCGCGACGAGATCCGCCCGTCCTTCAAGGTCGGCTTCTCGATGGAGGACATGGTCCAGGAGGCGACGTTCGACGCCGAGAACATCGACTGGGACAAGGATCCCTTCGAGCTCGACGAGGACTGACCCTCTCCGCGCCTCGCCGCGCCCGAGGGGCAGCGGCGCAGCACTTGGCTTTCGTCATCCCGCTTCTCGCGCGCCGCGGTGGTCGCCTCCCACCGCGGCGCATCCTTATTTCGGGAAGGCGCAGCCGGCGCCGGGCGTACGCACCTCGGTCTGGTAGTCTCCCGCCGCGATGGCCGTGTCCCCTGACGTCGTGCAGCGCTCCGAGGCGCGAGTCGGCACCGTGATCGGCGGGAAGTGGACGGTCAATTCCGTGCTCGGGGTCGGCGGCATGGCGACGGTGTTCGCCGTCACGCACCGGAACAAGAGCCGCGCCGCGCTGAAGCTCCTCCACCCGGAGGTCGCGCTCGATCAGTCGATCACGCAGCGGTTCCTGCGCGAGGGCTACGTCGCGAACACCGTCGAGCACCCGGGCACCGTCAAGGTCATCGACGACGACGTCACCGACGACGGCGCGGCGTACCTCGTGATGGAGCTGCTCGACGGCGAGACGCTCGAGGATCGCAGGGAGCGCCTCGGAGGCAGGCTGCCGGTCGCGGAGATCGTCGGCCTCTCGGCGAAGCTGCTCGACGTGCTCGCCGCCGCGCACGAGCAGGGGATCGTGCACCGGGACGTCAAGCCCGAGAACCTCTTCCTCACGAAGGACGGCACCTTCAAGGTGCTCGATTTCGGCATCGCGCGCGTGCGCGAGCTGTCGGGGCAGTCTTCGGGAGGGACGATGGCGGGGACGCTCCTTGGCACCCCGGCGTTCATGTCGCCGGAGCAGGCGCGAGGGCGCGCGGAGCTGGTCGACGAGCGGAGCGACGTCTGGTCCGCGGGCGCGACGATGTTCACGCTGCTGACGGGGCACAACGTGCACCGCGCCGAGACCGCCAACGAGTACCTCATCTTCGCGGCGACGAGCCCCGCGCGCTCGCTCGCGAAGGTCGCGCCGTCGCTGCCCGAGGCGCTCGTCGTCCTCGTCGACAAGGCGCGCGCGTTCGATCCGGCCGATCGCTGGCAGTCCGCCCGGCAGATGCGCGACGCGCTCGAGGGCGTGCTCGCGCTCGAGCTCACCGACACGCGGGTCACGGTCGTGCCTCCGTCGGTGATCACGCACGACGGCGAGACGCTCGTCTCCACCCCGTCGCCGCCGATCGTGCACCACGAGACGGCGAGCCGCCCGATGGTCGTCGGCGCGGACTCTCACTCGACGCCCCCCGCCCGTCGTGTGCCGTGGGCGCTCGTCGCGGGCGGCGCGGCGGTGCTCGTGGGCGTCGTCGCGCTCCTCGCGTTTCGTCCGAGTGACAAGCCGAAGCCGAGCACGCTGGGCGAGATCGCCACCGCGCCGCCCACTCCCTCGGCGGCGCAGCCCTCGCCGCCCGCGGCGACCACCGATGCCAAGCCCGTCGTCGAGCCGGCGCCCAGCGCCGCGGAGCCCCACGCAGACGCCAAGCCCGCGAGCACGAAGCGTCCCCCCGCGACGCCGACGACCAAGCCGACGGGCAAGCCTGGAGCCAAGCCCCCGCCCACCGCGTCGCCGCCCGTCGACACGAAGCCCGTGACCGCGCCGGGCTCGAACCCCTACGACAAGCGCCACTAGCGCGTTCGTCGTCGACGAGCGCGCGGCCGGCGAAGTACGCTCCGCGTCGTGCCGCGCCTCCGCCTGCTGCTCGCGCCGCTGCTCGCCTCCTCCGCCGCCTTCGCTGGCGACGCCGCGTCCGCCGAGGCGCTCTTCGTGCAGGGCAGGGCGGCGGCCGACAGGGGTGACCACGCGACGGCGTGCGCGAAGTTCGAGGAGTCGAACCGCCTCGATCCCGCGCCCGGCACCGTGTTCAACCTCGGAGACTGCTCGGAGAAGCTCGGGAAGCTCGCGACCGCGTGGCAGTACTTCCGGGAGGTCGCGCAGCGCCTCCCCGCGAGCGACGAGCGCGTCCCCATCGCGATCGCGCGCGCGGCCAGGCTCGACAAGCGCACCCCGCGGCTGACGATCCGCCTCGCGGCGAGCGCGCCCGCGGGCACGGTCGTCGCTCGAGACGGCAGCGAGCTCGGCGCCGCGAGCCTCGGCGTCGCGCTCCCGGTCGATCCGGGCGAGCATCAGATCGAGGTGCGCGCGGCGGGGCGCCGGCCCGCCACGAGGCGCGTGACGATCGCCGAGGGCGCGCAGCAGTCCCTCGAGGTCGATGCAGGGCCTCTTGCGGACGGAGCGGTTGGCCCCGCGCCTCGGCCCGACGCCGCGGGCTCGAGCGGCGGCAGGCGCACCGCCGGGTGGATCGCGCTCGGCGCGGGCGGGGTCGTCTTCGGCGTCGGGGTCGTCACCGGCGTCATGGTGCTCGGCAAGAAATCCACTGTCGACGCCAACTGCGACGCAGACAAGCGCTGCAACCAGGCGGGCGCCGACGCGGCCGACGCGGGGCGCACGCTCGGCAAGGTGAGCGGCGTGAGCTTCGTGCTCGGCGCGGCCGGCCTCGGCGTGGGCGGCTACCTGCTCGCGACGAGCCCGAGGCGCGAGACCGCGATCGCGCCGTGGTTCGGCCCGGGCGCTGGCGGGCTGTCGCTCGCGCGCAGGTTCTGAGCATGGATTTCGGGGGCCCTTCGTCGCGAGCGCCGGATTCCTCGCGTCCTTCGGCCGCCTTGGGTGAAACCGTGCTCGACGTGGCACGGCCACGCCTGCGCGCGGTTCCAGCCCAATCCGGCT
>JADLFU010000210.1 GCA_020849655.1 Polyangiaceae bacterium | reverse complement strand
ATGGACTGGGACGACGAGGACGAGAAAACAAACATTTATGACAAGGTGGACGGACCTCAGCCGTCCGGCCGCCCGCTGCCCGCCGCGGGCGCGCCCATCTCGAAGCTCGGCTCCGCCGCGGCGCTCGCGGCTGGCTCGGGAGGCGCCGCGGCGATGGCGCCGCCGCCGCCCGCGCCGCTGCCCCGCCCCGCGCCGATCACCGTCCCGCCCGCGCCGCTCCCGCCCGCGGCCACCCCGCCCGCGCGCAGCTCGGGCCGCGCGGACCCGACGCAGGTGCTGAAGCCCCAGCAGGCGTCGAGCGGCCGCGGCGGGCTGCTCGCGGCGCTCGCGGTGCTGGGCATCGCGGGCGCGGCGGCGGCGTTCTTCGTGCTCCAGCCGAAGCAGGGCACGGTCGTCGTCGCGGTGAAATCCGGCGGTCGCCCGCTCTCGGCCGTCGACGTCTTCGTCGGCGAGAAGAAGGTCTGCACCTCCGTGCCCTGCACGGTGCCTCACGTCGACAAGGGCACGGTGACGGTGAAGGCGGTCGCGTCCGGGTACGAGCCCGGCTCGGAGCTCGTCGCGGTGCGCGCCGGCGAGGACTCCCCCATCACCATCGAGCTCGCGAAGGGCCGCGACAGCGCGGACGCGGCGTCCGCCGCGAAGGGCACCGGCTTCAAGGTCACGGGCCCGGCCCACGTGAAGGTCGCCATCGACGGCAAGGAGCTCGGCCCGCTCCCGCAGGAGAAGAAGGATCTCTCCCCCGGCGAGCACAAGATCAAGTTCTTCTCGAGCGATCGCTACAAGGTCGACGAGCGGACGGTCTCCTTCGCCGAGAACGAGGTGAAGGATCTTGGCGCGATCAAGCTCCCGGTCGTCAAGGGCAAGGCCACGCTCACGCTCGAGACGCAGGCGGCGCTCGTCACGCTGGTGAGCGGCACCGAGCGCAAGGCCGTCCGCACGTTCCCGATCTCGCTCGACATCGACACGTCGAAGACGTGGACGGTGGAGGCGACGCGCCCCGGCTACATCGATTTCCGTCAGGCGATCACCTTCGACGACGAGGCCGAGAAGACGATCACGATCGTGCTGATGAAGAAGGGCGAGAAGAAGGACGACGACAAGAAGACCCCCGACAAGAAGGACCCGCCGGCGGCCGAGTCGGGCACCGCGACGCTGAGCATCAACAGCATCCCGCCGTCGAACTGCATCCTCGACGGGCGCCCGCTCGGCTCGACGCCGAAGGCCGGCGTCAGCGTGCCCGCGGGCACGCACTCCGTCGTCTTCGTGCACCCCGAGCACGGCCGCAAATCGGTCAGCGTGACGGTCAAGGCCGGAGAGAGCAAGAGCGTCGGCGTCCGCTTCTGATGCGGGGGTTCACCGCCGCGTCGCTCTTCGACGGCCAGCGGCTCGTCGAGGGCGGCGCGGTCGTCGTCGATGACGACGGCGTGGTGATCGCCGCAGGGCACCGCGAGGAGGTCGCGCGGGCGACGAGCGCGGCGCTGGAGCCCATCGAGGGCCTGCTGATGCCGGGCCTGGTCGACGCGTTCGCGATGCCCTCCGACGCCTTCCTCCGCGGCCGGACGGAGCTCGGGCTCGGGTTCGCGCGGTGGCTCGACTCGGTGCGCGTCGCGCGGGGCGCGGCGGACGAGGGGGAGATCGAGGACGCGCGCGGGCGCGCGCTGGACGCGGCCCTCGCGCACGGAGTCGCCGCCATGGCCGACGTGACGACATCACATTCTTCCCACGCCGCGCTCGCGGCGCGCGGCCTCGGGTCGGTGACGGCGCAGCAGATCTACGGGACAGCGCGGTACGAGGCGACCGTCGCGCTCGAGGCCGCGGTCGCCGGGGCTCCGCGGGGCGCGCGCTGGGTGCCGTCGGCGCACGCGCTCTCGACGCTGCACCCCGACGTCGCGCGCGTCACGCTGCGCGAGGCTCGGCGGCGGGGCGGCCCGGCGATGCTGCAGGCGGACGTCTCGCCCGCGGGGCGGCCGGATCGCCCCGAGCAGACGCTCGCCGCGCTCGAGGAGATCGGCGCGCTCGAGGCGGGCACGGTGGTCGCGCACGTGGGAGGACTCGGCGGCGCGGGCTGGCGCGCGCTCCGGGACGCCGGGGTGCACGTCGTCGTCTCGCCTCGCGCAGCGCTCGCGATCGAGCTGCGGCTCCCGGCGATCGGCGAGCTGCTCGCGGCGGGCCTCGGGCCGTCCATCGGCACGGGGAGCCCGGGCGCGACCGGCGACTCCGATCCGCTCGCGGACGCGCGCGCGGTGCATGAGCGCTTCCCCGCGGCGCCGCTCGAGGCGCTGCTCCGCATGGTGACCTCCTCGCCCGCGGACGCGCTCGGGCTCGATCGCCACGGTCGACTCGCGCCCGGCGCGCGGCCAGGGCTGCTGGCGCTCGTGGGTCCCCCCGCCGCGGGCGTGCCGAGCGCCGCGCGCGCGTGGCTCGGTCGGTCGCGCGTGCCGCGCAGGTGGATCGTCGCTCCGCGCGCGGAGGCGCATGGAACGACGACGGCCCACGGGGCCTGAGCTCCGCGGGCCGTCGACGCGCCGAGGCGCGGGCTAACTTCTTCATCTCGCCGAGCTTCTCCTTGAAGAGATCGCCCAGCGTCGCCGTGCTCGTGCCGGTGGCCGCGGCGATGGCCGACGCCTTCGGCATCGGGCGCTGCACCTCACCGATGTTCTTCGCGTTCATCAGCAGGCGACGATCGTTGAGATCGATGATCGAGATCTCGGCCTTGATCACGTCGCCGCTCTTGCACGCCTTGAACGCCTCCTCGTCCATGTCGCTCTGCGCGATGAACGCCTCGACGCCCTCGCGCAGCCGCACGAACACGCCGTAGTCGGCGACCGCGACGACCTTGCACTCGTCCAGCATGCGGTTGACGGGGAACTCGGTGAGCATCGACGGCCAGGGATCGTCGAAGAGCTGCTTGATGCCGAGGCTGACCTTCTTCTCGTCGTGGTTGATCGAGAGGATGATCGCCTCGACGTCGTCGCCCTTGTGGAACATGTCGCCGGGGTTCTGCACCTTGACCGACCACGAGAGATCGCTCTTGTGCACCATGCCGTCGACGCCGTCCTCGATGCCGACGAACACGCCGTAGTCGGTCAGGCTGCGCACCTTGCCGCCGATCTTGTCGCCCGGCGCGTACTTGTCGGTGAAGAGCGTCCAGGGATCGGGCTCGAGCTGCTTCAGGCCGAGGCTGATGCGCTTCGCCTTCGCGTCGACCTCGAGGATCTGGCACTCGACCTCCTGGCCCGGCTCCACGACCTTCGACGGGTGCTTGACCTTCTTGGTCCAGCTCATCTCGGAGACGTGGATGAGGCCCTCGATGCCCGCCTCGAGCTCGATGAAGGCGCCGTAGTCGGTGATGCTCATCACCTTGCCCTTGACCTTCTTGCCCGCGGGGTACGCCTCCTCGGCGTGGTTCCACGGATCCTCCTGGGTCTGCTTCAGGCCCAGGCTGACGCGCTCGGTCTCGGCGTTGTACTTCAGCACCTTGACGGTGACCTCGTCGCCGACCTTGAACATCTCCTCGGGGTGGCTCACGCGGCCCCACGACATGTCCGTGATGTGCAGGAGGCCGTCGATGCCGCCGAGATCGACGAAGGCGCCGTACTCGGTGATGTTCTTGATGACGCCCTTGACCACCATCCCCTCCTGGAGGTTCTTGAGGGTGGTCTCCTTCAGGTTCTCGCGCTCCTTCTCCAGGAGCACGCGGCGCGACAGGACGATGTTGCCGCGCTTCTTGTTGAACTTGATGACCTTGAACGGGAACTGCTGACCGATCAGCTTGTCGAGGTTCCGGATCGGGCGGAGGTCGACCTGAGAGCCCGGGAGGAACGCCTTCACGCCGCCCTTGATGGTGACCGAGAGGCCGCCCTTCACGCGCGCGGAGATGGTCCCCTCGATGATCTCGTCGCGCTCGCACGCGTCAGAGATCTCGTCCCAGACCTTCATCTTGTCGGCCTTCTCCTTGGAGATGAGGACCAGACCGTTGTCGTCTTCGCGGCTCTCGACGAGCACGTCGACCTTGTCGCCGGGCTGGACGGTGACCTCACCAGCCGCGCCCACGAACTCCGAGATCGAGATCGTGCCCTCGGACTTGTATCCGATGTCGACGACCACGTTCTCCTTGTTCACGCGCAGGACCGTGCCCTGCACGATCTCGCCCTCGCGAATGTCGTCGCGCGCTGCGAGGCTCGCCTCGAAGAGCGCCGCGAAGGAGT
>JADLFU010000209.1 GCA_020849655.1 Polyangiaceae bacterium | reverse complement strand
CGGTAGTTGCGCGGGCCGGATTTGAACCAGCGACCTTCGGGTTATGAGCCCGACGAGCTACCAGGCTGCTCCACCGCGCGAGGCGCAACCTATTCGAGCTGGTGGTCATGTCAAGCAATCGTTTGCGTCGTCGACTAGCCTCCGCGTCGTGTCCGGATCGCGCCGAGAATTCCTGCACGCGATGCTCGGGTCGGCGGCCGCGTCGGCGCTCGGGTGCAAGCGGTCGCGCGCGGTGCCGGGGCGGCTCGTCGGGGGAGCGGAGGGCGTCGGGCACCTCCTGCGGGACCCGCCGCGGTTGGGCGACGTCTCGCGCGTGGAGGACGTCCCCGTGGTCATCGTCGGCGGCGGTCCGGCGGGCCTCTCCGCGGCGTGGCGCTTGCGAGGGCTCGGCGCGCCGCCCGCGGTCGTCCTCGAGCTCGAGCCGCGGCTCGGCGGCACCTCCGCGTACGGCGAGGAGGGCGTCGTCGCGCACCCGTGGGGCGCGCACTACCTGCCCGCGCCCCGCGGTGACAACGCGCCGCTCGTCCGGCTCCTGTCGGAGCTCGGCGCCGTGGAGGGGACGGGTGAGGATGGAGAGCCGGTGTTCCAGGAGGAGATGCTCGTGCGCGATCCCGAGGAGCGGCTCTTCGAGGCGGGCGCGTGGCACGAAGGGCTCTTCCCAGCGGGGCTCGCGACACCGGCCGAGCGCGCGGAGCTCGCGAGGTTCCAGGCGATCGTGGGGGAGCTGGCCGAGACGCGCGACGGCGCGGGGCGCCGGGCCTTCGACTCGCCGCTCTCGCGGAGCTCGACCGATCCGTCGCTCACGAAGCTGGACGCGATCACGATGGACGCGTGGCTGCGATCGAACGGCTTCGTGACGCCGCGCCTGCGCTGGTACGTCGACTACGCGTGCCGCGACGACTATGGGCTGCGCGTCGAGCACACGAGCGCGTGGGCCGGGCTGTTCTACTTCGCCTCGAGGGTGCCGAAGCGCGGCGTCGACGCGGCGCCGCTCCTGTCGTGGCCGAGCGGGAACGGCCGGCTCGTCGAGCACCTCTCGCGCGGCCTCGGCGACGCGCGCCGGTCGCGCCTGGTCGTCCGCGTGACGCCCACCGACGACGGCGCCTCGGTGCTCACGCTCGATCCGGCGTCGAGGCGGGTCGAGCTGCTCCGCGCGAAGCAGGTGATCGTCGCCGTGCCCCGGTTCGTCGCCGCGCGGATCGTCGAGGGGCTCGCGCGGGACAGGGGTGACGCGCTCGCGGCGTTCCAGACGGGCGCGTGGATGGTCGCGAACGTCCACCTGCGGGCGCCGCCGCGGGGCAGGGGGACGCCGCTCGCGTGGGACAACGTCCTGCGCGAGAGCCCGTCGCTCGGCTACGTGGTCGCGACCCACCAGACGCACGTCGACGACGGGCCGACGGTGCTGACGTACTACCTCCCGTTCACGGACGAGGATCCGCGGGCCGGCCGCGCGCGCCTGCTCGGGTCGTCGCACGCGGAGCTCGCCGATCTGTGCCTCGCCGAGCTCGGCCCCGCGCACCTGCGGCTCGAGCCCGACGTCGAGCGCGTCGACGTGTTCCGGTGGGGGCACGGTATGGTGCAGCCGCGGCCGGGGTCCCTCTTCAGCGGGGCGCGCGAGCGGGCCGCTGCGCCAGAGGGCGCGGTGCGGTTCGCGCACACCGATATGTCGGGCGTCGCGCTCTTCGAGGAGGCGTTCTTCCACGGCGTCCGGGCCGCCGAACAGGCGTTCGCGGCGCTCCGCCCCGACGCCGTGTTCGAGCGCTGGTACGCGTGACCTCGCTCGAGGCCACTCGCGTCAGGATCGCCGGGGCTCACGCAGCGCGAGCCACGCGACGCCGAGGCAGACCGCGAGCCCCGCGCCGAGGCCGAGCAGGATGCGCGCGCGCCGCGACGGCCGCCACCTCGGGCGCGCCACAGGGGCGCGAGACGGGCGATCTCCGGGCGCGACGATGGGCCAGTCAGGCTCGCCCGCGCGCGGCGGGGGCGGCGAGGCGAGCGCTCGAAACCTGACATCGTCGCGCGCGGGCCGCGCGTCCGCGCGCGTCTCGACCACGACGAGCCGGTAGCGTCGCGCCGGCGCCAGCGAGAGCGCGGCGCGGACGTCCGCGGGCAAGGACTCGAGCTCGCGCGCCTCGGGCTCCCGGCTGACGACGACGCGCGCGTCCGGGACGGCGCCGCCGAGATCGTCGCCGAGGCGCGGCTCGACGTCGGTCGACGCGAGCACGACGAACCACGCCGCGCGCAGGCGGGCGATCGGCGGCTTGACGAGCGCGTGCACCTCGAGCGGCACCGGGCGAAGGCTCGACGACGCAGGCCACTCCACGCGCTCGAGCTCGCGGGCGTAGCACCGCGCGACCTTGCCGAGCGCCTTGTGGCTCGCGCGCTCCCCCTCGGCCGTCGCCGGCGCGCCGCCGGGCGGGAGGCGCAGCTGCACGTGGAGATCGCCTGATAGCTTTGGGAGTTTGTCCGCGACCTCGCGGTAGCAGCGCGCGAGGCGCGGCTCCGTCTCCGCGAGCGCGCGGTCCATCGCCCGCTCCCACGCGCCCGCGCGGGTCTCGACGCCGAGCTCGAGCCACAGCTTCACGCGGGGGGGGTGGCCGTCGTCCGGCGCGACGAGCTCCCGTCGATCGGTCTCCTCGAGCGCGGGCGCGGCGAACGGCGCGAACGGCGTCGACGTCGGCACGACGAGGTGCGCCCAGGCCCCCACGCGCGCGTCGCCGTCACCGGAGAGCCTCACGACCAGCGACTCGCGATCTCGGGCGGCCGACGCCCACGACAGCGCCTGCGGCGCGCACGTGACCGCGAGCTCGGCGCAAGCGGTGGAGAGGTCACGCTCGACGCGCGCCGTGAGCGGCGACGCGGGCAGCGCCGGCACCTTCGCGTCGGACGCGAGCGACAGGATCGCCGCCGGCGCGCCGGGCAGCGGGTCGGCGAGCCGCGCGCCCCGGGGCACCGACGCGACGAGCGCGATCGGCCCCGCTCCGGGCGCCCTCGCGCGCGCGCCGACGAACAGGTGCTGCTCACCCGCCGCGGCGTCGTGCACGACGATCGCGACGTCGAGCTCGACCGACGTGCCCGGCGCGGCCGGCGCGAGCGCCCACGCCTGCGGCGCGAGGAGCCAGGCGACCGCCGCGGCGCGCGCGCGCATCAGACGGTGAACAGGCCGAGCTTCCCGTCGGTGAGACGACGGAACGTCGCGGTCGAGAGCTTCTCCTGCGCGCTGTTCGAGCGCAGCCGCTGGTTCAGGTGGTCCCAGTCCACGCGGTCGAGCTCCTGATCCTGGTTCGTGCAGGAGAACACCATCGTCTCCTTGCCCGTCGCGGGGTCGCGGTGCTTCTGCAGGCACTGCGCGCAGATCTCCTTCATCATGCACTGCATCGGCGAGTTGATGCTGCCGATGCCGACGTGCTCGGGGCTCAAGAACGGCGCGAGCGCGTCGTGCCGCGCGGCGGCGACGGCCGCCATCATCTTGTCGCTGCCGATGGCGACGAGGCGCTTCGTCTTCGAGAGATCCTGCACCTCGCAGCCGAGCTCGCCCTTGGCGTAGGCGATCATGGCCTGCACGATGTTGCCCCGGTAGTGCCGGTCCTCGGGGCGCGTCGGCGACAGCGCGGCGCCGCCGTCCGTGCACCAGATGACCTGGTCGGTCGAGCTCTCGATCTGGTCGCGGTAGAAGACGTCCTCGCCGCGCCGGAACCCCGCGAAATACACGACCGTGCAGCCCTCGGCCTTCAGCGCGGCGGCGATCGAGAAGAGCACCGCGTTGCCGAGGCCGCCGCCCGCGAGCAGCACGAGGCCGCCGCGCTCGAGCTCCGTCGGCGTGCCCGTCGGGCCCATCAGCACGATCTCCTCGCCCGGCTCGAGCATCGCGCACATGCGCGTGGAGCTGCCCATCTCGAGCACGATCGTCGAGAGCAGGCCCTTCTCCTTGTCGACCCACGCGCCCGTCATCGCGAGGCCCTCCATCGCGAGCCGCGTGCCGTCGACGATGCGCGCGCGGCTCTCGAAGTTCTGCAGCCGGTAGAACTGCCCCGGCTCGAACCGCCGCGCGGCCGCCGGCGCGCGCACCGTCACCTCCACGATCGTCGGCGTCAGGCGCCGGACGGCGTGCACCCGCGCGACGAGCTGATCGTCGAGCCGCGTGAACAGCGAGAAGATGCGCTCGCGCCGCCGCCCGCGCTCCTCGTCCGAGACCTCGCCCCGGTCCGCGTACAGCTCGGCGACCTTCTTGTAGCCGACCTTCGCGCTCGCCATCGCCTTCACGACGCTGCCCGCGTAGAACGGGTGGTTGTCGCCGTAGAAGCTGATCGTGTGCTCGCCCTCGGCGTACGTGCCGAAGAACGCGTGCTCCTGATCCTTCGACGGCGTCACGGTGATCTCGCCCGCCTCGCCGCGGCGCGCCTCGCACGTCTGGAAATACTGGCCGCGGCCGTCGAGCGCGAGCGTGCCGGGGAACTCCTTCGCGAACGTCGTGTTCGGCGCGGTGCCCGCGGCGACGCACACCGTGCGCGCCGGCAGCTCGACGAGCTCGCCCGTCGCGCGCCACTTCCCGTCGACGATCGCCTGGCGCTCGAACACCACGCTGCTGACCGCGCCCGTCTCGTCGAGCTTCGCCTCGGTCGGCGACATGTTCTCGATGTAGCGCACCCCCTCCTCGAGGCTCTTCTCGACCTCCTCATGGTTGAGCCGGTACGCGGGCGAGTCGGCGAGCTGCTTGCGGTAGACGATCGAGACGCCGCCCCATCCGTCGAGCAGCGCCTGCAGCCGCGGCGCGCGCCCCTCGGCCGCCGCGCGGGCCTCCTCGTCGGCGATGGCGTCGGCGTGCGCGAGCTGCGTCGCGAGGAACGCCCGCTCGCCCGCGTCGAACATCCGCGTGACCTCGTCCTCGCCGCGCTCGGCGAGCAGCTCGCGGTAGCGCCTCGCCGTCTTCTTCGCCTGGATGACGTAGTACGCGAGCAGCTCGGTCGCGGTGTCGATCGCGGTGAGGCCGCCGCCGATGACGATCGCCGGCAGCTCGACCTGCAGGTTCGCGAGGCTCGACGGCTTGTAGGCGCCCGTCAGCTGCAGCGCCATCAGGAAGTCGGACGCCTTGCGGATGCCGCGCGACAGGTTGTTCTTCATCTCGATGACGGTAGGCTTGCCCGAGCCCGCCGCGAGCGCGACGTGGTCGAACCCGAGCCGCCACGCGTCGTCGAGCGTGACCGTCCCGCCGAACCTCACGCCGCCGTACAGGCGGATGCGCCGGTTGCGCGCGATCGTGATGTAGAGAATTGTGAGGAACGTCTTGTCCCAGCGGACGGTGATGCCGTACTCGCTGACCCCGCCGAACCCGAGGACGATGCGCTCGTCGAGCTCGTGCTCGAGCGCGCGCACGTCGCGCATCGGCCGGGGCGTGGTCTTCTCGTCGCCCGTCAGCTCGACCGGCAGCCGCTCGATCTTGAGGCCGTCGACGCCGGCGACCGCGAAGCCCGCGCGCGACAGGTGGTGCGCGAGCGTGTAGCCCGCCGGCCCGAGCCCGACGACGAGCGCGGCCCGGCCGTTCAGCGGCAGCGGGTGCGGGTGCAGCACGTTCAGGGGGTTCCACCGCGTGAGCAGGCCGTAGACCTCGAGGCCCCACGGCAGCGCGAGCACGTCGGTGAGCGTCGCCGTCTCGATCTCGGGGATGTTCACCGGCTCCTGCTTCTGGAAGATGCAGGCCTTCATGCAGTCGTTGCAGATGCGGTGCCCGGTGCCGGCCAGCATCGGGTTGTCGATGCAGATGAGCGCGAGCGCGCCGAGGCTGTCGCCGTGGTCGCGCCGCACGAGGTGGAACTCCGAGATGCGCTCGTGCAGCGGGCAGCCGTGCAGCGGCACGCCGAGCGGGTTGGATTTGTTCGCCCCCGTCTTCGGATCGTGCATGCCCTTCGAGCAGCTGTCCTTGTCGCGATCGTGGCAGTAGAGGCAGTAGTCGACCTCGGCCTGCACCTTGCGCGGCGAGCCTCGCCGGTCGGTGAGCGTGAACCCGTCGCGCTCGCGCCGGTGCCCCTCGGGTCCGACGAAGAGCTCGGGCAGCTTCGGATCGGGGCGCCGCAGCTCGACGAGGCGGGCGTAGTCGAGCTTCCGGGGCTCGCGCAGCGACGGCAACACGTGCGCGCGATCGTCGTGGCTCGCTCGGCGCGCGCGCAGCCACGCGGCGATCGACGAGAGCGCGAGCGCGCCGGCCGCGCCGCCTCGCGCGTGCGGCCGAGCGGCGTCGGGCGCGGGCAGCGCCGGCGCGCCGGGGACGCCCGAGAGCGCGGCGGCGAGCCCCTCCGCCAGGGTGTCGAGCTCGGCGCGCCACGTGGCGCCGCCCGCCTTCTCGACCTTGTTCGCGACGTCCACGAGCTCGAAGATCCTCATCGTCGCCGTCGCGACCGAGAGCTCCTCGTCGTCGGTCCCCGTGCCGAGCTCGCTCGCCGGCGCGCCCGCCGCGACGAGCGCCGCCGCCGCGCACCCGGCCGCGATCTCGGCCGCGGGCTCGCTCGCGTCGGGCTTCGGCACGCGCTTCTTCGCGAACTCGTGCTTGAAGTGAAAGACAGGATCGTGCGCCTTCAGCGACGCGCGGAGCGCGCGCCACTCGTCCTCGATCCGGAACAGCCGCGCGACGAACTCGCCGAGGTGCGGCGCCGCGGCGACCAGCGCGTCGCTCGTCGCCTGCGGGGTCGCGAGCGCCCCGCCCCCCGCCGCGAGCGCAGAGAGCCCCGCGGCCGCGTCGGGATCGGTCTGCTCGAGCCAGGCGTGAAACAGGGCGGTCAGCTCGGCGAGCTTCGCCGGGAGGTAGAGATCGGCGTAGGTGAACCCCGGCACGCCGAGCACGAGCTCGGCCGGGTCGGAGGTGCCTGCGATCCACGGCGCGAAGCCGGGCTGGACGTCGCCCTTGGGGGGGGCGGACCGAACGTTGTGCGACATGGCGGCGCGGAACCTAGTCGCGGAAGGGGAGCCGAGGAAGCGCCGCGGCGCGTCGCCGCGACGGAAGTCAATTTTGCCGCCGGTACGCCGTCAGCCGGCGTCGATCTCGTCGCGCGTGAGCAGGAGGTGCGCGGGCCACTCGCCGCCCGCGAGCGCGTCGACGATCGCCGGGACGTCGGCCTCGGTCACGCGGCCGAGGAAGACCTGATCGGGCTCGACCAGCACCACCGGTCCCTGGGTGCACACGTCGAGGCAGCTCGAGGTGCAGGGCCGCGCGACCGTGCGCGCGAGCCCGCGCGCCGCCGTGGCGGACTTCAGCGCCGCGTGCAGCGCCTCGGAGCCGCGCGCAGCGCACGATCCCTTCGGCGCGTCGTCGGGGCGGCGGTTGACACAGACGAAGAGGTAGCGCTGTCGGAGCGGCATCGGCGGCTCATAGTGCCGCGGCCCCGGCGCCGCGAGGGGGCGGAGGATCCGCCGAGGGCTCCGCGCCGCGTCACCACGTCTCGAACGTCGACCAGCCCGCGTTGAACGCCGCGCCGGGCACGTCGCAGGCGCACCACGTGTAGGCGCCCGACGGGCTGCACGCGTGGGCCGCGGTCGACGCGCCCTCGTCGTACGCGCCCCTCACGGCGGCCGCCACGCGGGCCGCGAGCTCGTCCAGCTCCGCCGCGGTCGCGCCGTCCAGCTGATCGTTCCACGCGAGCGCGAGGCGCCAGTCCGGGTAGTCGTGGGTGCCCGCCCACGCGCGCGACGCGTAGACTTGCGTGCTGACGAGGTGCTTCATCTGCTCGAGGGTCGTGGTCTCCGTGCCGTACGGCGTCCCGTGCCAGAACGCGCTCTGCAGCGGCACGTAGCTCTCGTCGAAGAAGCTCCGCGCGGCGCCGGCGGACGCGGGCCCGGCCGCCGCGAGCTTCGCGACGTGCATCGCGTAGTCGTTCACTGCCGCCGAGCGCGCCGCCACTTGCACGCTCCCCACGCACACTTGTGCAGGGTGCTGGTAGGTCTCCTGGCCCCACCAGCGCACGTACTTGTTCATCGTCTTCCAGAAGTCGCCGTCCGCGAGCCAGCCCTCGAGCGCGGGCTTGTACACGCTGAAGTTCAGCGTCCCGGAGCCCATCCCGATCACGTACACCGCGCCTCCCATCGCGGGCGAGCCGGGCGGCCCCTCGTACAGGCCCTGCACCAGCGCCTCGACGTCGGCGCGGACGCCGGGATCGGTGCGCGTCGTCGACGGCAGCTCGTTGATCCCCCAGGTGTCGCGGGTGGGATCGTAGCCGGCCGCCAGCATCCGCGCGCGAAACTCGCGGCCTCGCTCGAGCCAGGTCATCCCCGTGACGCTGGACCACTCTCCCCAGTGAAACTCCGCCATCGCGTGGAACCGCGCGCCGGCGTCGTGCACGCTCTGCACGGCGGCGCCGCCGCGGGGCTGGGACTTGTCGCCGGCGAGCGCCGGGAGGTGGACGTAGTAGTCGGCGCACGGCGACGGGTTGGCAGCGAGCGCCGCGAGCAGCCGCCCGTGACCGACCGGATCGTACGTGAGGATGCGCGCGTTCTTCTGGCAGGTCGCCGGCAGCGGAGGCTGCGTCCAGGGCGGCCCGCCGCTCCCGCCGCTCCCACTGTTGGCGCCGCTCCCACTGCTCCCGCCGCTCCCGCTGGTGCCGCCGCTCCCACTGTTGGCGCCGCTCCCACTGTTCCCGCTGGTGCCGTCGCTCCCGCTGGCGCCGCCGCTCCCGCCGGCGCCGCCGCTCCCGCTGGCGCCGCCGCCTCCTGTTCCCGAGGCTCCCCCTGGGCCGCTGGTGAACCCTGCGACCGGGATGCCCGCGTGCCCGGCGCCGCCGGTGGCGCTCCCGCCACCGCCGCCCGCTCCTGCCTTGCCGGTGCTCGATCCCGCGACCGCGCCCGCGTCACCAGTGGCGGACGCATCGTCACCCGACGAGCACGCCGCGGCGGCCGCGAGCGCACCGATTGCCCCTCCGACGAGCCAGCGCATCCCGCCAGAGTGGCACGAACTCGTGGTTGTGTGGAGCGGATCGCTCCAGGCCGTGCAGGCGGCGACCGCGCTGCTCAGTCGACGTCGAGGTCGAGCTTCGCGTCGACGGTCGAGATCACCAGCGTGACGCCCTGCCCGCTGCCGACGACGTACCAGGTGTAGCGCTCGATCGTCAGGCGGTCGGGCTGGTCGTTGGGGCCGGGAGCGCTCGACGTCGGGCCGAGCATCCCGAGGGTCGCCGCCGGGATCTCGAACGCGCCGGTGTCCTCGGCGCGGCACGTGATCCGCGTCGTGCCCTGGTCGAGGTGGATCCACACCGGGCGACCGTCGGGCTGCCCTGTCCAGGTGATCGGGAACGGTGACGTGCGGTCGAGCTTCAGCCGCGCGTCGGACGGTGCGGGCGACGTGACGACGAGATCGCCCGGCGTCGTGAACTCGCCCGTGACGTGGCCGATCGCGCCGCCCGAGACGTCGAGCGTGTAGGTCGTCAGCGGGATCCACGACGCCGCGGGGAGCGCGCCGCTCGGGATGCCGATAGGATTGTTTGGTACGGTGGCGACGCCTCCGCCGGCCATGATCTTCACGGTCCCCGGCTTGACGAGCTGCGGGCTCGCGCCGCCGATCGAGAGGCCAGGCTGGATGAGCTTGCAGCCGCCGAGGGGCACCTCGTCGTAGAGCTTCAGCATCACCGGGCGACGCTCGGTGTTCAGCGGCTGCGGAGGGTTCGTGTAGAGGGCGCTGCCCTGCACCTCGACGCCGCCGGCGCGCTGGAGCTTCTCGAAGGAGAATACGCCGTTGACCGAGGCCGGCGGCGCGCCCGGATCGGGCAGCGTCACCGTCGGCGCCGCGCCGCCCGCGCCAGCTGCGCCGCCCGCGCCGGTCGCGCCGTCGTCGGGCGAGGTGCCGCCCGCGCTGCCGCACGCGGGGAGGAGCGGGGTGAGCGAGAGCGCGAGGCGGGCGGGCGACATGG
>JADLFU010000208.1 GCA_020849655.1 Polyangiaceae bacterium | reverse complement strand
CGACAGCTCGCACTTCGCCTTCTCGGACGCGTCTTTCAGGCGCTGCAGGGCCATGCGGTCTTGTCGCAGGTCGACGCCGTGCTGCTCCTTGAAGCCCGACACCAGCCAGTCGATGAGGCGGCCGTCGAAGTCTTCTCCGCCGAGGAACGTGTCGCCCGCGGTCGCGATCACCTTGAACACGCCGCCCGCGCCGATCTCGAGGATCGAGATGTCGAACGTGCCGCCGCCGAGATCGAACACCGCGATCGTCTTCTCGAGGTTCTTGCCGAAGCCGTAGGCGAGCGCCGCGGCCGTCGGCTCGTTGATGATGCGGATGACCTCGAGGCCGGCGATCTGCCCCGCGTCCTTCGTGGCCTGGCGCTGGTTGTCGTTGAAGTAGGCGGGGACGGTGACGACCGCCTTCGAGACGGTCTCGCCGAGGTAGTCCTGCGCGATCGTCTTCATCTCCTGCAAGACCATCGCGCTGATCTCTGGGACGGAGTACGCCTTCGAGCGCAGCTGCACGCGCACGTCGCCGTGGGGCCCCTCGACGATGCGGTAGCTCGACGTGAGCACGGCGTTCTTCACCTGCGGGGAGTTCCACTTGCGGCCGATGAGGCGCTTCGCGGCGAAGACGGTGTTCTCGGCGTTGGTGATGGCCTGGCGCTTCGCGATGTGGCCGACGAGGCGCTTGCCCGCCTCCGTGATCGCGACCATCGACGGGGTCGTCTTGTAGCCGCCGCGGTTGGGGATGACCGTGGGCGTGTCGTTCTCGACGATGGCGACGCAGGAGTTGGTGGTACCGAGGTCGATGCCGATGACGCGTTCCATGCGTGGAGTCCTCGAGAGCAGCTTGTGAAACGGCGGCGGGAGACTATCCCACCTGCCGCTGCAATGCGCGAACTTTGGCGTCGTCGGGCGCGATCGCCGCTGCCGCCGCGAGCGCCCGCTGCGCGCTCAGCTTGAGCTTGGCCGCGACGTAGATCTCCACGAGCACGAGCGCCGCCGACAGATCGCGAGGATCGCGCTCGGTCGCGCGGCGGGCGAGGTCCGCGGCCTCGTGGAGATCTCCCTTCGCCTGGAGCAGAGCGTTCGCCGCCATCGCGAGCACGCGCGGATCGTCGGGCTTGCCGGCGACCGCGCGTCGGAGGGCGCGCGCGGCGTCGACCCAGCTCTCCTCCCTCGCCGCGGCCTCTCCCTGCGCGAGGTAGTCGTCGGCGAGCAGCACGGCGGCCTTCGCGCCCCACTCGCGCGCTTGCTCGACGAGCTCGGGCGTGGGGTCGAGCGCGGCGGCGAAGCGGTACGAGTTGGCGGCGCCGACGGCGTCGTCGCGGGCCGCGGCGGCCTCGGCGACCTCGAGGTAGCGCTCGACCTGCTCGCGGTGCGCCGACGCCTGCCTCTCCGCGGCCATGCGCCGGAGCGAGTCGACCGACTGGCGCGGATCGCCAGGATCTCCCGGCGCCTCGCCGGGCTGGACGGGCGCGCGCGGCGTGAACCTGCCCGAGGAGAGCTTGCTCACGAGCGCGCTGCGCCTCGCCTCGCCGCGCACCGTGGCGGGGCCGAGCTCGGGCGGCTGGCTCGCGCCGACGACGGGGATCGCGACCTCGCTCGATCGACGCGGGGGAGGCGGGGCGGCGACGGACGCGGCGCGCAGCGAGGCGGAGGCCGGCGAGGGGGTAGGCGAGCGAGGGGGAGGCGCCGGCGCCGCGGGCCGGGCGGGCGGCGCGGAGGCGCGCGCGACGCCCGCGTCGAAGTCCTCGCGCGAGAACAGCTCGAGCTCGACGAGGCTCTGCGCGCGCACCTCGAGCGTCGCGTCGTACTCGGCGCGCGTCTCCTTGCGCGACAGCGTCTCCTCGGCCTGGGTCAGGCGCTTGAAGATCGCCTCCATCTTCGGCTTGAAGGCGCCGAGCTCCTTGCGGAAGTGCTTGTCCGGGTGGAACTCCGCCGCGAGCTTGAAGTACGCGGCCTTGATGGCCTTCTTGTCGGCGGCTCGATCGACGCCGAGCAGCTGGTAGTGGTCGAGCCGCGCGAGCGCGTGGAACACCGAGAGCACGCGCCGCTTCTTGTCCGGCTCGAGGTCGGCGGGCTGATCGAGCTCCTGCTGGGTGTAGCCGCCGTCCGCGACGAGCGGCCCCGTCCAGGAGGGACCGAGCTTCGCGTCGGGGGGGGCCGAGCCGCTCGACGCTGGGCGACCCGTGGGCGCGACCGATCCCGTGGCGCGCGGCGGGGGCGCGGTGGGCGCGGCGCTCGTGGCGGCCGGGGGCTTCGGCGACGCCCCCGCGACGCCCGTCACCGCCCCCAGCTCGGCCAGGCGCTGCAGCACCGGCAGCACGCCGTCTCCGAGCCCGGTGAGCAGCGCGATCTCGGCGGCGGTCGTCCGCCCGTCGACGCGCGACAGGACGAAGCCCTCCATCGGACCGAGCGGCAACGCGCGGACGTTGCAGCCGGGAACCAGGCTCGGGAGGACGGCGCGGAGATCGGCCACCGGGCCGCCGATGCTAGAGCGCCCGGCGCGCGCCCGCCAGCGCTCAGCGAGGAGGTCACGGCGCCCGCGGCAGAGAACTGGGCCAGCCCGTCTCGGCGCGGTATCGCGGGGACGTGCGCGCGAGGTCGAGCTGGGTCTGGGTCGCGCTGGTGTGCGCGGCCCTCGGGACGTCGACGAGCGACGCCGACGCGAAGCGCCGGCCGCGCGTCGTGTGGACCGACGTCTCGATCCGCCCGGAGCGGCCTGACGTGCCGCCGGTCGTGAAGAAGATCCTGGAGAAGGAGGGGCGCCGCGCCGACTGGGGGCGGCGACGCGAGCAGCCCGTCGAGGCGAAGGTCGAGATCCGCGAGCTCTCGGCGGTGCGCGACGGCGACGTCGTGCGCGTGACGTGCACCGCCGTCGGGAAGATCCCGGGGCTCGGCGCCGCGAAATCCAGGTTCACGTACAGCGGCCGGCCGGAGGAGCAGCGCAAGCTGGAGCACCGGGTGCTCGAGCTCGTCGCGCGCGGCATCGTCACGCGGCTCGCGGACATCGCGCGCGCCCACGATCCGGGCTGGCGCGTGGGCTCCGCGCCGTAGCGCCGCGCCCCGGGGTCGCTCGGGCGGCTCGGCTCTCGGGGGGATCAGCGCGCGAGCTCGACGATGGCGGCAGAGAGCGCGCTCGTCGCCTTCGCGGCCGCGCGGTAGTCGACGGCGTCGGCGTCGGCGGGCCGCGCCCTCCAGCCCATGTGGCTCGTGTCGGTGATCATCACCGCCGGGAACCCTGCCGCCCAGTAGCTCTGCTGATCCCCGGCGTCGACGCGCGCGAGCCTCCGCGTGCCGGAGATCGACCGCACGGGAAGATCGGTCGCGCCCGCCATCGCGCGCTTGACCGCGCGCACGAGGCGCCAGTCGGTGTACCGCCCGACCACCGCGACGAACTCGGCGCGCGTCGGGTACAGCAGGCCGAGCGGGCGCGGCAGCCGCGTCGAGCCGTCGGCGCGCGAGAGGGCGCCCAGCCCCTCGATCGCGAGCATCGCGCGGACCCGACCCCGCCGCGCCCTCACCGCGCGCGCGTGGTGGGCGCTGCCCATGTCCACCGTGCCGAGGTAGGGCGGCGCACCGAGGGCGAACGCGACGAGCTCCACCCCGACGCCGAGCCTCGCGGTGCCGAGCGAGCCGGCGAGGGCGACGAGCGCCGCGACGCCGGTCGCGCCGTTTGCGTCGAGCTCACCGGGCGCCGCGTCGTAGCGCGCGCCCACCACCACCCGCTCCTCGGACGCCGGGCCGACGCGCGCGATGACGTTGCGCACCGGCGCGGGCGCGTGGGCGGGGGTGAACTCCTGCGTCGACACGTCCGCGCCCGCGCTCGCGAAGACGCCCGCCAGGTGAGCGGACACCTCGTCGAGGCGCGCCGCGTCGTCGTGCCCCCGAGGCGCGCGCGACAGCTCGCGCACCTCGGCCTCGAGCTGGGAAGGGTACATCGGCGGGCCGGCCGCGGGCCGCGCGAGCACGGGCTGCGTCGTCAGCCACACGGGCGCGGCGATCAGCGAGAGCGCGCTCGCCGCGCAGCCCGCGCCGAGCAGCCCCTTCGTGCGCCGCGAGGCCATCGCAGGAGGAGGTAGCGCACGGCAGGGGCGGGGAGAAGGCCGCGCTTGCGCCTCCCGCTCCGCCGCGACAAGGCGCGTCCGGCATGGTCGAGCCCGGCGACGAAGCGGAGAGGAGCGTCCTGCGCGCGGTCCTCCCGGCCGACGCGCTGCTCCGGCGCGCCACGTCGTCACCGGCCGGCGTCGCCGGCGTGATCGCGCGCGCCCTCCTCCGACGGCGCAGGCTCCTGCTCGAGGGCGAGACCGACGCTGTGAGGATTGTTCATGAAGACGCCGACGACCTCCCGGGCTGCTCGATCGATCTGTACGGCCCGTACGCGGTGGTCTCACGCTACGAAGAGCGCGCGCGCGTGGGGGAGGCCGAGCTGGCGGGCGCGCTCCTCGGGCTCGGTGTCCGCGGCGTCTACACGAAGCGTCGCCCCAGGCACGCGAGCGTGCTCGGCGACGCGCAGGCGGGCGTCGCGCCGCCCCAGGCCATCGCGGGCGACGACGCGCCGGGCGAGCTCGAGATCGTCGAGCGCGGCCGCCGCCTCCTCGTGCGGCTCGGCGACGGCCTGTCGACCGGCGTGTTCCTCGATCTGCGCGGTGCGCGCGCGCGCGTGGCCGCCGAGGCGTCGGGCGCGAGGTTCCTCAACCTGTTCGCGTACACCGGGGCGTACTCGGTCGCGGCGGGCGCGGGCGGGGCGCGGGCGACGTCGAGCGTCGACACCTCGAGGCTCGCGCTCGCGCGCGCCGCCGACAACCTACGGCGGAACGGCCTCGCGACGCCGGTCCCACACCGCACGTTCGCGGAGGACGCGCTGTCGTTCCTCGCGCGGGCGAGGGTGCGCGGCGACGCGTACGAGCTCGTCGCGCTCGATCCTCCGAGCTTCTCGACGACGAAGGGCGCGCGGCTCTCCGTCGCGCACGACTACGTCGCCCTGGCGACGGCGGCGATGAGCGCGCTCACCGCGCGCGGCGTCCTGTTCGCGTCGACGAACCACCGCGGCGTCGACGCCCGCGCGTTCGAGGGCTGGCTGCGGCGCGCCGCGCTCGGCGCCGGGCGACGGATCGCGCGCCTGGAGGCGCTGCCGCCAGAGGAGGATTTCCCCGCGCTCCCGCGGGGCCCGGCGCTGAAGGCCGCGCGGATCGAGCTCGGAGGATGATCCCGGCCGGTCACCCCGCGGGGAGCACGCGGCCCGCGCACGCGCCGAAGCCGACGCGGCGGAACCCCTCGCGCTCGGCAGACGCGCGCAGCGTGACCTCGTCGCCGTCCTCGAGGAAGGTGCGCGCCTCCCCGCCCGGCAGCGCGATCGGGCGCCGAGGCCTGCCGGGGCCGTCCCACGTCAGCTCGAGCAGGCAGCCGCGCGCGTCGGGCGCGGCGTTCGACACCGTCCCGCTGCCGAGCAGATCGCCGGGCTCGAGGTTGCAGCCGTTCGACGTGTGGTGCGCGATCATCTGCCCGAAGGTCCAGTAGAGATCCGCGAAGCTCCCGCGGGAGACGCGGACGGGGCCCTCGCCGCGCGCGCGCATCCGCTCGGTCGACAGCCACGCCTCGACCTCGAGATCGACGGCGCCCGCCTCCCGGTCGCGCGCGTCGTCGAGGTAGGGCAGCGGCTGCGGATCGCCGGCCGGACGCGCGGCGCGGGGCGCGCGAAACGGCGCGAGCGCCTCGAACGTCACCACGTAGGGCGAGATCGTCGTCGCGAAGCTCTTCGCGAGGACCGGCCCGAGCGGCTGGTACTCCCACCGCTGCAGATCGCGCGCCGACCAGTCGTTCAGGAGGACGAGGCCGAGCGCGCTCGCCTCGGCGTCCGCGAGCGACACGGGCTCGCCGAGCCGGTTTCCTCGCCCGATCACGCACGCGAGCTCGAGCTCCCAGTCGAGCGATCTCGCGGGGCCGACGGTCGGCGCGGGCGCGTCGTCGGCCTTCGTCTGCCCGCGCGGGCGGCGCACCGGCGCGCCCGACGGGACGACCGACGACGCGCGGCCGTGGTAGCCGATCGGCACGTGCTTGTAGTTCGGCAGGAGCGGGTTGTCCGGCCGGAACATCGCGCCCACCGTCGTCGCGTGGTGGATCGACGCGTAGAAATCCGTGTAGCTCCGCGGCGGCAGGGGCAGGAGGAGCGCGCACGCCGACGCAGGCACGAGCGCCTCCTCGGCGACGACCGACCGCGCGCCGTCGCGGTAGAGCAGGGAGAGCGCGGGGCGCAGCGCGCGCACGCCCGCGAGCCCGCGCGCGGCGAGCGTCGTCGAGAGCGAGCCGAGGAAGTCGTCCGGCGCGCCGGGCAGCGCGCCCCCCGCGGCGAGCGCGCGCAGCGACACCAGCCGATCGCCGAGCGCGACGCCGACCTCGGGCGCCCCGCCGTCGCGCTGGAACGTGCAGAGCGGGAGGTTCTGCAGCGGGAAATCGCACGCCGGATCGTTGGCGGAGTCCACGAACGAGCGGAGGCTGGGATCGTGCGTCGCGTCGAGCATCGGCGCGGCTTCTACCACGAGCGCTTGACGCCTCGCGGGGGCTCGGGCGAAGCGTCGCGCGTGCCCGGCGATCCCACCCACGCGACCTACAGCGACCCCGAGGTCGTCCGTCACTACGACCACAGCGAGCTGCAGCCCGCGGAGCGCTACCTGTTCGAGCGGTACGTCCCGGACGGCGCGCGCGTGCTCGATCTCGGCGTCGGCGCCGGCCGCACGACCCCGCACCTCGCGGCGCGCGCGGCGCGGTACGTCGGGCTCGACTACGCGGAGGCGATGGTCGAGCGCGCGAGGGCGAGGTTCCCCGACCGGGAGTTCACGCACGGCGACGCGACCGATCTGTCGAGGTACGGCGACGCGGAGTTCTCCGTCGTCGTGTTCTCGTTCAACGGCCTCGGGTGCCTGCCGACCGACGAGCTGCGCGCGCGCTGCCTGCGGGAGATGGCCCGCGTGCTCGAGCCGGGCGGCGCGCTCGTCCTGTCGCTGCACAACGCGAGCTGCCTGCTCTTCTGGCCTGATTTTCGAGGCGCCTCGGCGCCGAAGCGCGTGTGGCGCGCGGCGTACGCCGGCGTCGCGTCCGCGCGGGTGCTGCGCTCCCGGCTGCCGTCGCTCGCGGCGTGGCGAGGCGCGGCGTACGTGCCGGAGGTCAACGCGGGCGGGCAGAAGGGCAGCCAGACGATCGTGTGGGCGGCGTCTCCTCCGCGCGTGCGGCGCGAGCTCGACCAGGCGGGCCTCACGCTGGTCGAGCGCGTCGCGCCGACCCACCCCTCGTCGCCTCCCGGCGTCGGCGTGCCCTGGTGGTACTACGCCGCCATCAAGCCGCGCGACGCGCGCCGATGAAGCTGCGGCCCTTCCCGCCCTGCGAGCTCGAGCCCGACTGGGCGCTCACTCGCTACTACGGCTGGCGCGATCTCGAGCGGCGGGAGGACGGCGCGCTGCTCGAGCGGCGCGTGGGACCGATCCGTCGGAGGCTCCTCCTGCTGCACGGCGCGCCGGCGGGCTGGGTGGACGAGCTCGCGCGGCGCCACCGGCTCCTGTCTCCCATGGCGACGCTCACGATCCAGGACTTCGCGCGGGAGCCCGCGGACGGCCCGCGAATCCTCCGCGGCCGCGCGCTCGCGCGGGGAGACGGGCGCTGGTTCGGCGCGGGCACGTTCTTCTACGAGCTCTCGGAGCCGGAGGCCGCGCTGCGCAAGCGCTTCCCGAAGGGCAAGCTCAACCACGCGAAGAAGGTCGGGCTCGACGTCGACGTCTCCGCTCGGCCCGACGACGCGGCGATCTCGCAGGTGCTCGCGCTCTACGCCGAGCTCGCCGCCGAGAAGGGCCTGCCGCCGCTCGACGCGAGGCAGCTGCGCGCGATGTCCGACGCGGGGCACGCCGCCCTCGTGCGAGGCCGGATCGCGGGGCGCACGGCGGCCGTGCTCTGGGTCTACACGCTGCCGCGCCACGGGTATTTCCTGCACGCGGCGCGGGCCTCGGACGCGCCCCGCGGGGTCGCCGACGTGCTGCACTGGGAGGCCATCCTGCACCTCAAGGCGACGGGGCGCCGCTGGTACGATCTCGGGCTCGTGCCGTCGACGTCGCCCGACGACGGCCTCTACACGTTCAAGCAGCGGCTCGGCGGCGAGTACTGCTCGTCGGGCGTCGAGCACGCGCACCGCCCGGCGTGGCTCGACGCGGCGTGGGAGCCGCTGCGGGCCGCGCGCGGCCGCGTCCTCCGAGCGCTCTCGCGCGCTCCACGTTGACGAGCGTCACGGGCGCGGGGACTCTCTCCCGCGTGAAGACGCACCACCGGACGTGCACGATCTGCGAGGCGATGTGCGGCGTCACGATCGAGGTCGACGGCGACACGATCACCTCCATCCGCGGAGACGACGACGATCCCTTCAGCCGCGGGCACGTCTGCCCGAAGGCGCTCGCGCTGAAGGACGTCCACGAGGATCCCGACCGGCTCACGCTCCCGCAGCGCCGCACCGGCGCGCGGTGGGAGACGATCTCGTGGGAGGAGGCCCTCGCGGAGGCGGCGGGGCGCCTGCACGCCGTCCAGCGCGCGCACGGTCGAAGCGCCGTCGCCCTCTACCAGGGGAACCCCACCGTCCACAACTACGGGTCGCTCTTGTTCGGCCAGGTGCTCGCGCGCGCGATCGGGTCGCGGAACAACTATTCCGCGACGAGCGCCGACCAGCTGCCGCACATGCTCGCCGCGCTCGAGATGTTCGGGCACCAGCTGCTCTTGCCGGTGCCCGACGTCGACCGCACCGACTTCATGCTGATGCTCGGCGCGAACCCGGTCGCGTCGAACGGCAGCATCATGACGGCGCCGGGCGTCGAGCGGCGGCTGAAGGCGCTCGTCGCGCGCGGGGCCCTCGTCGTCGTCGATCCGCGCCGCACCGAGACGGCGGCGCTCGCGACCGAGCACGTGCCGATCACGCCGGGCGGGGACGCGGCGCTCCTGCTCGCCGTCTTGCACGTCCTCCACCGCGACGGCCTCGCGCGGCCGGGGCGCCTCGCCGCGTTCACGCGCGGCCTCGAGCGGCTGGAGGCTGTCGCGCGGCGGTACCCTCCGTCGCGGGTCGCCGGCGCGTGCGGCGTCCCGGCCGAGCGCATCGAGCGGCTGGCCCGCGCGCTCGGCGAGGCGCGGCGCCCCGTCGTCTACGGGCGCGTCGGGCTCTGCACGCAGCGGTTCGGCGGCGTCGGCGCGTGGCTCGTCAACGCGCTCAACATCGCGCTCGGCGCGCTCGACCGCGAGGGCGGCGCGATGTTCACGACGCCCGCGGCCGACGCGGTGGCAGCCATGGCGAAGATCGGCATGCGCGGGCACTTCGACCGCGGCCGCTCGCGCGTGCGGGGGCTGCCCGAGTTCGGCGGCGAGTACCCCGTCGCGACGCTCGCGGACGAGATCGAGACGCCCGGCGAGGGCCAGGTCCGCGCGCTCGTGTGCTCGGCCGGCAACCCGGTGCTGTCGAGCCCGAACGGCGCGCGCCTCGATCGCGCGCTCTCGACGCTCGATTTCGTCCTCTCGATCGACCTCTACCGGAACGAGACGTCGCGGCACGCGCACCTCATCCTGCCGCCGACGTTCGCGCTCGAGCACGATCACTACGACGTCGCGTTCCACGTGCTCGCGGTGCGCAACACGGCGAAGCTCTCGCTCCCGCTCTTCGCGCCGCGCGCGGGCGCGAGGCACGACTGGCAGATCATGCTCGAGCTCGCGTCCCGGCTCACCCGCCACCGCGGCGGCAAGGACGCGCTCGTCGGCGGCCTCGGCGCGGCGGCGCTCCGGAGGCTCGGCCCGCGCGGGCTCGTCGATCTGATGCTCCGCACGGGGCCGCACGGCCTGACGATGAAGGAGCTGGAGAGGCACCCGCACGGGATCGATCTCGGCCCGCTCCTGCCGCGCCTGCCCGCGCGCCTGTTCACGAGCGACGGCATGATCGACGCGGCCCCGCCCGTGTTCTTGAAGGATCTCGCGCGCGTCGACGCGTGGCTGGACGAGGCGCAGGCGCCGGGCGGGCTGTCGCTGATCGGTCGGCGAGATCTGCGCAGCAACAATTCGTGGCTCCACAACTCGCGCCGGCTCGTGAAGGGGCCGCCGCGCTGCACGCTGCTCGTCCACCCGGACGACGCGGCGGCGCGCGGGCTGCGCGATGGCGCGTCGGCGAGGCTCTCGTCGCGCGTCGGCGAGCTCCTGGTGACGGTCGAGCTCTCGCCCGAGATGCGGCCCGGCGTCGTGTCGCTGCCGCACGGCTGGGGGCACGGGCGGGACGGCGTGGAGCTGCGCGTCGCGCGCGAGGCGCCGGGGCAGAGCCTCAACGATCTCGTCGACGAGCGCGCGCTCGACGAGCTGTCGGGCACCGCCGCGCTGAACGGCGTCCCCGTCGAGCTCCGGGCGTAGCCTCGCAGGTTTCTCGACAGGACGCGCGACTCGCCGTAAGCCCTCTGGTCGATGCGCGACGCGGCGCCGCCGAGGAGCGAGAGGTTCGAGCCGCTGCGCGTGCTCGCGCGCGAGGCGGACGCGATGCGCCGCCAGTCGGCGCTGCTCGCGGGGGGCGTCGCGCGGCGCGGCGTGCAGCTCTCCGCGCGCGGCGAGGCCGAGGACGTCGTGTTCTTCGTGCACGGCGTGCTCGCGACGGCCGGGGTCTTCTCGCCGATCGAGCGCGCGCTGCGTCGCGCGGGTGTCGCGCACTTCGCGAGCTTCTCGTATCACCCGTGGCGCTCGATCGCGTCGCTCGTGCAGGAGCTGAAGCGCGAGGTCCGCGCCATCCCGGGGCGCGCGCGGGTGCACCTGGTCGGGCACAGCCTCGGGGGGATCGTCGCGCGCGCGTACGTGCACGAGGCGGGCGGTCACGCGCGGGTCGCGCAGACGATCAGCCTCGCGAGCCCCTTCCATGGCACCGCGCTCGCGCGGATCGCGCGCGCGGGGGTCGTCCGCGAGCTCAGACCCGACTCCGAGCTGCTCGCGAGGCTGCGCTCGCCGCTGGGGCAGCCCCGCGTCCGCCACACGAGCTTCGTCGCGGCCGACGATCTCGTCATCCAGCCCGCGATGAGCGCGGCGTTCCCCCACGGCGAGGTCATCGTGGTCGAGCGCGCGGGGCACAACGGCCTCTTGTTCGACCCGTCGGTGGCCGAGGCGATCGCGCGCCGCGTGCGGGCGTTCGAGCCGGCGCGCCCGGCCGCGTGAGCCACGCCGCGCGGCGCTCAGGCCGAGTCGCGCGAGCGCACCGACTGCCTGTCGAACACCGTCGGATCGACGACCACGCCGCGCAGGCGCAGATCCTCTACGAAGCGGGGGACGTGCCCGGTGGGCGAGAACGATCCGTCGCCGCCGGGGCGGTCGGCGGAGAACTGGAACACGTCGCGCGGCGCGCCGGGCTCGATCTCGGCGATGCGGGAGACCCGCGCGCGTCCGTCGCGCTGACGGAACAGCTCGACGCCCAGATCGAAGGCCGCGTGCGCCGCCTCGCGCGAGAGCTCGAAGGGCGCGCCTGACGCCCGCGCGTGGTCGAGCGAGAGCCTGTGGAGCGCGTGGCGGAGCGATGGCGCCCGCGCGATCACGATCACGCCGCCCCGGCCGGACCCCGCCGCGTCGAGCGCCGCGGCCGCCGCCGCCGGTGAGCCCGCCGCGACGACGAGCCGCGCGCTGCCGAGGCGCGCGCCGATCTCCACCGCGCGTCCGAGCGCCTCGGGCGGGCTCTCGATGAGCGTCGCGCCGCCGCCTCCGATGATCGGATCGTCGTCCGACTGCACGAGGACGGCGCGCTCCGCGTCGTGCGCCGTCGCGAGCAGCGCCAGCGCGAAGCCGCCGAGCGGCAGGCCCGCGGGCGCCGTGAGCAGCAGGTTCAGGCGGGCGCCGAGGCACTGCGACAGGAACGTCCACATGCCCCGAGACACGACCCCGGCGCGCACGACGTCCTCCGCGCCGACCTCCGCGCGGCGACGCTTGCGCAAGGTGACGGCCGGCCCGTTGGGCGCCGCCGCCCCGGTCACCGCGACCAGCCGCGCGCCCGCGAGCTGTCGCTCGAGCAGCGTCTCGCCTGCGTCGAGCGGCGCGCCCGCGTGGTGGGCCAGCCTCGCGATCACCCGCGCGAGCGCGTCCTCGCTGGAGAACGGCGGCTCGACGAGCACCTGCTGGCCGGCCCGCGTGATCCACACGACGTCCCTCGACGCGTGGATCTCCGACACCTCGTCGTCGTCGAGCAGCGGGCCGAGCGGCCCGAGCCCGAGCAGCTCGCGCTGGCCGTCGCGCGTGAGCGCCTCGGCGTCGACGTCCGCGGCGATCTCGCCGTCCTGGCGGAGCGAGACGGCCTGCTCGCGGATCGCGCGCTCGATCCGCTGCGCGAGCGCGTCGTCGGGCGCGGCGCCCGTCGCGAGCGAGGACAGATCGATCATCTCGGAGACCCGGTCGACGAGCGTCGCCAGCGCGAGGCGGTGGGCTGCGTGCACCGACGCGTCACGGCCACGCGGGGGGGGGGGAGGCTGCGAAGCCGTCGGACCGGGCTGGGGCGGGGTGCGAGGCGGGGTCGCCGCGGGGGACACCGGCACCGGGCTCATCGTCACCGGCGCGTGCGGCGCGGTGGGCGGACGCGCGCCGCCCGCGTCAGCGAACGGGCTCGGCCCGAACATCGCCGTACCCTTCGGGCCGAAGCCCGACGGGACGCGAGGCGGCTGCGGAACCTGCGGCGCCTGCCTCACCTGACCGGCCGGCGGCGCGTCGTCAGGATCGTGCTCGAGCGGGTAGTGGCTCACCTGGGCGGCCGGCGGCGCGGCGACCGGGTTCGGGATCGGCGCGGACGGGAGGTCGACCTCGCGCGGCGCGCTCGGCGCGGACTCCGCGGCGAGGGCCACGCCCGCGGGCGCCTCGAACCGCAGCACGAAGTCGCCGACGTAGATCTTGTCGCCCTCGCGCACGATGGTCGCCTGGGCGATCTTGCGACCGTTGACGTACGTGCCGTTCGTGCTCTTCAGATCGGTGACGACGAAGCGCCCCTCCTTGAACGTGAGCTTCGCGTGGCGCTTCGAGACGTTGCCCTTCGGCAGCATCAGATCGTTGCCCTGCACGCGGCCCACGCTGATCTCGCTCTTGTCGAAGACCTCGCGCCGCTCGGCGCCCCCTTTCTCGCTGATGGTGATGGCGAAAGGCATCCGGCGCCGCGCTACGATACTCGGGTTGCGCGGCGGAGGGGCAAGATCCCGCCCACGCCCGTCGACCCGTCGACGCTCAGCCGCCTGCGCCCGCGCTGCCGGAGGCGCCCGCGCTCGATCCGCCCGCGCCCGCCGCCGCGCCGCCTGCGCCCGCGCTCGATCCGCCTGCGCCCGCGCTCGATCCGCCTGCGCCCGCGCTCGATCCGCCCGCGCCTGCGCTCGATCCGCCTGCGCCTGCGCTCGACCCACCCGCGCCCGCGCTCGATCCGCCTGCGCCCGCGCTCGACCCGCCCGCGCCTGCGCTCGATCCGCCTGCGCCTGCGCTCGACCCACCCGCGCCCGCGCTCGATCCACCCGCGCCCGCCGCGCCGCCCGCGCCTCCGGCGCCGTCGCAGACGTCCTGCCCAGTGCCGGTCTTCTCGAAGTAGACGAGCTTGCAGGGGTAGTTGACCCTGTCCTCGCAGGAGAGCGTCGCAAGGTAGTCTTCGCAGCTCTTGACCACCCCCTCGTCCCAGGTCGAGCAGTTGTACTTGCTGTCGCCGAGCGGGTAGGCGTTGCGCAGCAGGGTCGGGCAGATGGCCTGCGACAGCGTGCAGCCCTTCAGCTGGGCCTCGCGCACGCGCTCGCACGCCTGCGCCTCCGAGATGGCCTTGCCGTTCGGCGCGGCGACGAACTGCGGCGTCTGCTTGGAGGGGCCCGCCGCGGCGTCGTCCCCGCCGGAGTCCGAGCCTCCGCACGCGGCCGCGAGGGGGAGGGACAGCAGGGCGAAGAGGCAACGGGAGGCGTAGGTCATGGCGCGGTTGTGCCATACGACAGGGCAGCAGGGAACCTTCCCGTCGCCCCGCGTGCGCGCCGAGGGGATGACCCTGCGAGCGATTTGACTCACGAGAATGAGTGCTCGTAACGTGAGCCCGCGATCCATGGCTCCCCCGACCTTCGACCCGACGCACGCGGTGACGTTCGATCTCGCGAGCGGCAGGGTGCACCTCGAGGACGCGCCGGCGCGCGTGCTCGTGCCCGCCGACGCGCTCGCCGCCCTCGCCTCGGCCGCAGGAGACGACGCCGCCCGCGCGCTCGGAGCAGCGATGGGCGCGCCCGCGGGGCGACGCGCGGCCCGCCGGCTGGGTGACGCGAGCGCCGCGACGCTCGCGGCGTGGGTGGAGCACCTCGGGGGCGAGCTCGCCCTCCTCGGTCTGGGATCGCTCGGAGTCGAGCGGTGGGGCAGCGCGCTCGTGCTGACGTTCGATCACTGCGCGCTCGGCGACGCGCTCGCGGCCGCGGTGCTCGCGAGCGCGTTCGACGCCGCGACCGGCAAGCCCGTCCAGGTGGTCCCGCTCGCGCGGGACGCGACGCGCGCGCGCTTCCTCGTCACGGGGGCAGCGGGCGCCGACAAGGCGCGAGGGTGGCTCGCCGAAGGTGTCTCCTGGGGTGACGTGCTCGTGCGCCTGCACGCAGGCGGTGCCGCGTGAAGCACGCGTCGCGGATCCAGGCGCTCGAGGGGCTGCTCAACCGCGTGCGGGCGCGCGCCACCGAGCCCCGCGCGTCGCAGCGCGCCGAGGCGCACGCGGTGTCCACGGCCGAGCGGCACGATCCCGAGCCGCCGACTGCGCGCCCCGGGCACGATCCGGCCGAGGTCGGCCCGGGCGCGCGCGACCTGCCGGCGGTCGAGGCGTCGAGGGTCACGGAGGATCCGCCCGTCGCAGCGCAACGCGTCGCGGAGCCTGCGCCGCCGGTCGTCGTGCCGGCGCCCGTCCCCACGCCCGCACCCGCCCCAGAACCGCCGCCGCCCGCGGCGCTGGAGGAGCTGGAGGAGCTGGGCCCCGCGGACGAGGAATCGCCGCAGTCATCGACCCGTCCTCGCCCGCCAGCAGATGAACTCGAGGTCCTCGAGGAGGAGGACGTCATCGACGGCAGCCCGCTGCCTCCGGTCGTCGCGCCCGCTGCCGAGGTCACGCCCGCGCCGCTCGCCGCGGCGGCGCCAGCGCCGTTGTCCGCGCCGAGCTCGGGCGAGATCATGTCTGCCGAGCTGCTGCCCGAGCCGCCGCCGCCCCGGCCGCAGCTGCGGAGCGTGCCGCCGCCGCTGCCCGCCGCGGCCACACCGGCGAGGCCGCGATCGATCCCCCCGCCGTTCCCTGGAGTCGGCAGGCCGCCGAAGCCCGAGTCTCTCGAGGCGGAGGTGCCGCAGCACCGCGTGGGTCCCACGCCGGAGCAGCTCGGCGGCACGATCGATCTCGAGGAGGGGCCGCCCGCCGATCTCGAGCTCGCGCCCGTCGCGGGGCCGAAGTCCGAGGAGGCGCCCAGCGAGCACGAGGCGGTGCTCCCCAAGGCGACGTCGCCCGGGCTGTTCACCGGCCCACGCCCGTCTGCGCCCCAGCCGCAGCCCGACGAGGTCGCGCTCGAGGTGCCGGCGTCTCCTGCTCCGCCCGCCGCGCCCGCCCCGGTCGCCGCGCCTGCACCGGTCGCGCTGGCGATCGCGCCCGAGGTCGCGGCGCGCGCGACGACGCCGTCGGCCGAGGTCGCGAGGTTCGTGGCCGCGGCGCGCGCGCCCTCGCCCGAGACGCTCGGCGAGGTGCTGGCGGCGTCCCTCGCGCTAGGCACCTAGCCTCACCTCGGGTACAGCCTCGCGCGATGTGCGGCATCGCTGGCATCTTTCGCCCGGGCGCGAGCGTCGCTGCGGACGAGCTCGGCGCGATGTGCGGCGCGCTGCACCACCGCGGCCCCGACGCGCGCGGCACCTGGCGCGACGGGCCGGTCGGCCTCGCGCACACGCGCCTGCGCATCGTCGATCTCTCCGAGGGCGGCGCGCAGCCGATGCGGTCGAGCAGCGGGCGGGCCGTCATCGTCTTCAACGGCGAGATCTACAACTACGTCGAGCTGCGACGCACGCTGGCGGCGCGCGGCCACACGTTCCGGTCGTCGTCGGACACCGAGGTGTTGCTCGCGGCGTACGAGGAGTGGGGCGCCGCGCTCCTGCCCCGCATCGAGGGGATGTTCGCGTTCGCGATCTGGGACACCGTTCGTCAAGTCCTCCTGCTCGCGCGCGACCGCGCGGGGGAGAAGCCGCTGTTCTGGACGCGGCTGCCGTCGGGCGGCGTCGCGTTCGCGTCGGAGATCAAGGCCCTCCTGGCCGTGCCCGCGCTCGGGATCGAGCGGGATCTCTCACGCATCCCGGACTTCCTGGTCACCGGCTATGTGCCCGCGCCAGCGACGTTCTACCGCGGCGTGCAGCACCTCTTGCCCGCGCACTCGCTCGAGCTCCAGGCGGATGCGACCCGGTCGCCCGTCGCGTACTGGCGCCCGTGCTTCGACGCCGCGGCCCCGGCGCCGAGCTACGCAGAGGCCCAGGAGGAGCTGCGCGCGCGCATGCGGATCATCGTGCGCGACCGCCTCCAGGCGGACGTGCCGGTAGGAGCGTTCCTGTCGGGAGGGCTCGACTCGGCGTCGGTCGTCGGCGTCGCGACGCGCGACCTGAACCGCACGGTGCACACCTACTCGATCGGCTTCGAGGACCCCGCCGTGGACGAGTCGAAGGACGCGCAGATCTCGGCGCGGCACCTCGGCTCGGTGCACGAGGAGTTCATCGTCGGCGACCGCGACATCCCGCCGATCGAGCTGCTCGTGCGCCACCACGACGGCCCCTTCGGCGACTCGTCCGCCATCCCCCCGTACCTCGTGTCGAAGCTCGCGCGCGCGCGGGTGACGGTGGCGGTGACCGGCGACGGCGGCGACGAGATCTTCGGCGGCTACCCGAGGTTCCTCGGCGGGATGCTCGCGGAGCACGTCCCCCCCGGCGCGGCCACGCAGACGCGACGAGTGATCGAGGCCCTGAAGCAGACGCCGCTCTGGCGCGCGGGTCACACGTCGAGCTCGCCGTTCGCGCGGGCGTCGCGGTTCGCGGCGGCCGTGGAGCGCCCGCTCGAGCGCCGGCTGCTCCACTGGAACGCGGTCTTTCCCCCCGAGCAGGTCGTCACCCTGACGCGCGGCGGGGTCTACCCGAGCGACGCCGTGCGGTTCAGCGACGCCGCGTTCGAGGAGGCGGCGGGGCAGTCGCCGCTCGCGCGGATGCTGCACCACAACTTCGTCACCTACCTGCCCGAGGATCTGATGGTGAAGGTCGATCGCTGCTCGATGGCGGTGTCGCTCGAGACGCGTAGCCCGCTGCTCGACTCGGGCCTCATCGACTTCGTGTCGCGCCTCCCCGATCACTACAAGGTGCGGGGCGCGACGACGAAGCGCCTCCTGCGCGACACGTTCGCCGATCTGCTCGCGCCCGAGCTCCTGAGGCGGCCGAAGCGCGGGTTCGGCGTGCCGCTCGCGCGGTGGCTCTCGACGGAGCTGCGGCCGCAGCTCGAGGCGACGCTGTTCGCGGAGGACGCCGAGACGTGGCGCCACCTCGATCGCGACGCGGTGATGCGTCAGGTGTTCGGCGCGCCGCTCGACGCCGCGCGCGCGTACCAGGCGTGGGCGCTGTGGTCGCTCGAGACGTGGCTGCGGCAGCCGGCGTGAGGGCGGCGCTCGTCGATCGCCCGCGCGCGCCCCGTGGTAAGGATCGCCGCGCGGTGCGGGTGCGGCTTGCCATGCTCTCGGCGGTGATGACGACGCTCGTCGCGGCGCCGCTCTCTGCGGACGAGCGGCCGACGCTCTCGGGCGCGTGGACGGCGAGCGCCATCTCCGAGCGCTGGAACATCGGCGACTGGGGCGACGCGTGCGGTCCGCGCCCCACGCCGCGCGGCGCGGGCGGCGGATCGGTGCAGATCAGCGAGTCGGGCGGCGAGCTCGTCTTCTCCGGCGGCGGCTACCCCCGCACGAGCGGGTGCTTCGAGATGGGCGGCCCCATCGGGGTCACCTCGCACAGCGCGTCGCCGCGGTTCTGGCGCACGCGCTGCGGCACGCCCGCGGGCGATCCGCGCAAGGCGACCATCGTGACGACGCTGACGGCGACCGACTCGTCGATCGGGTTCGACGAGACGGGCGAGTACCAGTTCGTGCTCGGGACGCAGAACTGCACCGCGAGCGTGCGCCGCAGCCGCACGTACACGCTCGTCAAGCGACTCGGCGACGATCCGCCCCCGGCCCCCGCGACGACGAGCGCGCCCGCGCCCGCCCCCACGCCGGCGCCCGCGCCGACGAAGGAGGCCACGAGCTGCGACTCCCCCGGGGATCCGGCGCGCGTCGAGGTGCGGCCGTCGCGCAAGATCCTGAAGCCCGGCGAGAGCTTCCCGCTGCGCGCGGTGGTGCTCGACGCGGCCGGGTGCCGCGTGTCGGCGGCGCCGTCGTGGTCCGCGCAGGCGGGGGCGGGAAGGCTGACCGTGAGCCCCGCGGGCGTCGTCACCGTGGAGGCCGACGCCGCGGAGGGCGAGGTGTTCGTGAGCGCGGGCATGCAGGGACGCGCCGCGCGCGTGACGATCGAGATCGTCTCGCCGAGCCGCTACGAGAAGCTCCTCTCGACGGGCACGCTCGCCGCCGGCGAGAGCGACGAGGCGGCCGTCGCGGTCGTCGCGACCGCGGGGATAGGCGGCGCCGCGGGCGTCGCGACCGACGGCTCGGCGCGACGCAAGCTCGTGTTCGGCGCCATCGTCGGCGGGGTGGTGCTCGCGCTCGGCGCGCTCGGCGTCGTGATGCTCCGGCGGCAGCGCCCCGAGGTCGACGAGGTCGAGGAGCTCGTCCCCGGCGAGGTGAAGCGCACCGTCGTGAAGAAGAAGCGCCTCGTGCAGAAGGCGCCGGCGCCGCGCGTCTGCCCCACGTGCCACGCGACCTTCGAGGGCGACCGCGTGTACTGCCCGAACGACGGCGCGCGCCTCGGCTAGGCGCGGAGCGCGGCCTCGACGCTCTCCTCGACGATCGCGAGCAGCCGGTCGAGATCGTCGAGCGGGACGTTGATGGACGGCGTCACGTACACGACGTCGCCGAGGGGCCGCAGGTACGCGCCGCGCCGTCGCGCCTCGTCGAACACGCGCCAGCCCGCGCCCGCGAGGTAGCCGCCGCCGCCCTCGAGATCGAGCGCGCCGACCATGCCGAGCGAGCGCGCGCGGGCGACGCCGCCGCGCCGGCCGAGCCGCTCGAAGGTCGCCCGGATGCGCGCCGTGCGAGGCGCGACGCCCTCGAGCACGCGCTCGTCGTCGAACACGCGGAGCACCTCGCGCCCGACGGCGGCGCCGAGGGGGTTCCCGGTGAACGAGTGTCCGTAGTAGAATGCGCGGTCGCGCGCCCCGCGGAACGCGTCGAAGATGCGCTCGGTCGCCAGCACGGCCCCCATCGGCAGCATGCCGCCCGAGAAGCCCTTCGCCGTGCACACGAGGTCGGCGCTGACGCCCGCGTGCTCGCTCGCCCAGAACGCGCCGGTGCGCCCGTAGCCGGTGAACACCTCGTCGAGGATGAGCGTGACGTCGTGCTCGGCCGTGGCTCGGCGGGCCTCTCGCAGCAGCTCCGGCGGGTAGATCAGCATCCCCGCCGCGCCCTGCACGACCGGCTCGAGGATGACGGCGGCGATCGCGTCGGCGTCGCGACGGACGACGTCCGAGAGCTGCGCGAAGGCGCGCGCCCAGCCCTCGCGCGCGGGCGAGGAGACGTCGACGCGGATCGTCTCGAAGAGGATCGCCCCGAACGGTCGCCGGAACACCTCGACGCCGGAGACGCTCGCCGCGCCCACCGTGTCGCCGTGGACCGAGTCGCCGAGCGTGACGAGCTTGTGGCGCCCGGGGCGCCCCGTCTGCCGCGCGTGCTGCACCGACAGCTTGATCGCGGCCTCGACCGCCGTCGAGCCGTCGTCGACGTAGAAGATGCGGCTCATCCCCGGCGAGCGCGCGAGCAGCGCCTCGGCGAGCTCCGCGGCCGGCGCGTGCGTGATGCCGGCGAGCGCGCAGTGATCGAGCTGTGCGAGCTGGGAGGTCAGCGCGGCGACGAGGCGCGGGTGGCGGTGCCCGAGGACGGAGGTCCACCACGAGGCGTTCGCGTCGAGGTACGCGCGGCCGTCGACGTCGTACAGCCACGCCCCCTCTGCGCGCGCGACGACGAGCGGATCGCTGGCGAGGTACTCATCCATCGGCGCGTACGGGTGCCAGACGCGCGCCTTGTCGGCGGCGACGATGCGCTCGCGCGCGGTCATCGGCTCACCCTGCGGGACGATCGCGGCGCCTCGGGCTCGCCCGAGAGCGGGAAGAACAGCGTCACCGTCGTGCCGATCCCCGTCTTGCTGTCGATCTCCATCTTGCCTCCGTGCGCTTCCATGATGCGATCCACGATCGCGAGGCCGAGGCCGGTGCCGCTCGGGCGCGTCGTGAAGAAGGGCGTCTTCGCCTTGACGCGGACCTCGGTGTTCATCCCCTCGCCGGTGTCGCGCACGACGACCGCGAGCCCCGCCTTGCCCGCCCGCTCCCGCGCGCACACCTCGACGTGGAGGGAGCCGCCGAGGCTCATCGCCTGCAGCGCGTTGCCGAGCACGTTGTCGACCACCTGCCGCACGAGGTTGCCGTCGAGGTGGGGCTCCGGGAGATCGGGCGGCAGCGAGGTCGTGACGGAGATCGACAGCGGCACCTCGCGGCGCGAGAGGGCGACGCGCACGAGCTCCGGGAGCGCCACCCGCTGCCGCTGCGGCGCGAGCGGCCGCGTGTAGATCAAGAGCTCGCCGACGAGGCGGTTCAGGCGGCCGTTCTCCTCGTCGATGATCCCGAGGAGCATCAGCCTGTCGGGATCCGTCAGCGGGCGCCGCAGCCCGGCGACGGCGTTGGCGATGATCGCGAGCGGGTTGCGCACCTCGTGGGCGATGACCGCGGCGAGCTCGCCGACGACCGCGAGCTGCTCCTTCTTCACGAGCTCGGCCTGCGTCCGCTCGAGCTCGCGGTAGCTGCGCTCGAGATCGTCGGTGCGCGCGCGCAGCGCCTCCGCGCGGCGCTCGACCTCGGCGCTCAGCCGCGCGTACCTCCGCAAGAGGACGACCGACACCGAGAACGCGAGCGCGCCGAACCCGAACGGCGACAGGTAGACCGCGCGGACGACCTTGAGGCCGATGAGCGCGTCGTGGATGCCCGTCGCGCTGAGCGCGATCGCGCCGAGCGCTGGGCCGAGCGAGTCGTCGCGCCCGCGCGCCCACGGCTCGACGAGCTCGCGCACCAGCCACAGCGACGCGAGCGAGATGGCGACGTACGCGACGAGCGCGGCGCGCCCCGGCGCCCCGAGGGCGAGCAGCACGGGCATCCCGGCGAACGTCACCTCCTCGGCGCGCGTCGGCGTCACGGCCCACCAGCCGGGGAGGAACGCCAGGAGAGCGAGCGCGCCCGCCGCGGCGTACGCGACCCAACCGTGCGGGACTGGGGGCTTGCCCGCGAGGCGCCGCGCGAAGTGCACGCCGGAGACGATCGCGAAGAACGCGCCCGAGTTGGAGAGCGCCGACCCGAGCACCCACGCGTGGGCGTCGACGGGCGACGCGGCGGCGGCGAGGTACTGCGGCACGAGCCCCGCCGTCATCGCCGACAGGGCGAGCGCGTTGCCGCCGAACAGCCGAAACTCGCCCTCGCGGCGCTGCAGCCTCCACGCGACCCCGAAGAACACGCTCACGCACAGGAACGTGGCCGACAGGGCCGCGAAGACGCCCGCGAAGACGTACGAGCCGATCACCCGGCCATCACTTCTTCTTCGGTCCGACCTTCGGGGGCGCGGCGCTCGTCGCGGGCGCGGCGCTCGCGGCCGGCGCGGGCGCGGGGTGCGCGTGGGCCTCGGCGGGCGCGGCCGGATCGACCGTGAACTCGCGCGTGACGTCGTTCATCGGGCCCGGCACGACCTTGCCGTCCTTGTCGAGCAGCTCGAGGTGCAGCGAGTACGCGCCGCCGCGCGGGTGCACGACGCGGAGCGGCTTCCAGCTCTTCGTGGTGATCGTCTTGCCCTCCTCGGCGCCGGGGCCCTTCAGCGTGGCGCGCACCGCGAACTTGCCGTCGCCGAGCTCCGCGTTGACGAGGTAGTAGTCGACGAGGATGCCCTCGGCCGGCGGCGGGCCGTTGTTCGCGCCCTTCGGGCGGCTGTAGACGAGCGTCGGATCGGTGGGCTTCCACGTGATCTCGCCCTTCTTGCCGATGAAGAACGGCACGACGGCGACCGGCGCGGCCTTGCCGACGGGCTTGACCGACTCGTGCGTCGGGCGGCTCGGGAACGCGACGAGCACGTGCTCTCCCTCCTTCAGCTCGTGGTTCGGATCGATGTCCTTCAGCTTCACGGGCTGCTTCGGATCGTCGATGCGCTTGTACGGGCGGCCGTCGAGGATGAGGTGCACGTGGTTGCCGCCGGCGGGCACGTCCCAGCCCTTCAGATCGATCTTCACCTCGAAGTCACCCGCCTTGTCGCGCGAGATCACCTGGTCGCGCGCGGGGGCGCGGAGGGCGATGGTCGGCGCCTTGTCGGGCGCGGCGGCGGGGGTCCCTTCGACGAGCTCGACCGCGGGGAGCGGCGGGGGCGGCGGCGGCTCGGGCGCGGCCGGAGGAGGCGGCGCGGCGGCGACGGACGACGCGGGCGCGGCGGGCGGAGCGGGAGGCGGAGCGGGAGGCGGAGGCTCGCTGCCGCTGCACCCGGAGAGGAGCAGCGCAGCGACGAGCGACGTGGGCGCGATCGTGCGGTTCATCCACGCGCGATAACGAAGTCGCGCGCGGGACGCTACGGTCGCGGGCCCCACACGCCGGCCTGCGCGTCGCGGAGGGCGCGCTGCAGCTCGGTCGCGTCGGCGACGCCGACCTTCCGCCAGACCTCGCGCCCCGACGGATCGAGCACGACGACGCTCGGCACGGTGTCGAGGCCCTTGAAGGCGCCGCGGCCCGCGATCGACTCGGCGTCGGCCATCGCGATCGGCAGCGAGAGGCCGAGCGCGTCGCGAAAGATGCGCACGAGCGGGCGGTTCTCCGCCTGCTCGTAGAACACGAGCGCGGCGTTGATGCGCGGGACGTGGTCGGCCGCGACCTTCTTCAGGTAGCGCGCCTGGATCGTCGACGGCGCGGCGTACGTCGTGACGAACGCGATCACCGTCGCGCGGCCGCGGAGCGCGGCGGAGCTCACGTCTCGCTCGTCGATCGACTCGAACGAGAACTCGACCGGCGGACCCGACGGCGCCGCGTGCGCTGGGCGCGGCGAGGGCGCTCGGGTCGACCCGCACCCTGCGAGCGCGACCAGCGCCGCCGCCGTGAGCTGCGCGAGCGCGCGGCGCATCTACCGCGTGGAGAGCTCGACGCCGGTCGCCACGAGCTCGACCTTCGCGACGCGGCCCGTCTGCTCCTCGGCCTCCTGCTCGCAGTGGCCGGTGTCGACCTGGGGCAGCACGGTCGCCTCGACGACGGCGGTCTTGCCGCTCGAGCTGCGGGGGACGAAGAACTTGTGGCCGCCTAGCTTCACGTGGGCGCTGCCCGCCTCGTCGCCGAGCTCGAGCCAGCAGCCCTTGCCCTGGCACACGCTCGTCACCTTGCCCTCGGTGACGACGCGCTTGTCGGCGTACGCGGCCGGGTGCTTCACGAGCTCGGCGAGGTCGACGCGCGTGGCGCCCGCGGTGATGGCGTCGCCGTAGCGCTCGGCCTGGGCCGCGACCCGCGGGGACGCCGACGCCGAGACGACCGGCGCGGCGCTCTCCTTCGCGGCGGGCGCGCCGCCGTTGCAGCCCGAGAGCGCGAGCGCGAGGAGGAGCTTCTTGATCATGGGTTTCGGGATCCCTTCGTCGCGAGCGCCGGATTCCTTGCGTCCTTCGGCCGCCTTGGGTGAAGCCGTGCTCGATTTGGCACGGCCACGCCTGCGCGCGGCTTCAGCCCGATTCGGCTCGAATTCCGCTTCGGACTCCGACGCTCGCTCCTCGGGCTCCCGAAATCCGTGTCCATGGGGCTCGCGCGACGAGTAGCGCCGGATTCCCCTCTCGTCAAAGTCGCGGTAGCGGGTCGGCGGTGCGACCCTCCCACGCAGCTGCGGCAGCGCTGCTCGCCGTCGCGGCCGTCTCGCCCGGGGCGCGCGCGGAGCCGCAGGGCACGCTCGTCGAGTTCGGGCCCGTCGTGGGGCTCGTGAAGCGCGCCACCGAGACGAGCAACACCTCCTACGACGTCGGCGTCGCGAAGGGCGCCTCGCTCCGCGGGCGCTGGTCGAGCTGGCTGTGGTTCTCGACGCGCTACCTGCGCGCGTACCACGCGGTGTCGCTGGGGAGCGACGCGCTCGGTGTGCAGGGCGACAGCTACTCGACGGAGCCCATGCGCGTCGAGACGCTGCAGGCGGCGGCGCACCCGACGTGGCGGCTGCACCCGCGCCTCGCCGTGCTCGCGACGGTCGGCATCGGGTGGAGCGGGATGCGAATGGCGGCGGTCGCGGTCGACGGGCAGCGCGCGCACCTGCCGCCGCGCCGCGGGGTGTTCCAGGAGGTGCCGCTCGGGCTCGGCGTCGTCGGGGAGGTCGTGCCGCAGTGGCTGACGCTGTCGCTCGACGTGATGCTGGCCCTGCCGTACTCGCGCTCGGGCGACGCGTTCGCGAAGGAAACCGCGTACCGCGACGGCCAGCCGCTGCCGGTCGGGCCCTTCCCCCGCCCCACGATGTCGACGTACGCGCTCCTCACCGCGGCGGTGGCGCTGTGAGCCGGGCCGCGGCTCTGCTGGCGCTCGCGCTCTCCGCGTGCTCGCGGGACGATCACACGGTCGCGGCGGCGGAGGCGATCGATCACGAGGTGGACCACGCCACCCACCTCGCGCTCGCCGCGTGCAAGCCGGATCACGACGGGGCGACCTCGTTGCGGGCGACGACGGTCGCGGGCGCGTTCTCGATCGCGCTCGGCGCGGAGGCTGCGTGCGCGTCCGCGCCGAGCTGCAGCGCCCCGGCGTCGACGACCGAGCGCGCCGCGAGCGTCCGCGAGCTGCCCGCGGACTCGCGCACGATCCTCCTGGACGCTGGCGCGGCGGTGAAGCTCGCGCTCGGCGCGTCGAGGGGCGAGCCGCGCGCGCGCCTCGGGGTCGCGCTCCTGGCGTCGGAGCGCGCGGCGGGTACGGCGCTGTCGCTGGCGAAGCTGTGCGGCAACCCGGCGCGGGTCTCCGAGGTCCCCGAGGCGATGTCGCGCCTCGACGCCGCCCGCGGGGCGAGCCGCGCGGCGACGAAGGCCTTGCGCGGCGGCGGCTGACGGCTCAGAAGGGCGACGACGGATGCCCCGCGGATCGATCGACGCCGTGAACCCCCCCAAGAAGCCCCTCGACGTGGCCCTGCTCGGCGAGCGCACCGAGGACGGCGCGGGGCGTCGCGTGCTGCGCCTGCGCGAGTCGGGCGCGGCGATCGGCGAGGTGCGGCCGCTCGCGCACGGCAAGCCGCTGCCGCGCGGCGCCGAGATCGTGAAGCTGAGCCCTCGAGAGGGCGCCCCGCCGCACGTGTGCGACGTCGAGACCCAGCTCGAGCTCGGGGAGGGCGCGGCGAGGGGCTCCGGCCCCGCGCGGATCGCGTCCGAGGCCTACCGTGACGGGTGGGAGCGCGTGTTCGCGTCGCGCGGAGGAGCGCCGAATTGACCGCGCGCGCCTGGCTGACGTGCGCCGCCCTCGCCCTCGCCGGCTGCGGCCACCCCGCGAGCCCCGCCGAGTGCGAGGTGATCATGGACCGCGTCATCGAGCTGAAGCTGAAGGAGCAGCACGTGACCGATCCGGCCAAGGTGAGCGAGCGCAAGGCCGAGGCGAAGGCGCGCCTGCGCCACGAGATGCTGAAGCAGTGCGTGGGCCGCAAGGTGACCGACTCGGCCATGGCGTGCATCCGCGCCGCGCAGTCCGAGGAGGACATCGAGAAGAAGTGCCTGCGCTGATCGCGCTCCTCGCGGCGCTCGCGCTCGTCGGCTGTCATCGCGGCGCGCCCCCGACCCCCGCGGAGTGCGCGCGCCTGCTCGACCGCTACACGCAGGCGCTGCTGCGCGCGGACGGCCACGCGCCCTCGGCGAGCGAGCAGGCCCGCGCGGCGGCGTCGGCCCGGGAGCGGGCGGCGACGAGCAGGGCGTTCGCGCGGTGCCCCAAGGAGGTGTCACGCGAGTCGATCGACTGCGCGAACGGCGCGGGCTCCGCCGATGAGATCGAGCGCTGCCTCGTCCCGGTGCCCTGAGCCGGGCGGCGACTGTGCGCTCGTCACCTGACGAAACAGACTTGCTTGCATGTCGCACCCAGGGGAGCGCCGCCAGCGACGCACATGACGCTCGTCGCGCTTGAGTGACGGAAAATTCCACGAATGAAGTCGAGGTTGCGAATGTGCGTTCTCGCGCATAGCCTCGAGCGGCAAGCTCCACGGAGGAGCCCGACCAGGAGGCAAACGATGTCTCGTCTCTGCTTGGAGCGAGCGCTTGGCAGCCGGGCCGGCGACGCCGCGACGCTCGAGGCGATCGACGCGGACTCGCTGCTCGTCGGCCGCGGCCCCTCTCTCGCGCGCCTGCGCGTCAGCGCGGGCGACCTCGCGATCGTCGGGTGGGTGCCGGCTCCGGGCGGCGTCGATGCCCTCCGCGTCGACCACGTGGGACAGCGCGCCTACGCCGTCACAGGCGGAGGGGAGCGAGTGTTCGACGTGCGAGGCGGCGGCCTCACCGTCGCTCCCGGGGCGCCCGCGGCGGTCCTCGCGCACTGGATCCGGCGTCGCGACGTCGGTGATCTCTCGCTGCGCCTCGGCACCAACGGCCTGCACCTCGCGCGGGTGTCGCGATGAGCCCGCGCGGGTGGGCCGGGCTCGCGGCGCTCTGCCTCGTCGGCGTGGCGAAGGGCGGGTGCGGCGCGGGCGATGAGTTGGCACCGTCCGCCGGCGCCGGCGCGGGAGGGGCCGGCAAGGGAGGCGGAGGCGGAAAGTCCGGCAAGGCGGGGCAGGCCGGCAAGGCTGGCTCCGGCGGCAAGGTGTGGGGCCCCGGCGGCGCGGGCGGCAAGGCGGGCACGGCAGGCGTGGCGGGGGGCGCCGGGTGCGCCGGGTGCCCGATGGTCGTGTCGACGGGCGTGGACGGATACGTGCCAGCGACGCCCTGCCCGGCCGACTACGAGTGCGGGCCCGGATGCACGCCGGTGTTCTCGGTGCCGTACACCTACGTGAATCTGAGCCAGTTCTGGTTCGACCCGGCCGGGGTCGTCGACACGGCCCGGCACGCGCTGCTGTACCGGGGCGCCGGGGCGACGGAGACGATGGTGGTCGGGCTGCCGGAGGGCGACAGCGGGTTCGCTCACCCGACGCTCTCGCCGAGCTACCTGGTGGCCCGGCACTACACGTGGCCGGAGCCGAAGGCGGCCAGTGAGCAGAACTACATGCACGTGTACGACCGGGCGACGGGGAAGCTCGCGTACGCGTGGTCGATGCCGGGGACGGAGGGCGGGCCGTCCCGCGTGTACTATGGGGCGGTGGCGACCGACAAGTATGTGGTGCTGACGAACGGCGGCGCGCTGTTGAGGTTCGATCTGGCGAAGGGGGGCGAGCCGAAGATCCTCGGGTCGTCGAACTGCTGGGTGGCGCAGCTGGTGGGCAACAAGTACCTGTGCCCGGACGACTCGACGCTGCGGTTCATGTCGGTGGACATCGAGACGGGAGAGACCGAGGCGCTGGCGCCCGGGCCGTCGATGCAGGCGGACGGCGCCTGCGCGCTCGACGGCAGCGCGTGCGCGTGGGTCGACTACCGCGATCCGCCGGCCGACAAATCGACGTACTCGAACCGGCTCGGCGGCGAGGTGTACCGGTTCGAGCTGGGGTCGAAGCGGCTGGAGCGCCTGACCTTCGACTCGCCTGCCGACCCCCACGTCAAGACTTGCGCGATGGTGGAGGGGGACCTGACCGTGTGGCAGCAGAAAGCGACGCCACCCACGGTGGGTGGGACGGTGACCGCGGCGGCGATGGACCGGCTGTACCGTGACGATCGAGCGACCGGGATGCGATGTCGGTATCCGCTGACGGACGTGCTGGTGGGTGGCCTGTACCAGCGTCAAGTGTACATCGTCCGATTCGACAACAACTTCGAGGGGACGCAGCGCGTCGCCAAGATCGACCTGGACAGCCCCGAGATCCCCTGGGAGTGCGAGCCCGCGCCTTCGCCGGTGGTCGTGCCGTGAGCCGTGTCGCGCGCCCCCACCCGCGGGTGTCTCGATGAGCCCGCGCGGGTGGGCCGGGCTCGCGGCGCTCTGCCTCGTCGGCGTGGCGAAGGGCGGGTG
>JADLFU010000207.1 GCA_020849655.1 Polyangiaceae bacterium | reverse complement strand
CGTGGGGACGGCGGCGCGCGGCGCGGCGTCATCACGGCAGCGGGACCTCGACGGGCGGGGGCGGCGCGGGGTCGCAGGTCCAGGGGATCTCGGCGCTGTCGAGGTCGAACGACACGGGTCGAGCGTCACCCTGGTTGTCAGGATCATTGACGATACCCCACAGCCGGCGACCGAGTACGCTGTTCAGGCTGGTATGAGTCAACTTGAACCAGCACCGTGTTCCCTGGGACAGGTCGAACCGGACGACACGGTCCAGTCCGTCCGGATACCGTGCTTCGATGGGGCCCGTCATGATGTGACTGGACTCGAGCCATGTGATCAGGTCGCCCTCCACGGCGCTACGAAACTTGAGCCGTGGCGTGCCCGGGGAGTCGAACGTCAGGCGCCTGAGAGTGTGCGTCCGTCGATCCAGCAGGTAGATCTCCCCGCCGAACCAGCCAGCGTCAGTGAGTCCCGGAGGATCGCGATAGTCGACCCAGACACAGCGAGTCCCGTCGGGTGAACAGCTCCCCTCGACCTGTCGCCCGGGCCCCGGTGCGAGCTGTGTGACGATGCCCGTCTCGATGTCGACGCTCCGAAAACGGTCGACGCTCTCGTCGGCGCACAGATACTCGCGGCCAATCAGCTGGGCGCTCCAGCACAAGCCCTTCGCGATCTCCTTCACGGCGCCGTCGGCGAGGGTGATGCGGTAGATGCGGTTGACGTAGGAGAACAGCGCGACGTCGTCGCTCGACGCCGCGCCCTGCCACGGCGACAGCACGATGGGCTCACTGTCGGGCCAGTCGCTCGGGATCTCGATGCCTGGCAGCGGAATCTGGTGAACGACCTTGCCAGTCTTCCGGTCCCACACCAGCAGCTTCTTCTGGTCCGCGGCGGTCTTGGGGACCGGTATGCGAGCGCGGATCGACAGGACGTAGCTCGGCGTCAACGACGGGTTGGAGAGGTACGCGATCTTGCGGTCCGCGGTCCCAACGGAGAAGGTCGGTTCGCCGAGCTTGTCAGTGGAGAAGAGGACGCGTCGTCCATCCGAGTCGGTCGTGCCGGCCGGAGTGGTCGCCGACTCCGAGATCGGCGTGGTTCGGTACGACACCGTGAACACTGGCAGACACCCCGGACCACACGAATAGTCCGCGGGCTCTGGGACAAGCTCCTGGATGCCGTCCTGCGGAGGGAGCGCGGGCAGCTGCACGGGCGCGGCACCTGCGCCCCCGCGACCCGCAGCCTTCCCGGCGCTGCCCGCCTTGCCCGCCTTGCCCGCAGCACCAGCGGCCCCACTTGCTCCCGCTGCCGCCGAGGTCTGCGCGCCTTCGTTCGCGCTGCACCCGGCCTCGCCAGCGAGCGCCGAGGCCAGGAGCGCCAGGGTCGCGGCCACCATATTGGCCGACCTCATCGCACCACCCGCGCGACCATGACCTTCTCCTTGTCGAGCAGCACCGAGAGCGACCCTGCCTCTTTGCGCTCGATCCACGCATCGAGGGCGAGCGGGGCCTCGTGCGTCGTCACGCCCGCCGCCCGAAGGTCGAAGACGATCGTGCCGTGCCTGATCGAGCCGTACGCCCGTTCTCCGAGGGCGTCGTACCGCAGCGCTTCGACCCTCTCCGACTTCACCCAGGGGGTGCCGGTGAACGCCTCGGCGCCCGCGCGCACGCGGGCGTAGTAGGCCCCGCGTCGCACGAGCACCTCACCTTGGCCAATGGCGAGGAGCGCGGACGCGCTCCCGAGGGCGCGGCACCGGCCCTCCCCCAGCCGCCGCTGCGCCGCCCCGCAGAGCCTGCCCCGCTCCGGCTCCGGCAACAACGGGAGGAGCGTCGGCTCTTCGGCGTCGTCTTCGTGATCGTGGCCGTGATCGGTCGGGCGATCAGGCCGCACCAGCAGGCTCGAGTACTTCACGCCGAGCGCGCCGTCCGACGTCGAGAGGAGCGTCACGCCCAGCGTCGTCAGGCCCACCCACACGCCGGGTGACACGCTCTGCACGGCCACCGGCCGACCACAGGTCTCCACCGGCGCGCCGCTCGCGCTCGTCGCGTCGACGGCGACGAACATGAAGCCGTCGTCGGTCGCGACGACAGCGCCTTCGTCTGTCACCGCCATCGCGCGCGCCGGGCTCGCCAGGGCGACGCTGGTCACGCTCTCGTCTTCGAGGCGATCGTTCAGGCGACGTCGCTCGAGGATGCGCCGCCGCAGCGTCCAGGCTGTGTCGTTCGACGCGCCCACCGCGACCGCGCCAGCGCCGAGCCTCCGCGTGTGTGCGACGTCGCCGGTCGCGCCCTGGCACGCGACCTCGGTCGTAGCGCTGGCGCAGGGTCGGCGGCCGGGCGTCGACCACACTGTCGAGCCAGGGAGCGAGCAGAGCTCACCGCCCGTCGCGTCTGCGAGCGCACAGGCCGGCTGCCCGAGGCCCGCGTCGAGCGCGCGCCAGCCGCCCTCGACGCGCTGACGTCGCTCGGGGTAGCCGTCGCTGGAGAGGATCACGGCCTGTAGATCGTGCGTTCGCGCGCTGACGTCGAGCATCGCGGCGCCCGCGCGGATGCCGCCGCCGATCGTGTCACCGGAGAGCTTCGTGCCCACGGCCGCCGGCGACCGGTACGCCAGCGTCCAGATGTCGTCGTGCTGGTTGCCGGCGGCGTCGAGGCCACCCGCGAACACGAGCGCGTGGTCGTCGCGCGCCAGCGCGAGCACGGCGTCGCGCCGCGCCGGGAAACCCGGGCGCGTGACCGAGGTGCCGGTGAGGACGTCGACGACGAGCAAGTCAGTGGCAAGTGTACCCTCCACCTCGCCGCCGGCCACCATCAGCGCCGATCCATCGAGCACGAACGAGGCGCCCACGCGTCGCACGGCGGGCACCGTGTGCGGCGACCAGCGACGCAGCATCGGATCGTACAGCGCCACGACGCCTGCGGTGGGGTCGACGACCGCGATGCGTTCGTTCACGGGGTCCGTCACGACGACCGCAGCGCGAGAGAGACCAAACGGCGCCTCGCCCTCTGCCGAGAGCGCATAGGTGGTCGTCGACAGCGTCGAGTCGGTGGGCGACAGGAGCGCCCACCGCGTCGCCGCGAGGGTGCTGGTCTCGAGCCACATGATCGTGGGCTCGGGGCGCCCGCCGAGCTGGACGGAGTCCTCCCCGACGACCGCGAACGCCCCCCGTCCCCCCGGCAACGCGCCCGCGGCTCCGGCCCCCCGAGCCCACTCCGGCACCGACGCGTCGACGGTCACGCCGCGCAAGCGGTTGTCGGCGGTTCGTCGCAGCTGGAGCCGCTCGAGGCCGCCGGGCCGTGCCACGAACTCGTACCAGCCCTCGTCGATCGGATCGCGGTACCCCGTGACGAAGGGGAGCCACGAGCCGAGCTCCAGCGGGGGAAAGCGCTCGCCGGTGTCGATCATCGCGTCGTACTCGGCGATCGGCTGCACCAGCTTCTCGCTGACCGACGATCGCAGGCGCCGGTTCTTCTCGCTGCTGACCTGGTCGATGCCGATCTGGACGGCCTCGGGCCCGACGTCGGGCTCCGGATACAGCGAGTACCTGGGGTCCCAGCTCAAGCCCGATCCGGGCACCTCGTACAGGACGTCGCCGTCGTCGAACGCCGTGCGGATGGCGAACTTGTCGTCACTGCCGAGCACGCCTGCCGTGAACAAGCCCGACTGCGGGTGGACGGAACCGGGGCGAAAGTGGTCTGGCTGCTGGGTCCACTCCTCCACCCAGTTCCACGTCGTCAGCGTCGCTTGCTCGGTGTTGACCTGGAGCAGCCTGCTGCCGGGCAGACAGTACCCTTGGGCGTCGACCGAGCAGCCAGGTGTGGGGATTGCTCGCCAGCTTTGCCAGGTGTCAGCCACCGGATCCGGCCTCATCTTCCCACGGAAGCAATCACTACCCGGGTCGTCCAGACAGTCGCTCGCCCCCTCGCAGTCGCAGCGGTAGCTCTGGTGCTTGAACTTCTTGTAGAGCACCGACACCGAGTTGGCGCTCACGCCGACGGTGAACGTGCTCTCGATCGGCAGCTCGCTCGCGCCGGACGGGACCGCTGTCCGCCCCTTGCAGAAGAGGCTGCCGCCAGACGGCCCGAACGCGCGAGCGTACTCCGAGGTGCCCGACCAGGCGTAGAAGTGGTGCTTGCCTGGGCTGACATAGATGACGACCCGGTCGCCGTCGGCGCTCGGCGTGCGAGCGTCGCTGTGCGTCGTCCCGAACGGGAACGTGCCGACGTACTCCTTCTCCGTCTCGGTCCCCGAGAAGAACCCCTTGAACCTCGCCTCGTAGTTGTAGCTGGTCGGCACGACGTCGACGAGGACCGAGAGACCCTGTGCGTCGCCCGGGTGCGCGTTCAAGCCGCTGTGGGAGGCGGTCTCGCAGATCCCCGCTGTCGAGGTGAGGCAGCCGGGCTCGCACGTCGCCATGCAGATCCCGAAGCCAATCAAACCTACCGCGCCGGCCGCGGCGCAGGCGTCAGCGCACTGGACGCTGCAGCTCGCGATCATGTCGTCGCCCGGTACGCAGCTCTCCTCGGTGTGGCCGCCGTCACTCGGCCAGAAGAACCCGTACTGAAACCGGAACGTCGACGGCGCGGTCTGCGCCGCGCTGAACGCCACCGCCTGGGCCGGCTGGTACGAGCCCGGCTTGAACACCAGCATCGGAGCCACGCACTCGGCGACGACGCGCTCCATCTCGTCGTCGAGCCCGTTGTCGTCCTCGTCGTGCTCGCAGCGCAGCTTCGCGTCCATCGTCGCCGGGAGCGCGAGCGGCCTCGGCAGCGGACACGCGGCCCAGAGCTCACGCGCGCTCGTGAACGTGGCCACGGGCGAGCCAACTACCGCGACGAGCGCGAGCATGCGCCAGCGGCGAAGCCTCTCTCTCTCTCTCTCATCACTTCGCTCCTGGTGTAAGGTGACGGGTTGGCTCGCCTGCGACCGAGGACAACACCCCTCGACGCACCTTGCAAGCCCCACATCGACTTGACGCCACGCGCCGCGGTCGGTCGCTCGAGGCGCGTCCCCTAGGGCAGCGGCGCGAGCCGCATCGTGATGGTGTGCGCGCTCGAGGTGCCGTGGCCGCACGCGAGCTCCACGTCCCCGTTCTCCGCCTGCGCCACCGCGACCGCCACGCCGTCGCAGGTGAGCTCGAGCGGCGCGCCGAGCGCGGGCGCGACCGCGATCACGGTCGGCCCCGTCATCGTCGGATCGGCGGTGAAGGTCAGCGAGTACACGCCGCTCGCCCGGTCGAAGGACTGCGCGGTGGGCCAGCCGGCGACGGCCTTCGCGCGCGCGCGGGCGAGCCATCGCCGGACATCGTCGCGCGGCGAGAAGGCGCCCGTCGCCGCGTCGTAGTCGAAGCACCCCCACGAGCCCTGCGACTGCTCCTTCCACAGCCAGAACGCGGTCGACGAGAACGTCTGCTCGTGCAGCTCCGACTGCCAGGTGAAGTACTCCGCGGCGCGCGTCCCGCGCGGATCGTAGCCCCACTCGGTCGCGAACAGCGCCGCGCCCCACGCGTCGGCCTCGTCGCGCGCGCTCTCGATCTGCAGCGCGAGCTTGTCCTTCGTCATCGCCTGGCGCACGGCCTCGGTCGCGGTGAAGGCGAACTTGTAATAGTGAGGTGCGTACGCTGCCATCGGGCCGAGCGGCGTGTCTGGCAGCGACCACGAGTCGGCGTTGTTGCGCAGGAGCGAGTCGGGCTCGAACACGAACACCTTGTCGGGGGCGGCCTGGCGCAGCGCAGGGTACGCGAGGTCGTAGAACCTCCGCAGCGCCTCCATCGATCCGAGCGGCTCGTTGAAGATCTCGACGCCCATGACCGCGGGGTGCCCCGAGAACCTGCGGGCGACGTGCGACGCCATCGCGACGAACCGCCCGCGCAGCCGCTCGCCGTCCGCCGACGCGCCGAAGAAGGTGTTGAAGGCGGCGAGCACCGGCGTCGATCTCCGGCGCGCGTCGAGATCGTGGAGCGGGCCGCCGAGCAGCTCCTCCGGCCTGGGCGCCGGGACGATCGCCCAGAGCGGCGCGCCGTCCTCGCCGAACTCCTTCGAGTAGGCGTCCTGGTGCAGATCGATCAAGACCAACAGCCCCGCCGCCGCCGCGGCGTCGACGACCGCCGCGACCCGGTCGAGGTACCCCTCGTCGAAGCCGCCCGTCTCCGTCGGCTCGATGGCGCTCCAGTTGATGGGCAGGCGCAGCGAGTCGAAGCCCCAGTCGCGCATCGCCGCGGCGTCGGCGCCGGTGAACGGCGGGATGGGCTCGAGCGGCGCGCGGCCGTCGGAGAAGGTGACGTCGAACAGCCCCTCGACGCGCGCGTTCACGCCCCGCAGCACGACGACCCGGCCCCGCTCGTCGACGAGGTGCCCGCAGCGCACGCCGAGCGGTCTGCCGGCGGACGGCGGGTCGGCGCACGGCGCGGTGGTCACCACCGGCGCGCTCGGGGGCGCGGCCTCGTCGCTCCCACCGCACGCGGCGACGAGGGCGATCGCGAGGAGCAGGCCGCCGCGTGCGCTCATCTCCTGGACCCCCGAGGTAGAGCTTCAGCGTCATCGCGGCGGCGCGCCTGTCGAACGGCGCGTCGGCGAGCTCCGCGCGCGCGCCGATCTGCTCGAACAGCCCGTCGAGGAAGGAGCGGAACGCCTCCGCCTCCGCGAGCGCGGCCTCGAGCCTCGGCGGGTCGAGCAGATCCGTGTCGCCGATGCCGTTCATCGCGCCGAGGAAGGCGTCGAACCTCGGGTAGTCGCTGCCGCGGAGCAGCGGGTACCCCATCGCGCGGAAGTACCGGAGGAACTCCTTCACGAACTGGAAGCTCGCCGCGCCCGCCCAGCGATCGTCGGCGGCCGTCGCGGCGCGGGCCTTGTGCGCGAACGCGCGGAGGATCTGCGCGAACATCCACACGTCGCGCCGCAGCCGCTCGCTCGACGCGCGTCGGACGCCCGCCTCGTCGAACACGCCGCCCGCGTCGAGCCGCTGCGCCCCGAGGCTCTTCGCGAGGAACAGCACCGAGCTCTGCAGCGCGGGCCGCAGGTTGCGCACGACCGACTGCACCGCGGCGCGCAGCTCGTCCGCGGTGCAGTCGCGGTCGGGCGCGGGCAGATCGTGCTCGAACGCGCGCCGCAGCTCGAGCCGCAGCGTCGCCGCGATCGTCTCGAGCGCCGCGCGCACGCCGAGCAGCGCGTGCCCCTCCGCGAGCATGGCGTCGTAGCGGGCGTGCAGCTCGCCCGCAGGGATCTTCAGCAGCGCGTCCTCGTAGCCCTCGGCGAGCACCGCGCCCGCGCGCCGCCGCAGGTGGCTCGAGAGGGCGCGCGCGTCCGACCGCAGCACCGACAGCACGAGGAACGTGCGCCCGGCGCGCTGCTCGACGTCGCGCGGCGCGCCCTCGAGCAGCCGCAGGTAGCGCAGCATGCGGAACAGCCCGAGGAACGTCAGCGCCACCAGCCTGTGCCCCGCGGCCGGCGCGCGCTCCATCAGATCGAGGATGGGCTTCGCGGCGATGCGATCGAACTCGGGGCGAAACTCCAGCGACGAGAGCGGGTTGAAGTAGGGGCTGCGCGAGATCTCGCGCTGCGCGAGCGTCGCCTGCGCGAAGAACAATCGAAACGGCACCCGCTGCAGCCGGCTCGTGCCGTCCGCGACCTCGGCGAGGCTCGTCAGCGCGTGGCGCAGCGACAGGAGCGCGCGCTCGGGCGTCTCGATCGCCATGCCCTCGTGCAGGAGCCGGGTGCGCGCGGTGTCCTCGGGCGTCACCGACTCGAGGTACCGCTGGAACACGAACGCGCGATCGCCGTCGCCGAGCAGCTGCCGACACAGCGTGATGGTGCGCGTGAGCCCCTCGCGGAGCAAGGTCACGTGCGGGAGGAAGTCGACCACCACGATGGGCGCCCGCCGCGGCGGCCCCGGGTGGTTGCGAGGGTTCGCGAAGCAGGCGAGGCCCTTCAGCAGCACCTCGAGCTCGAAGAGGACGTCCTCGCGGCGCTCGACGCCGAGGTTCGCCAGCCACTTCTCGCGCGCCTCCCTGTGCTCGCGCCCGAGCGCGCGGCTCTCGCGGAGCAGGTCACCGTAAGCGTCGCGAGGCTCGGGCACGGCGGGGCCAGCGTTGTACCACGGCCGCCCGCGCCAGGGCGGGGGAGCCGGCGCATCGGCCATGGACGACAGCGCAGAAGTGCTACGGTGCGCCCCGTGCGCCTCCTCCGCTCGCTGCCGCTCGTCGGCAGCTTCGTCGCCGCCGTCTCGGTCCCGATCGTCACCGTCGCGCCCAGCGTCACCGCGCAGGGCAGCAAGCCGGGGACGATGGACGTCTCCGAGATCAAGATCGGCATGAAGGGCTACGGCCTGACGGTCATGAAGGGCACGGAGCCCGAGAAGTTCGACGTCGAGGTCGTCGGCGTGCTGACGAAGTTCCGCCCCGGCCAGGATCTCGTGCTCATCAAGACCCCGCACGAGCGCCTCAACATCGCGCACACGGTCGCGGGCATGAGCGGCAGCCCCATCTTCCTCGACGGCAAGATGATCGGCGCCTACGCGTATGGCTGGCAGTTCGGCTCCGAGCCGATCGCGGGCGTCACGCCCATCAAGAACATGCTCGAGGACATGGCGCGCCCGGTGCCGCCCGCGCTGCTGAAGCCCATCCCCGAGCCGCCGCGCAAGGCCGGGCGCGTCGCGGGGCGCGGCAGGGCGCGGCACGCGTCGAGCGATTTCGGGCAGCCGTTCGACGGCGCGCCGATGGACTGGACGGCCGACAAGCACGCCGCGCAGCTCGGTCTGCGCACGGCCGACGCGCGGCGCGCGCCCGTCGGCACCGGCCTCGCGCCCGCCTCGACGATGGTCAGCCTGGCAGGGTTCGGCGAGCGCACGTCGCGCGCGCTCGGCGAGCTGCTGAGCCCGCTCGGCCTCGAGGTGCAGCAGGGCGCAGGCGGCGGCGGAAAATCCGATCCCGGCGCGCCCTCCCAGTTCGTCGACGGCGGCGCGATCGCGGTGCAGATGATCCGCGGCGACATGGCCGCGCAGGGCATCGGCACCGTGACGCGGGTCGAGGGAGACAAGCTCGTCGCGTTCGGCCACCCGATGATGGCGGGCGGCGTCAGCTCGCTGCCGACGGCCATCGCGAAGGTGCACTGGATCCTCGCGAGCCAGGCGCGCAGCTTCAAGATCGGCGAGCCCGTGCGGCCGCTCGGCACGATGGTGAACGATCTCCACGCCGCGATCGTGATCGACACGAAGGTCGACGCGCCGGTGTTCCCCGTGAACGTGGAGGTCGACGGCGTGCCGGGCGCGCCGAAGAGCAAGTGGTCGATGGAGGTCTCGCACGACCGCTTCATGGCGCCCATCTACGTCGGCGTCGCCATGGGCAACGTGGTCGAGACGACCATCAGCGAGCGGCGCGACGCGACGTGGCGCGCGAAGACCAGGATCAAGTTCAAGAACTACGGCGAGGTCGAGGTCGACGACTTCGGCCTCTCGATCGGCGGCACGCCCGGCGCCGGCGAGTTCGTCCGCGGGCGCGCGTCTCGCGCGATCGGCATGGTGCTCAACAACCCGTGGGAGTGGGGCCAGGTCGAGAAGGTCGACATGAAGATCTCGTTCACCTTCGGCCGGGATCTCTACTCGCTGAAGGGCGCGCGCGCGCTCGAGGACGCGGTCGACGCCGGCCAGAAGGCGCGCGTCGAGGTCAAGCTCACGCAGTTCAACGGCCCCGACGAGCTGCGCACGATCGAGGTGCCGATCGCGCCGGAGCTCGCGGGGCGCGAGGTCGACATCATGCTGCTCCCCGGCTGGATGGACTCGCCCGACGTGCCTGTGCCCGAGAGCGTCGCCACCCTCGTCGCGAACCTCCCGAAGCTCTCGTTCTCCCCGGACGTGCTCATCGCGTCGTACCGGCTGCCGGAGTCCGGCGCGTCGATGAAGGGCAACCTCGCCCAGCGGCTGCCGACGTCGCTGCTCGACACGCTGAAGACGGGCGGCGGCGACGCGCCCGACACGTTCCCGTCGATGGCGCGGTACCCCACGCCCGTCGGCAAGTTCATCGAGGGGCGCGCGTCGGTGCGCGTGCACGTGCGCCCCGCCGTGAAGTTATCTCAACCAACCTGACAACCTGGAACCACATCGATGCGATCTCTCGTCACCCGTAGTCTCGCTGGTTGCCTCGCCGTCGCCGCGCTCGCGGTAGCGCCGCCCGCCGGTGCCGTCGGCACGCGCACGTTCGAGCTCACCTCGCAGGACGACTTCATGCAGGGAGGCGATCTGCACGGGGTCGCCGTCGACTCGCAGGGCCGCCTGCGCGCCGGGTGGAACCTTGGCACCGTGACGCTCTCGGGCATCTCGTCGGTGCTCTCCGCGCTCGAGCTGTCAGACGGCAGCGTGCTGCTCGGCACCGGCAGCAACGGCAAGGTCATGCGCCTCTCCGGCGGCAAGGTCGACGAGTACGCCGACACGAAGGAGATGGGCGTGACGGCGATGGTGACGGACGGCAGGACCGTCTACGCCGCGACGCTGAAGGGCAAGATCTGGAAGCTCGAGGGCGCGGGCAAGGCGTCGGAGCTCGTCAGCATCCCCGACGGCGACCACATCCTCGCGCTCGCGTGGGACGCGAAGAAGAAGGGCTTCTACGCGGCGACGGGCCCCCACGGGAAGCTCTTCTTCGTCGCGCCCGGGTCGGCGCCGAGCCTCGTGTTCGACAGCGACGAGACGCAGCTCTCGGCGGTCACGGTCGGCGACGACGGCGCCGTGTACGCGGGCTCGACCGGCAAGGGGCTCGTCTTCAAGATCACCGGGCCCGGCCGCGCGACCATCGTGCTCAACCCACCGGGCGACGAGATCAAGGCGCTCGCGATGGCGAAGGGCGGCGGCGTGTTCGTCGTGGCGAACGAGGTCGGCGCGTCCTCCGAGCCGAACCGCCGCCTCGGCCCGACCATCGGCGCGCCGGGCGGGGGCGCGCCGCCTCCGACGACGGGACGACCGCGGGCCGGCAAGGGCGCGCTCTGGAAGATCGATCCCGACGGGCGCGCGGAGGAGCTGTTCGCGCGGAAGGACACGCACTTCATCTCGCTCGCGGTCGACGAGGCGGGCGCGCCGTACGTCGGCACCGCGGCGGAGGGGCGCGTGTTCACCGTCGACGACAACCACACGAGCACGCTCGTCGCCGACGTCGACTCGCGCCAGATCGGCGCGCTCGTGCTCACCGGCAAGACGAAGGTCGTCGTCGGCAGCGATCCGGCCGTGGTGCACGAGATCCGCGGCACCGGCGGCGACGACGCGACGTGGACGAGCCGCGTGCTCGACACCGGCTCGCGCGCGATGTTCGGGCGGCTGTTCTGGCGCGCCGACGGCCAGGTCGAGATGGCGGCGCGCACCGGCAACTCGCCGACGCCGGACGCGACCTGGAGCGAGTGGTCGGCGATGCTGACGGCGCCCGCGAAGCCCAACGTGCCGCCGGCGCGCTTCATCCAGGTGCGCGCGCGCTTCTCGAAGGGCGGCGCGGCGCTCTTGCGCTCGGTCGAGGTGCCGTACACCGCCGACAACGTCCGCGCGGTCGTCACGACGATCGAGGCGCGCCCGCGCGGCGCGCACGCGGGCTCGATGAACACGCAGTCCGGCCCGCCGCTGCCCGGCGCGCCGGCGTCGGCGTCGCCTCAGCGGCCGAGCGGATCGGACGTGCCCCCGCGCGCGGGCGGCGTGCGGCTGTCGTGGCGCGTGGACAACCCCGACGGAGATCAGCTCCGTTACCGCCTGAGCTTCCGCTTCGACGGGCACGCGGCGTGGCGCGATCTCACCAGGCCGGACGACGTGCTCACGCGCTCCGATCTCGACTGGGACACCGCGAGCCTGCCCGAGGGCATCTACCGCGTGCGCGTCGAGGCGACCGACGAGACGGCGAACCCGCCCGATCGGGTGACCCGCCACGCGCTCGAGTCGGGCCCCATCCTGGTCGACAACACGCCGCCGGTGTTCCGCGGGCTCTCGGCCGCGGGGCGCCGCGTGAAGGCCGACATCGTCGATGGGCTGGGCCCGATCGCGCGCATCGACTTCGCGGTCGACGGCCACACCGAGTGGCGCCCGCTCCTGCCGAAGGACGGCGTGCTCGACGAGCCGACGGAGGAGGTCGACGCCGATCTCTCCAGCGTGCTCTCCGCGGGCCCGCACCTCATCGCGGTGCGCGCGTTCGACAAGGCGGGCAACCAGGTGGTGCGCGACGTCGAGATGAAGTGAGAGGTGTCCAATCTTGCGGCTGCACCGGGCGAGGCGTCGGTCGGCCTCCTCGAAATACCTTAGTATTCCTGCGTCGGCCTCCCTGGCCTAGCCCGGTTCGCTCGCAGTCTCGGCCACCTCTCCTGCCCGGGCGCTCGGCGTCAGAACTTGCCGCCGAGCGCCGCGCCGCCGAACGACGGCGCGATCCAGACGCGCGCGGCGTTCGGCTTGGCCCGCGGCGCCGTCACGATCAGCACGACCCCGCCCGCGACGAGCATCCCGCCCGCGATGCCGGTGATCAGCGAGCCGGTGTAGGCCGACCGCGCCTCCTTGTAGAGCTCCCTGCCGGTCTCGTCGCAGCCGTCGGGGCAGTGCGGCGCGGCGTCGTCGATCTTGGAGGTCTGCTTCGCGTGGAAGAGATACGCCGCGCCGAGCGACACCGCGCCCAGCGCGATCGCCCCGTAGCCGAGGTAGCGCGGCGCCTGGCTCGGCGGCGGATCGTCGCGCGGAGGGGGCGGCGGCTCGGTGGGAGGCGGCGCGGTCGAGGCGGGAGGTGCAGCAGAGGGGGTCGGCGCGACGACGGCGACGGGCTCGTCGACGAGCGTGGGGATCGAGACCGACGTGACGCCCGGCCCCGCTGGCACCTCGATCTTCGTCGTCCAGCGCCGCTTGCCCGTCGCCACCGCCTCCAGGGTGTGCGGCCCGGGATCGACCGGCAACGCCACGCCGAACGTGCCCCGCCCGACCACGAGCCCGTCGCGCCGCACCTCGAGGCCCGCGAGCTCGCGCTGATCGGTCGTGACGACGATGGTGAGCTTTGGGAGCTTCTTCTCGAGCGCGGCCGCGCGCCGCGCGCTCTCGGCCTCCTTCGCGGCGAGGCCCTTGCGCCCCGCGATCTCGCGCGCCTCGCCGAAGCGCGCCCACGCGCTCGCCACGCGCCCGGCGGCCTCGAGGCAGTCGGCGAGCGCGAACAGCGTGCCCCCGGCCGGATCGAGCTTGTAGCTGTCCTCGAGCTTCAGGCACGCCTCGGAAATTTTCCCGGCTTTCTTCAGCGCGACGCCCTCCCGGTAGAGCGCCTCGGCGCCGGCCAGATCGCGCGGCTGCGCGTGCGCGCCGGTCGACGCGACGAGGGACAGGAGCGACAGCGCGAGGATACGCCTACCAGTTTCGGTCATCGACATGAGGGCTCGGCTTGGCCGGCGTGGCCGGTCTCTTCGGCGTCGCCTTCGACGACGCGACGGGTGGGGCGATCGACGCCGACGGGGTGGCAGCCGACGCGGGCGGCGCGCCGATCGACGCGGGCGGCGCGGCGGCCGAGGAGGCCGGGGGAGCGGGGGCCACGGCAGACGCGACGGGCTCCGTGTCGATGATCCCCTCGGGCGAGGCCTGCGAGCGGGACCGCAGCGCGACGACGGCGAGCGCGACGGCGCACGTGAGGCCCGCGCCGACGAGGAGCGCCGCTCGGCCGCCCTTGCGCGGGGGCGCGGGGGTGTGCCACTCGGCCACCGTGCGCTGCTCGTGGCCTGCCGTGACGTGCGGCGTCGGCGCGGCGAGCGTCTCCGACAGCTCGGCGGGAGAGGAGGCCCTCGTGAGCCGGACGATCCTCTCGATCGACAGCCGCGCCGCGGGCGGCGCGAGCGGTCCGAGCGCGGTGGCGAGCGCCGCGACCGAGTCGAACCTGCGGGACGGATCCTTCTCGAGGCAGCGCGCGACGGCGAGGTCGAGCGCCTCGTTCGCGCGCGGATCGAGCTCGCGGAGGCGTCGCGGCGGATCGGCGACGATGGCGGCCATCATCGCCGACATCGTCGGCGCCGAGAACGGGTGCCGCCCGGTGACGAGCTCGGTCAGGATGACGCCGAGCGACCAGAGATCGGTGCGCTGGTCGACGTGCCTCGCCGAGCGCACCTGCTCGGGCGACATGTACGCGGGCGAGCCGAGCGCCGTCTGCGTCGCCGTGAGATCGATCTGCCCCGCTGCGTCGAGCTGCTTCGAGATGCCGAAGTCGAGCACCTTCACGAGCGTCGAGCCGTCGGCGCGCCGCGTGAGGAAGAGGTTCGCCGGCTTGAGATCTCTGTGCACGATGCCGTGCGCGTGCGCCTCGGCGATCGCCTCGCACGCCTGCAGCACGTACTCGATCGCCGTCGACTCCGAGAGCGGCCCGCCCAGCTCGACGACCTGCGCGAGATCCTGGCCGACGAGGTGCTCCATCACCATGTACGGCGCGCCCGACTCCAGCGTGCCGACGTCGATCACGCGCGCGACGTGCTCGCTCTTCACCTTCACCGCGGCCTGCGCCTCGCGCAGGAACCGCGCGACGAGCTGGGGATCGAGCGCGTCGCCGAGCAGGAACTTGATCGCGACGCGCTCGCCGAGCTGCGTGTGCAGCGCCGAGACGACCACGCCCATGCCGCCCTGGCCGAGCACGCGCTCGACCTTGTACTTGCTCGCGAGCACGTCGCCTGGCTGGACGGGCGCCTGGGTCTCCACCGCCTCCCACGCTAGGAGAGCTTCGACCGCTGGGCAACACCGCCCGCGTCGCCGTCGAGCTGCCTCGCGCGGGCGAGCAGGAGCGCGCGATCGCGCGAGCTCGGCGCGAGCGCGTCGGCCCGCTCGAGCTCGCCGCGCGCCTCCTCCTGGCGCCCGAGCTCGGTGAGCAGGTGCGCGCGGACGGAGGGCAGCAGGTGGTACCCGCGCAGGCCCGGCTCCTCGGCGAGCGCGTCGACGAGCGGCAACGCCTCCGCCGCGCCGAAGGCCATCGACACCGCGACCGCGCGGTTCAGCTCGACGACGGGCGAGCGCGTGACCTCCGCCAGCGCGTCGTACAGGGCGACGATCTTGCGCCAGTCGGTCTCCGCCGCGGTGGCCGCCCGCGCGTGGCACGCCGCGATCGCCGCCTGCAGCGTGTACGGGCCGAGCGGCCGCGCGAGCGCCTCGGCGCGATCGAGCGCCCCGAGGCCTCGGCGGATGAGCAGCCGGTCCCAGCGCGCGCGATCCTGATCGAGCAAGAGGACGGGCTCGCCGGTCGGCCCGACGCGCGCGCGCAGCCGCGACGCCTGCAGCTCCATCAGCGCCACGAGCCCGTGCGCCTCGGCCTCGCCGGGCACCAGCTCAGCGAGCACGCGGCCGAGGCGGAGCGCGTCGTCGCACAGCTCGCCCCGCACCCACGCGTCGCCGCGCGTGGCCGCGTAGCCCTCGTTGAAGATCAGGTAGACGACCTCGAGCACGGAGGGCACGCGCGCCGACAGCTCCTGCCCGCGCGGCACCTCGAACGGCGCGCGCGCCTCGGCGAGCGTGCGCTTCGCGCGGACGATCCGCTGCGAGATCGTCGGCTCCGGCACGAGGAACGCGCGCGCGATCTCGTCCGTCGACAGCCCGCCCAGCAGGCGCAGCGTGAGCGCCGCCCGCGCCTCGGCCGACAGCACCGGGTGGCAGGAGACGAGGATGAGCCGCAGCAGATCGTCGCCGACCTCCGCGGCCCCCAGGTCACGCTCGTCGGGCGGCGGCGCGGCGTCGGCGCCGGGCGAGCGCGCGAGCTCCTCGTGCTTCGCGGCCTGCATCCTGCGGCGGCGCAGCTCGTCGATCGCGCGGTGCTTCGCCGTCGCGACGAGCCACGCGCCCGGGTTGCTCGGGATACCGTCGACGGCCCAGCGCTCGAGCGCCGCGACGAGCGCCTCCTGCGCGAGATCCTCGGCGAGATCGAGGTCGCGCACGACGCGCGCGACCGCGCCGATCACCCGCGGCGCCTCCACGCGCCACACGGCCTCGATCGCGCGACGCGCCGTCACCGCGGCAGCGCGGCCTTCGCGTGCGCGACGACGGCGTTCGCGTGGCCGTGGCCGAGCCCGTGCTCGGCCTTCAGCGCGGCGACCGCCTCCATGTGCGAGCGCGTCGCGAGCAGCGCCGCGGCGAGCTCGAGCCAGTGACGGATGGGGCGCCCGTACTTCGCCTCGATGCTCGGGAAGTACGACGCGGGCCCCTGCACCCGCTCCTCGCCGGCGCGGGCCGGCCTCGCCTTCGCCTTCACGATCGCCGCCGCTCGACCTCGGCGCGCAGGCGCTCGTCGTGCGCGCGCAGCTCCGGCGTCAGCGCCTCGCCGAAATCCTCGGCCTCCATCACCGGGCGCAGCTCGAGCGTCGCCTCCTCGCCGGGCATCGGGTCGGGGCAGCGGCGCACCCACTCGAGCGCCTCGTCCATGTCCTTCACCTGCCACAGCCAGAACCCCGCGATGAGCTCCTTCGTCTCGGCGAAAGGCCCGTCGATCACGGCCTTCTTGCCGCCCGAGAACGCGACCCGCTTGCCGCGCGAGCTCGGCTGCAGGCCCTCCCCGCTGAGCATCACGCCGGCCTTCACGAGCTCCTCGTTGAACCGGCCCATCTCCTCGATGAGCTGCGTCGTCGGGGGCTGGTTCTCCTCCGAGCCCTTCGTCGCCTTCACGATCACCATCACGCGCATGTGTCGTCTCCTCTCTCTCTTTGACTGTGGCCGGACTACTTCGCGACGTGCGCGTCGCTCATCAGGAACTCGATCGGCCTCACCTCGCACTCGGCCTCGAAGCCGGGCCAGTGCCGGCGGTGGAGGTCGAGGAACTCCGTCGTCAGGCGCAGGATCTCCTCGCGCGAGTCGGCGCGCAGGATGGCCCAGCCGCCGATGAGCTCCTTCGTCTCGGTGAAGGGCCCGTCGATGGTCGAGAGCTCGCCGCCGCGGAGGCGCATGCGGAAGCCGTCGCGGCTCGGCGCGAGGCCGCCCGTGTCGACGAGCGCGCCCTCGCGGGTGAACCGCTCGATCAGCTGACCCATGGCCTCCATCATCGCGGGGGGCGGGGGCGTGTCGCGGTATTGCTCCGAGTGGCGGATGAAGCTCAGGTATTTCATGGTCGGTGTCCTCCTGTGGGGGGTTCGAGGGCGCGACGATCGAGCCCACGCGAGATCGACACGCGCGGTCGATTTTTTTTCGAGCGGCGGGTCGCCTCGCCTGGCCGCCCGGCGCTAGACGACGAACGCCCGCACGCGCGCCTCGATCGCCGTCACCGCCTCCCCGCTCGCGAACGTCGGCGCGAGCGCGAGCTTGCCGTCCTCGCGCGCGAGGTACTGGTGGTCGACGAGCGCCTCGAGCGCCGTCTCGAACAGCGGCCGCGCCACCGCCTCGCGCCGCCCGATCTCGCCGGAGAGGAACATCCGCTCGCCCGTGACGAGCGCGCGCTTGACGAGGTCCTTCGCGGTCGCGGGGCCCTTCTGCAGCGACGCCGCCGCGCGCGCCGCGACCTGGTATCCCTCGATGAACGGCCGCAGCACCTCGGCGTAGAACCTCACCCACCCCTCGCCCGTCTCGCCGTGGTGACCGCCGCCGAAGGCGAACGTGTCGGCGGCGTCCCGCGAGAGCTCGCCGTCGCGCTCCATGTCGGCGAGCGTCTCGAGGAAGATGGCGTCGAAGCTCGCGTCGGCGCGGAACATCAGCTCGTACTTGAACAATCTTGACAGCATCCGCACCCGCTCGCGCACCGTCTCGACCGTGGGCGCGGCCTCGCCCGGCATCAGGAGCGCGGTCGACACGAGCGCGCGGCTCGCGAAGAGGTGCAGGATGATGTTCTTCGCGAGGCTCAGGGTCAGGCGCTTGTCGTCGGCGACGGTGTAGACGACGTCGTCGCCCGTGTAGATGGCGGCGCGCCGCCGCGCGTCGCCCGCGAGCGACTCGCCCGGCACGTGCGCGAGGACGAGCTCGCCCTTCACGAAGAGCTGCGCCGCGTCGCGGATGGCGTCGGGCCGGAGCGCGCCCGACGAGGTGACGAGCGAGCGGGCCATGCGCGCGCCGCGCGAGGAGAGCGACGCGACGAGCCGCCGACACGCCTCCACGAGCTCCGCGTGCGGCACGCCCCGGCGCCGACCGTCGAGCAGCACGGTCGCGACGACGGCGCCCGGCGTGACGGAGGTGACGCGGTTGATCTCGTTCATCGCCTGGTGCGCGAGGCGCGTGACGAGGCCGCGGCGCTGCGCGGGCGTGAGCGCCTTGTCGCCGGGGTAGCCGAGCTCGGCGCGCAGGCGCGGCAGCGTCAGCTCGCGGCCGAACTGCACGTTCACGCGGCCGTAGAACCCCGACAGCACGCGCGCGCCGCGCAGCATCGCGCCGGCGTCTTCCTTGCGCTTGTCGCCGCCCTGCATCTCGCGGACGTACGAGCGCTCCTCGACGATGCGGTCGTAGCCGATCGACACGGGGAGGACCGTGACCTCGCGCTCGGCGAGCGACAGCGCGGCGTCGACGACCATGCTGAGCAGCCCGACCTTCGGCGCGAGCAGCTTGCCGGTGCGCGAGCGGCCGCCCTCGAGGAAGAACTCGAGCGCGTAGCCGTCCTTCACGACGCGCCGCAGGTACGCGTCGACGACGGCGACGTAGAGCCTGTCGCCCTTGAACGATCGCCGGATGAAGAACGCGCCGCCGCGCCGGAAGATCGGCCCCATCGGGAAGAACCCGAGGTTGTCGCCGGCGGCGATGAGCGGCAGCTGCAGGTGCGCGGCGTTGAGCACGTACGACAGGAGCAGGTAGTCGACGTGACTCTTGTGGCTCGGCAAGAAGACGATGGTGCCGCGCTTGCCCGCCCGCCGCACCCGCTCGAGGCCCTCCTCGTCGACCTCGACGCCGGCGTAGATGCGGCTGACGATCTGGTGCAGCGCGAGCTCGAACGCCTTGTGCACCTCGAGCGTCGGGCGCGCCTCGAGCTCGCGGAGCATGCCGTAGGCCTTCAGCGTCAGCAGGCGGCGCTCGTTGCGCCCCTCGCCGGCGAGATCCTTGATGAGCGCCTGGAGCTTCGGGCTGCGCAGGATCTCGTCGCGCATCCGGTCGGGGTTCTTCTTCGCGGGGCCGAGGATGGCGCGGCGCTCGCGCTCGAGGCGCGTGAGCACGGTGTACGTCACGCGGCGCACGCGCGCCTGCTCGCTCGCGGTCGTCTCGCGCACGATCTCCGAGAGATCCACGACCTCGCCCGCGCGCAGATCGGCGCCGCGGTAGTTGGACAGGAACTGCAGGACGGTGCGCACGGTGCCCGGCCACTCGCGCGCGCCGAACACCGGATCGAGCAGCTCGCCGCCCTGCGAGTCGGGGCGCTTCGACCAGACGAACACCTGGGGCACGAGCAGGATGGGCCGCGCTCGCCGGCGCTGCAGCTCGAAGAGCGCGGAGAGCGCCGCGTCCCCCTCGGCGAGCCCGCGCGCGCGCCCCGTCGGCTGCTCGAGCATCCCCGGCGGGCGCTTCAGGAAGAGGAGCGCGCTCTCGCCGGCCGTGAGCGCCCGCTCGAGGCGCGCCGCGACCGGCCCGCGCCTGCGCCACGCGACGAGGCCCCGGAGCGCGGCGCCCGCGGGCTGCACGAGCAGATCGGCGAGATCGTCGGTGAAGCCCACCGGCGGCAGCGAGTGGCGCTTCGTCAGGTGATCGAGCGCGAGGGTGTCGACCACCGACTGGTGGCGCAGCACGTACACGACGTCCCCGCGCGACGCGGCCTCGCGCACCGTGGAGACCCACGCCTCGTCGACCGTCAGGTGCTCGAGGAAGCGCCGCGACAGCCACGCGACGAGCGCGTTGTCGCCCCGCGGCGGGGGCGTCGACGACGAGCCTGACATGCCGCTCAGCATGGATTTTGGGAGCCCGAGGAGTGAGTGCGGGAGTCTGAAGCGGAATTCGAGCCGAATTGGGCTGAAACCGCGCGCAGGCGTGGCACGGCCACGTCGAGCACGGGTTCACCCAAGGCGGCCGAAGGACGCGAGGAATCCGGCGCGCGCGACGAAGGGATCCCGAAACCCATGCTCAGCCCTCTCTCAGATCGCGCACCTTGTGGAGCATCTCGGAGAGCTTCGCGACGCTCGCCAGCTCCTCGCGCACGGCCGTCTCGATGCGCGTCGTCGCGCCGAGGATCTGCTCGTTGCCGCGCGCCTGCACCCGCTGCGCCTGCGACAGCTGGTTGACCATGCTGGCCATGTTCTCGATCGACTGGGAGATCTGCTTGCCGCCGCGCGCCTGCTCGTGGCTCGAGCGCTCGACGTGCTGCGTGATGGTGCGCATCTTCTCGGCGCTCTTCATGATGAGCTCGGAGCCGCGCGCCTGCTGGCTCGTCGCGGCGGCGATCTGCTGCACCGTCTCGGCGATGCGCCCGATGGCGTCGGTGACCTGCTTCGAGCCCTTCGCCTGCTCGACGGTGGCCCGCGCGATGGCCCGCACCATGTTGGTGCTCTTCTGCGACGACTCGAGGATCTTCTTCAGCGCGCGCTCGGCGTCGTTCGACACCTCGACGCCGCGGTCGACGTTGTGGCTCGAGCGCTCGACGGCGACGATCGCGTTCTTCGACTCGCTCTGGATCGTCTTGACCAGATCGGCGATCTCCTTCGTCGAGCCGCCCGCGCGCTCGGCGAGATCCTTGATCTCGTCGGCGACGACGGCGAACCCCTTGCCGTGCTCGCCCGACTGCGCGGCGAGGATGGCGGCGTTCAGCGCGAGGAGGTTCGTCTGCTCGGCGACCTCGTCGATGACGCCGACGATCTGGCCGATGGCCTCGATGCGCGACCCGAGGCTCGCGATGACCATCACCGCCTCCTGGCTCGACTCCTTGATGCGGTAGATCTCGCCGATCGTCTTCAGGATGGCCTCGGCGCCCTTCTCGGCGTCGCTCGCGACCTCCTCGGAGAGGCGCGCCGTCTCGTTGGCGTTCGACTGCACCTGGTCGATCGAGACGTCCATCTCGTTCATCGACGAGCTCGTCTCCTCGGCCGTCAGCGAGAGCGCCTCGACGTTCTTCGCGACCTCCTTGATCGAGTAGGCCATCTCCTCGATCGACGAGACCGTCTCGCGGACGCTCTCGGCGAGCTCGGCGGTGTTCTCGCTGACCTCGTCGTTGGTCGCCGTGATCTCGAGGATGCTCGACGACGACTCCTCCGCGCTCGCGGCGAGGGTGTCGACGTGCTTCGAGACGTCGATGACGCCCGAGGACACCTCCTGGATCGCGCGGACGGCCTGCTCCGCGGCGCCGGCCTGCGCGCGCGCGAGATCGTTGAGGTGAGCGATCTCCGCGTCGAGGCTGCGCGCGACCTGCTCGATGCCCGCGTCGAGCGATTTCCCGTCGGTGAGCTGACGCCTCTGCTGCTCGGCGACGTCACCGAGGGCCGCGTACAGCGCGAGGACGTCCGGGGTCGGTGACGCAGGGAGCGGCGGGCGCTCGCCGCGGGCCGCCATCCGCACGGCCTCGGCGACGGGGCCGAGCTCGGCGCCGCCCACGCCCGAGAGGCCGTACAGGAGCGCGACCAGCGCCCCCGCGGAGACGCCGAGCACGACCTTCGTGGCGTCGGCGGGCCCGAGCGTGACCGCGGCGGCGGCGAGCGCGAGCACGATCCCGATGGCGACGAGCTGCCGCTGCGAGAGGCGAATCATGGGGAGCGCAGGCTATCACCGAGCCACGACACGGTGGGGGCGGGCGACGCCAGGGCTGGCTTGCGCGCCCCCCGCGCCCCTCGCATCATGCGCGGATGCGGCAGGTGACCTCCGGCGCGGGGCTCGACGAGGCCGCCATGGCGCGCGCGCTCGCGCAGCTCGCCGCGCTCGTGAAGGCGCGCGGCCTGAACTCGTCGGCGACGCGCGCGGAGATCGCGCGGGCCGCGCTCTCGCGGCGCGGCCACTTCTCCGTCGAGGAGCTGGCGACGGATCTCCGCGCCCGCGGGGCGAAGGACGCGCACACCGCGACCGTGTACCGCGTGCTCCCGCTGCTCGTCGACGCGGGCCTGCTCCAGCTCACGCTGGTCTCGGGCAAGTCCGCCCGCTACGAGCGCGCCTTCGAGCGCGAGCACCACGATCACCTCGTCTGCACGGGCTGCGGGAAGATCGTCGAGTTCGAGGCGGAGGCCGTCGAGGCGCTGCAGCGCGAGATCGCGGCGCGCTTCGGGTTCCTGCTGACCGATCACGTGCACGAGCTGCGCGGCGTGTGCGCCGACTGCCGCCCCGGCGCCCGCCGTCGCCGCGCCCGCTGAGCATGGATTTCGGGATCACGAGGAGCGAGTGTCGGAGTCCGAAGCGGAAT